>NZ_JBFAXL010000004.1:0-359137 GCF_040680795.1 Streptomyces sp. NPDC051976
GTCAGGGGCGGGTCGGTCCATTCGGCGACGGAGACCATGTCGTCGAAGCCGACGACGGCGACGTCGTCGGGGACGCGGCGGCCGGCGGTGCGCAGCACGCGCAGGGCGCCGGAGGCCATGACGTCGGAGGCGGCGAAGACGGCGTCCAGGTCGGGGCAGCGCTCCAGGAGTTCGGCCATCGCCCGCGCCCCGCCCTCGGGGGTGAAGTCGCCCTCGGCGATCAGCCGGGGGTCGTTCTCCGGCAGCACGTCACGGAAGCCGTCCAGCCGGTCCACCGAGGCGGTCTGGTCAAGTGGCCCCGCGATATGGGCGATCCGGCGCCGCCCGATCCCGAGCAGATGCCTTACCGCGTCCCGCGCGCCGCCCCGGTTGTCGCAGTCCACGTACAACGTGCTGTGCCCGCTGTCGCCGTCGCTCCAGCCGGGCCTG
This sequence comes from Streptomyces sp. NPDC051976, assembly GCF_040680795.1. Taxonomy (NCBI): domain Bacteria; kingdom Bacillati; phylum Actinomycetota; class Actinomycetes; order Kitasatosporales; family Streptomycetaceae; genus Streptomyces; species Streptomyces sp. NPDC051976. The sequence continues at coordinate 430 of NZ_JBFAXL010000004.1, forward strand.
CCGCCGATCACCGTGGGCACCCCCGCCTTGCGGGCGAGTACGGGCAGCGAGTCGTCGGTGTGCAGCGAGAAGATCAGCGCGCCGTCGACGTGCCCGCCCGCCAGATAGCGGCCGACCCGCTCGTAATCGGCCACGCCTTCGGTCAGCAGCAGCACCAGCTGGTTGTCGTGCGCGGTCAGCTCCTTGCTGATCCCGCGCACCTGCTGGGCGAAGAACGGGTCGGTGAAGAACCGCGTCTCCGGCTCCGCGACCACCACCGCGATCGCGTCGTTGCGCCGCGTCACCAGGGTCCTGGCCGCCTGGTTGGGCACATAACCCAGCTCTTCCACGGCCTTCCTGACCCGCTCGACCAGCGGTGCGCGCACGCCCTCGCTGCCGTTGACCACCCGTGACGCGGTGGCCCGGGAGACCCCGGCCCGCGCGGCGACCTCCTCGAGCGTGGGGCGCGCGGCCATGGTCGGGTCGGACAACGGAGGGCTCCTTCGCGCGGAAATAACAGAAAACCGGTGGCCGGTTGTGCGCCCAGCGTATCGGGTGATCCGGTGCTGTGTGAGAGCGCTCTCTGTGTCCGTCCGCGCGGGGCCCGTGCGGGGCCCGGGCTGGGCCCGTGCTGGGTACCCGTCGCGCCCGTGCCCGCCGCCGCTCGCGCCCGGGTCCGCCGGTGCCGCGCCGGGCGGGCGCTACTGCGCCAGGCCCCAGCCGATGATCGCGTAGGGCCGGATCCGGATCAGCTCACGGCTCATGTGGGCGCCCCGGCCGTGGTCCTCGACGACCTGCTCGGCGGTGCCGCGGATCTCCACCCCGCGCACCTGCCACGGGTCGACGCTCTTGAGGTCGTCCACCACCAGGGAGACATTCGGGTTGGCGGCGATGTTCCGCCACTTCTTGGTGGTGCCCATCGACCAGCCGCCGATGTCGACGGTGCCGTCGTCGTTGAGGAAGAAGCCGACCGGGTTCGCCTGCGGGCGGCCGTGCCCGTCGACGGTCGCCAGCCGTCCCAGCCGCTGGCCGCGCAGATACGCCAGCTCGGCCTCGGTCAGTACGGTCCTGCGCTGCGTCGTCGTCATACGTCCACCCTCACACCATGGTCATCACGGTGCATCGGGCGCTGGGCCCGGCCCGGGCGGAGGGCCCTGGTCCCCGGGTCCTACGTCGCAGGACCCGGTACGGCCCGCCTGCCGCGTGCCGGCCGCTTCAGCCCGCGATCACCGCTCCCAGCCACGCCCCGGCCACCATCAGGCAGCCCATCAGCTCCACCAGCACCGACCCGCCCACCGCGCGCATCGCCCGGCGGGTCGCGGCCCAGGCCGTACGGTGGCCGCCGCCCAGCCGTACCCGCTCGGTGAAGTACAGGGTGCCGACGAAGCCGAGGACCCCGCCGATCACCGGGACGAGGAAGAAGCCCGCGATGGCGACCGCGCCCGCGTTGACCACCGTGTGGTACGTGACGCCCGAGTCGCGGATCCGCCGGGCGGGCATCAGCCACACGACGACCTGGACGACCGCCAGCAGACCGGTCGACGCCGCGAGCACACCCCAGGTCAGGCTGGTGTGCTCCTGGGTCGCCCACCAGAGCACGGCCGCCCAGCACAGCAGCGTCCCGGGTACGCCGGGGGCGGGCACGCCGACCAGGCCGAGCAGCATCACCGCGCCGATCAGGCCCACCTGTGCGGTCCCCATGCGTCCCAGCCTGCCCGAATCCGGCCGGGGCCGCCGCCCGGTATCCGCCGGGTTTCGCCCAGGCGTGGCCGGGCCTCGGCCGGGTCTCGGCCGGGTCTCCGCCGGGGAAGGGGCCGGGTCAGTCCTCGGTACGGGCCACCCAGCCGCGCTCGTACGCGTGCCAGCCGAGCTGCAGACGGGTGGTGACGCCGGTCATCTCCATCAGCCGTTTGACCCGGCGCTGCACGGTCCGCAGCCCCAGATCGAGCTGTTTGGCCACCGAGGCGTCGGTCAGCCCGGCCAGCAGCAGGGACAGGATCCGCAGGTCCGTACCGTCCGGCTGACCGGGCGGTTCCTCGGCGAGCGCCCCCGCCGCGTCCAGGCTCAGCGGCATCCCCTCCCGCCACACCGCCTCGAACAGCCCCATCAGCGACTCCAGCAGACCGCTGGCGTGCACCACCAGCGCGGCGGGCTCGGCGAGGCGGCGGGTCAGCGGCACCATCGCCGTCGACCGGTCGGCCACCACCAGCTTGGTCGGCACCCGGTCCACCACCCGGACCTGCTCGTCCCTGCCGAGCGCGTCGGAGACCTCGGCGAAGCCGTTGGGGCCGGCCACCACCGAGCGCTCCAGGACGACGCGGTAGCTCACGCCCCTGCGGGCGGCGTCCCGCTCGGCGTCGTTCTCGGTGCCCGTGATGGCCACCGGTTTGTCCGTGACCAGGGCGCAGACCTCGCTCTCCGCGCCGAACTGCAACTGCAGGAAGCGCTGCGCCACCGCGTGGGCACCGGTCACCACCTCGACCAGGTCGTGCACGGCGGGCTCGGTGGCCTCCGCCCGGAACTCCTCGGTCAGTACGGCCGCCGCCAGCTCGGCCTGCTCCAGCTCGTACCGCTGCCGGGTCAGCAGCGCGGACAGCGCGACGCCCGGGGGCGCCGCGACCCACCGGCCCGGGCGGGCCGACGACTGCGCGACCAGCCCGTGCGCGGCCAGCCGTCGCAGCACCCGGCCCGCATCGTCCTCCGACAGGCCGAGCCGGTGCGACAGATCACCCACCTCGGCCGCGCCCAGGCCGACCAGCGCCCGGTAGGCGTTCTCCTGCACCTCGTCCAGTCCGATGGCACCGAGCACGGAGCCCCTCCCTGCGATGGCGGAAATGAGCCACGGCGGTTTTCCGCCGCCGCCATCCTCCCTTCCTTGCGGGGCTCTCTGCCAGGGTGATCGACACCGTATTCACGATCACTCGCGTCAGTACGGATGAAAGGGGGGGCCGGGCCACGCGCCCGGGCCGCGCGGCAGTCGGCGGCACGCGCGGCGAACCGGAGGGGGGTCCGCCGGGCGGCCCCGTCTGTGGGGGTGGGGCCGCCCGGCGGTTCCACGTTTCCCGGTGGCCCGCGCGGTGGACAATAAGGGCATGAGCCAGCAGGGGGACTCGCACCACAGCCACCACGACCAAGAGGACGACTGGTGGGGGCAGTTGTACGACGACGACGCGTCCGGCGCCGCCGCGGGCTCCGTGACGCCCGACTCGATCGACGCGCACTTCGACTCGGCCCTCAACGCCGTCTCCCCACCCCCGCCCCCACCGGCCGCCGACACCCTCAAGCTCCGCCGCCCGACCGCCCCTCGCCCCCCGTCCACCTGGCCCCAACCGACCCGCCCCTCCCCGCCTCCGCCGCCCGCGGCGAGCGCGCCGGATGAGGTGCCCGCCCCGCGGGCCGCGGAGGACCAGGAGCCCGCGCCGCGCGCCGCCGCGCCCTCGCAGCCCGCTGGGCTGCCCGCCCCGCCGCGTGCCCCGCGGGATGCAACCCCCGCACCCTCGCCGGGCGTTGAGGAGGACACGGAGTCCGCGAACTGGCCGTTCCTGGCCGCACCTCGCCCGAGTCGCGAACCTGCCTTGCCGCAGGCTTCGGAGAACCGCGGGGAGCCCGTTGCGCCGCCGGTTGCGGGGCCTGTGCCAGGGAGCGCGGAAGGCCCAGAGCCGGATCCGGCTCCCGTAGTGCCGCCTGGGCGGGGAGAGGATTCGACGTTCCCGCAATGGCCGTTCACGGCACGCCCGCCGCGGGAGGCGGAGGACCGGGAGCCGGATCCGGCTCCCGTAGCGTCGTCCGGTCCCCGGGAAGCCCCCGAGTCCGCGCCGCAGGATGCCGAGGGCGGCGAGTCCGGGACAGCACCCGTAGTGCCGCCCGCGGTGGGGGAGGCTCCCGAAGCCGTCGAGTCGCCTGTCGCTGCGGAGACTTCGTGGCCCCCCGTTGGGCGAGTCGCGCCGACGGCGCCTTCGGCTCCGGCGCCTGCCGCGCCGTGGGACGCGTGGACGGCGACGCCTACTTTCGCCGAGCCGCCGATGCCACAGGAGCAGACGGAGGCGACGGAGCAGACGGCGACCGGTCCGGCTGTCGCGGCGCCGTGGGACGCGTGGACGGTGCCGCCCACTTTCGCGGAGCCGCCGGAGTCGCCGGAGCCCCCCGAGCCCGCCGCACCCTTCCCGCAGCCGCGACCCGCCGCGGAGTCGGCCCCGGAGCCCGGGTCGGCCCCGGAGGTGCCTGAGCCGACGCTCGCCGGGGGTGAGGCGGGCCCTGCCTCCGAGCGTGCCGCCGGCGAGGGGTGGGGGGCTGGGCGGCCCGGGAGTGGGGAGGCATGGGGGAAGACGGCGTTCGCGGAGGGGGATGTGCGGTGGGCGCCGGAGTTGCCGCCCGGGTGGGTGGCCGCGGACGAGGAGGAGGTGGCGGAGCCCGGGGTGGTCGGCGGGGGACCGCCGACGTATGCGGCGGAGCCGACCGCGTGGCCGGAGGCCGATCCGGACGACCTGGGCGCGCTGGTGGCGGACACCGTGGTGGACGGCGCGCACTACGGCAGCATGACGCTGCGTTCGGTCTCGGTGCGCGGCGACTCGGCGCGCTTCCGGGGCCAGCCGCGCAGGGACGCCCTGCTCACCGCGCGCTTCGGCACCGGGGACGAAGCGCTGCTGCTGGTGGCGATGGCGAGCGGCGCCCGCGCCTCCGACGACGCGCACCGGGCGGCGCAGGACGCGGTGCGCTGGATCGCGGGCGCCGTCGGCCGCAGCCGCAACCGCCTCTCCGACGACCTGCGCGCCGCCCGCCGCGGCTCGCTCAAATCCGGTCTGCACCGGCTGACCGACCGCTGCTACGGACGGCTGCGGGCCCGCGGCGAGGACCTCGGCCTGGACGAGGGCACGTACACCGCCTCCCTGCGCTGCCTGCTGCTGCCGGTCGACCCCGAGTGCCGGATCCGGCTGTTCTTCGGCGTCGGCGACGGCGGCCTGTTCCGGATCAGGGACGGCCAGTGGCAGGACCTGGACCTGGCACCCGACGAGACCGCCGCGCCGTTCCGCTTCCGCGCCTCGGTCGCCCAGCCGGGTGACGGCCTGGTGATGTGCAGCGGCGGCCTGGCGGAACCGCTGCGCGGCGAGCCCGCCCTCGCCACCCATCTCGCCGCCCGCTGGGGCGACGGCCCGCCCGGCATGGCCGCCTACCTGGCCGACGCCCAGACCCGCGTCAAGGGCTACGCCGACGACCGTACGGCGGTGACCGTCTGGGAGGCGTGACCGTCCGTCCGGCCCGGATACGTGCCTGGATACGTCCCCGGATGCGTGCCCGCGCGGTCCGTGGCGAGATGGGTGACAGACACCGACGAGACGGGCGGGCCGATGGCGAAGCAGACCGTGGCCGAGCAGTTCATCGACGTGCTGGTGCGCGCGGGCGTGCGGCGGCTGTACGGGGTGGTGGGCGACAGCCTCAACCCGGTCGTGGACGCCGTCCGCCGCAACCGTTCCCTCGAATGGGTGCATGTACGCCACGAGGAGACGGCCGCCTTCGCGGCCGGCGCCGAGGCCCAGCTCACCGGCGGCCTCGCCGCCTGCGCGGGCTCCTGCGGCCCCGGCAACCTGCATCTGATCAACGGCCTCTACGACGCCCACCGCTCGATGGCCCCGGTGCTCGCCCTCGCCTCGCACATCCCCAGCAGTGAGATCGGCACCGGCTACTTCCAGGAGACCCACCCCGACCAGCTCTTCCGGGAGTGCAGCCACTACAGCGAACTCATCTCCAACGCCGCCCAGATGCCACGGGTGCTGCAGACCGCCATCCAGCACGCGGTCGGCCGCGGCGGGGTCAGCGTGATCAGCCTGCCGGGCGACATCGCCGCCCACCCCGCGCCGCAGCGCAGCATCGAGCACGCCCTGGTCACCCGGCGGCCGACGGTCCGCCCCGGTGACGCGGAGATCGACGCGCTCACCGAACTCGTCGACCGGGCACGCCGGATCACGCTCTTCTGCGGCAGCGGCACCGCGAACGCGCACGACGAGGTCATGGCCTTCGCGCAGCGCGTGAAGTCCCCGGTCGGGCACGCCCTGCGCGGCAAGGAGTGGATCCAGTTCGACAACCCGTACGACGTCGGCATGAGCGGACTGCTCGGCTACGGCGCCGCGTACGAGGCGATGCACGAGTGCGACCTGCTGATCCTGCTCGGCACCGACTTCCCGTACAACGCCTTCCTGCCCGACGACGTGACCATCGTCCAGGTCGACGTGCGGCCCGAACATCTGGGCCGCCGCTCGAAGTTGGACCTCGCGGTGTGGGGCGACGTCGGCGAGACGCTGCGCTGTGTGACCCCGAGGGTGCGGGAGCGGACCGACCGCACGTTCCTCGACCGGATGCTGAAGAAGCACAGCGACGCGCTGGAGGGCGTCGTCAAGGCGTACACCCGCAAGGTGGACAAGCATGTGCCGATCCACCCGGAGTACGTGGCGTCGGTGCTGGACGAGGAGGCGGCGGACGACGCCGTCTTCACCGTCGACACCGGGATGTGCAACGTCTGGGCGGCCCGCTATCTCACGCCCAACGGCAAGCGCCGGGTGATCGGTTCGTTCACGCACGGCTCGATGGCCAACGCGCTGCCGCAGGCGATCGGCGCGCAGTTCCTCGACCGCCGCCGCCAGGTGGTGTCGATGTCGGGCGACGGCGGATTCACCATGCTGATGGGCGACTTCCTCACGCTGGTGCAGTACGACCTGCCGGTGAAGGTCGTGCTCTTCAACAACTCCTCGCTGGGCATGGTCGAGTTGGAGATGATGGTGGAGGGCCTGCCCGCGTACGGCACCACCAACCACAACCCCGACTTCGCCGCGATCGCCACCGCCGCCGGCGCCTACGGGGTGCGGGTGGAGAAGCCCAAGCAGTTGCGGGGCGCGCTGCGGGCCGCCTTCCGGCACAAGGGGCCGGCCCTCGTCGACGTGGTGACCGACCCGCACGCGCTGTCCATCCCGCCGCGGATCACCGGTGAGCAGATCGGCGGCTTCGCGCTGTCGATGGGCAAGATGGTGCTGGACGGCGGCGTCGGCAAGATGGTGCAGCTCGCCCGCTCCAACCTCCGTAACGTGCCGCGTCCCTGACGGAGTCTCAGCGACTGGTGGGCGTACGGGACGGCTGCGGTACGTCGCCGCTCGCGGCGCGGCCGCCGCGCAGGTCCTCGGTGACGGTTCGGGAGACCCGGGTCAGCGCGTCGGCGAGTGCGGCCAGATCGCGGGCGGGCGGCACCATCGCGCACAGGGACGCGATCGGCTGCCCGCGCGGCCCGTACAGCGGCACCGCCACACAGCAGACCCCCGGCACCAGTTGCTCCCGGTCGAACGCGGCCCCCTGTTCACGGATCTCCGCGGCCGTCCACCGCCACGACGGCGGCAGCGGACCGATCGGCAGCTCCGGCGCGGCGCCCGCCACCAGCACCTTGCCCGCCGCGGCCGACCAGTGCCAGACCATCCCCGGCCGCAGCGGCAGCACCTCCGCGATCTCGCCCGGCACCCCCGCCACCGCCATCGTGCGGCCCTCGCGCAGTACGCAGATCGCCACGGTCGCACCGGTCACCGCGGTAAGGCGCCGTATCGGCCCATTGGCGGCGGCGAGCAGCCCCGGATACGGCTGCCACGTACGGCCGAGCCGGAACACCCGTGCCCCCATGCGATAAACGCCGCCGGACCGCTCGACGGCACCCAGCGCAATCAGTTGTTCCAGTAATCGGTGAGCGCTGGATTTCGGGAGCCCACTTTCCACGGCGAGTGCCGTCAACCCGGCCTCCCCAGCCTGCTCCACTGCCTCCAGCAGGGCGAACGCCCCTTCCAGCACGCTCCGTCCGGCACCTTCCACCGGCGCGACCCCCTGTCCTGTTCCCGCGGAGGACCAGACAATCACCCCTCGCTATACGGACGATAATCCTGGATCTTTCCGGCTCGGCACAATCCCGTTTTTTCGGCCAATCGGGACGAGGTGGACATGATCAGGGGGTCGCAAAAGAGAAATGTTGAGGTCAACGCCGATCAAAAAACGCGCCTCCCGCGGGGTGCCTGTGCCCCGCCGGGGGCGCGGGGACGCGGGCTGCGCTTGCGGTGGTCCAGGCACCGGACGTGCCCCGAAGGGGCGCGGGGAACTGCGCGGCCCGCGCCCACCGGCCAGTGGTCGGGAAACAACGCGTCTGCCCCATTGGGGCCGGTGGTGACCTACAGCCCGTCGAGGGCTGGTCGCGCAGTTCCCCGCGCCCCTACGGGGCACGAATTCGGCGGCGGCGGAATTGGGATGCATTCTCGGGGCAACTACCCGATGGGCAATCAATTGCTGCTGAGTGCATGCTTTCTGACCGCCCGCCAGAAATGCGCGGGATGTGGGGCGGTGGCACCCCGCAGGGGCGCCGTACGCCCGCGACCTCGGGCGGGAGGCGGTGGGCGGGTGGGAGGGGTTCTCCTGGCACATGCCAGGAGGAATTGATGCAAGGCATAGGCAGGCAACGCATCGCGAGCGCGGCGAAACGCGTCAGGAGATCAGCCGGAGAGGACTGGACGCCGTTGAGGTGGGAATGCCTATCGGCAGGAAGTTCGAGCGGAGATTCGCGGCGGCGGTCCGGAGCTGGGAGATGGAAGAGCCCGACGCAGGGGAACAGGGGGACCAGACGGAAATCACCGGGCGGCAACTGCGGCACGCCGTACGGCGCGCCGATCTCCCCGCGGTGGCCGAGGTACGCCAGCTGCTGCGGGAGCACTTGCGGATGTGGGGCGTACCCGCACTGGTGGACACGGCGGAGCTGCTGACCACCGAACTCGTCACCAACGCGCTGCAGCACACCGGCGACGGCGCCGTGGTCGTCGTCGGCCTCGACCCCGGGGCGTCGGCGATGCGGCTGCGGGTCGAGGTGCACGACACCGTGACCCGGCGGCCGCGGTTGCGCGACGGCGCCGCCGAGGACGACCAGAGCACCTCCGGGCGCGGCCTGCTGCTGGTGGAGGTGCTCGCCGACGCCTGGGGGGTGCACGCCATGGGCACCGGCAAGGTCGTCTGGTTCGAACTGGACGTGGCGACGGCCTAGGTGGGGGGATCGATCAGCGAGGCCGGCCGCACCAGGGCTCAGCCGAACTGCCGCTCCAGGTCCTCCAGTTTGCGCTCCAGGGAGTCCAGCCGCGGAAGCGTCATCGTGTCGTCCTCGGCGGTGAGGTCGATGGTGAACGCCGAGGCCGAGGGGACCGCCTCCTCACGTACCGGCTGCAGCGCCGGGCGGGCGCGTACCGGCAGTTCGGCGGCGGGGACGTCCCCTATGGCAGGCTCCGACGCGGCGGGGCCGCCACCGGCCGCGGAACCGCCCGCAGGGAGTTCGACCTGACGGCCGCCCCGCCCGCCGCCGCGCGGCCAGTTGCGGTGCTGGCGGTTGAGCGCCTTGACTCGGGCCCGCTCCAGTCGGTCGTGGTCGCGGCGGCGCAGCACGGTCTGCTCCCGCTGCCGCTTGTCCTCGCGGACCTCCTCGACCGCCTCGTCCAGGGTGCGCACGCCCTCCAGGAGCATCAGCGACCAGGCCGCGAAGGTCTCGCGCGGCGCGCGCAGCCAGCGGACCATACGGATCTGCGGCAGCGGACGCGGGACGAGACCCTGCTCGCGCAGCGCGGCCCGGCGGGTCTGCTTCAGTGCCCGGTCGAACAGCACGGCGGCCGACAGCGACATCCCGGCGAAGAACTGCGGGGCGCCCGCGTGGTCGACTCCGCGCGGCGCGTGCACCCAGTTGAACCAGGCCGCGGCGCCCGCGAACATCCACACCAGCAGCCGGGAGCCGAGCGCCGCGTCGCCGTGGCTGGCCTCCCGTACCGCGAGCACCGAGCAGAACATCGCCGCACCGTCCAGCCCGAACGGCACCAGGTACTCCCAGCCGCCGGTCAGGTTGAGGTTCTCCTGCCCGAAGCCGACCAGGCCGTGGAAGGAGAGCGCGGCGGCCACCGCGGCGCAGCAGAAGAGCAGGACGTATGACGCACTGCCGTATATCGCCTCCTTGCGGCGGCGGCGCTCCTCGGAGCGCTCCCACGAGTCGACCTCCACGCCCTGCTTGCCGCTGTCGCCACGGCGGTTGCGGAGCACGACGACGCAGGCCGCGAGGACGACAAGGCCGAGGGCCCCCGAGAGCGTCCAGTCCAGCGAAATCCCGTTAAGTGTCATGTGCGAGTCCTCGTGTCGCTTCCGTCGCGCTCGGGCCGCGGGACGGCTTACGACCGACATCTTTGCGAAGAGCGCGGATGAGTGCAGAGGTTATGGCCCAAGAGCACGCCTATGGATGGTTTGCTCGAACTCTCGTGCCAGAACAGCTCAGTTGAGCGAGATCGTAGCGTGATCTTCAGGCGGCCGGGACCAGCCGCCCGATCCGGGCCGCCGCGCAGGTCCGGGGGCACGCGGCGCAGGCGTCCGCGGGGCTGATCGTATAGAACAGGCAGCAGGTGAGCCGGTCGCGGGTGACGGACGCGGTGGCGGCGGTCTCGCCGGGACCACCGGATGCGGGCAGTTCGCGGAAGTGGGCGCCTCCGGCATACGGCGTAGTCCCACCGGGCAGCAGCGCGGACAGCTCCGCGACCGCCCGCCGCTCCTCGCCCGCCAACCGCCCGATGAGCCACAGCCCTTCGGCGATCTCGTCGGTCACCATGCCCCACATCGCGTGCGGCCCGCGCCGCAGCCGTGGCCTGAACCCGTCGAGCACGGGGGTCAGATGCTCGGTGAGCGCGGCCAGCAGGGCGTCCCTCAGGGCCTGTTCGTCGGGGACGACCCGGGCGCCCGGCAGCGCGGCGGCCGGGTCGTCCGGCAGGCAGGCGAAGGAGCGCGGCCGTACCGTCATCCGGCCGCCCGCCCGGTGGAAGGACACCGCGTCCACCGGCAGCCGCGGCACCCGCCGCTGGAGGAACCAGGGCACCGTGAAGAGCAGGCAGGCGGGCCAGGTGTAGCGGTGCAGCGCGAGCGTCGCGGCCACGTGGGGGCGGGGGCGCCGTCCGTGCTCGCGTACCGCCTGCTCGGCGACGAGCGCCGCGAGGGCGTCGACGGTCCCGCCGCCCGCGGCCAGTTCGCCCGCCCCCACCCAGCCCGCTCCCGACCGCGGTGCCGCCGTGACCACCCGCAGGCCCGGGAAGAGCGCCGCCAGGCGGTCGTACGCGTCACCGGTGACGTCCGTCGCGTCCGTGACATTCGTGACATCCCCGGCGGCCGGGTCCGCCGCGGCGTCCGCGTCGTCGTACGAGGAGCAGGTCACGGGCATACGGGTACCGTCCAGAAGCCGTCCGGGAGAGGTAAGGCTTACCTTATCCGGCCGGGTGGGGGTTTAACCTAACGGCAGTGCGCCACCCGAGTGACGGTCGCGCAGGAGAGGGGACCGACCCGGTGGAGCGCGCCGCCATACCCGACCATGCCGACAGCACCTCCGCCGACATTCCGCGGCGGCGGCTGCCCGAGCGGCACTCGGTGCGCGCCCAGGTGCTGGGGGCGCTGCGCGCCGCTCTGGTCAGCGGGGAGCTGCCGCCGGGCAGCGTCCACTCCGCGCCCGCGCTCGGCGCCCGGTACGGGGTGTCCGCCACGCCGGTACGCGAGGCGATGCAGGTCCTGACCCGGGAGGGCGCGGTCGAGGTGCTGCCCAACCGCGGTTTCCGGATCACCGAGCGCACCGCGCGCGACCTGGCCGAGCTGGCCGAGATCAGGGCGCTGCTCGAAGTGCCGGTCATGCTGCGGCTGGCCCGTACGGTGCCGTCCGACCGGTGGGCGGCGCTGCGGCCGCTGGCCGAGGCCACCGTGAACGCCGCCGCGTGCGGCGACCGGGCCGCCTACGCCGAGACCGACCGCGCCTTCCACCGCGCCCTGCTGGAGCTGTCGGGCAACCTGCAGCTGGTCTCCGTCGCCGACGAACTGCACCGGCGCGCGCAGTGGCCGCTCGCCCCGCCGCACCCGCTGCGCCCGACCCGCCGCGCCGAACTGGTCGCGGACGCCACCGAGCACGCCGTACTCCTCGAAGCGCTGGTCGCGGGCGATGTGGCGACCGTCGAGTCGCTGGCCCGCGAGCACTTCTCCGGCTCCGCCTGGCGGTAGCCGCGCGCCGGGAGTGCGCCGCTTATGCGGGTGAGCGCTTCGGCCATGGTCCGGGCGCCGGGCCGCCCGTTGACTTGAGGGCATGACGAACGCAACGAGCACGAGTACGAGCAAGAGCAAGAGCACGGACGATGTCCTGGTCCTCGGCGGTACGGGCAAGAGCGGGCGGCGGGTCGCCGCGGGACTGGCCGCGCGCGGCCGGAGCGTCAGGATCGGCTCGCGCGCCGGTGACCCGCCCTTCCTGTGGGAGGACCGCGGCACCTGGGCGCCCGCCCTGGAGGGTACGGCGGCGGCGTACATCGCCTACTCCCCGGACCTGGCCGCGCCCGAAGCCGCCGGTGACGTCGGGGCCTTCGCGGAGCTCGCGGTACGGCAGGGCGTACGCCGTCTGGTCCTGCTGTCCGGTCGCGGCGAGGCGGGGGCGCTGCGCGCCGAGGAGGCGGTACGGGACAGCGGGGCCGACTGGACGGTGGTGCGGTCGAGCTGGTTCTGCCAGAACTTCAGCGAGGACTATCTGCTGGAGCCGGTGCTCGCCGGGGAGATCGCGCTGCCCGCGGGGGAGGTGGGGGAGCCCTTCGTCGATCTCGACGATCTGGCCGAGGTCGTGGTGGCCGCGCTCACCGAGCCGGGGCACGTCGGGCGGCTCTACGAAGTGACGGGGCCTCGCCTGCTGAGCTTTGGCGAGGCCGCGGCGGAGATTGCCCGTGCCACGGGGCGGGACATCCGGTACGTCTCCCTGCCCGCGGACGACTATGCCGCGCTCCTCGCCGAGCACGGCCTTCCCGCCGAGCTCGTCGGTCTCCTCACCGCCCTCTTCACCGAGGTGCTCGACGGCCGCAACGCCTGTCTTGCCGACGGCATCCACCAGGCCCTCGGGCGCCCGCCCCGCGACTTCGCGGCGTACGCCGCCCGTACGGCGGCCTCCGGCGTCTGGACCCCGGCCTAACGCTGCGCGTGCGTCGGGCCAGGCACCGGAGTGCCCCGAAGGGGCGCGGGGAACTGCGCGCTCAGCCCCCACCGGCCGGTGGTCGGGAAACAACGCGTCTGCCCCATCGGGGCCGGTGGTGACCTGCAGGAGCGCGACGGCTGGTCGCGCAGTTCCCCGCGCCCCTACGGGGCACGTCCTCCGCTAGCGGAGCGCCTCGGCGGCCTCGAAGGCGGGGGCTAGCCAGGTGGGGATGTTGTTGAGGAGGGCGTAGAGGCGGGCGGCCTCGAGGCGGAGGCGGGCCGCCTCGGGGTCGGGGGCGACGTCCGCGAGGGCGAGCATGGCGGGGGCGGTGCCGACGAGGTGGCCGAGGGAGACGCGCAGGCGGAGGGACTCGGCGAAGCCGTGCCTGGCCTCGGCGAGATCACCGTCGGCGGCGGCGAGGCCCGCGAGGTGGCGCCAGGTGAAGGAGGTCAGGAAGACGTCCCCGTGGGCGACGGCGCCCGCGTGGGCCCGCCGGTACGCGGCCCGCGCGGCAGCGGGATTCGCGGCGATGTTCTCGGCGACCAGCCCGCGCCGGAAGTCCAGCAGAGGGCGCCCCGGCGACGCCGGGGACAGCAGCGCGGCGGCCCGCCCGAACGCGGACCGGGCCTCGTCGGCGCGGTCCCGTACCGAGAAGAGCGTGGCGCCGTACGCGAGGTACCCCCGCTCGGAGGCCGCCGCGCCGCGCTCCTCGTCGGTGCCCGCCATGGCCTCGGCGGTCCGCAGCGCGTCCTCCGCCTCCGCCCATCCGTCGAGGTGGTAGAAACACCCCTCGACCAGCAGTTCCGCCCTCCGTAGCGCGGCCCCTGGATCGTCGGCACAGTACGGCGCGAGCAGTGCCGCCGCCTCCGCCCAGCAGCCGCGTGCCCGCAGCCGCCATACGTCCGGAACCCCGACCACCGAATCCGACAGGGCGGTATCCGCCACAGCCTCTCCCCCAAGCGCGTCATCGAGCCAGTGCGAGCCAGTGCATACGTGTGCCAGTGGCGGAAGGTAAACATGGCGCGGGGGTCCCCGCCAAGGGGTTGGAGATCACTTCTTGTGAACGGGATCACTAATGGCCTGATCACCACCCGAACCCGTGGTGGAGCCCGCCGTGACCGCCTCCCGCGCGGCGCCGCTCAACTCATCCGCAGCGCCAGGAAGAAGTCCAGCTTGTCCTCCAGCCGGGCCAGATCCCGCCCGGTGAGCTGTTCGATCCGCCCGATCCGGTACCGCAGGGTGTTGACGTGCAGGTGGAGCCGGGTGGCGCAGCGGGTCCAGGAGCCGTCGCACTCCAGGAACGCCTCCAGCGTCGGGATCAGCTCGGCGCGGTGCCGCCGGTCGTAGGCGCGCAGGGGGTCGAGCAGCCGGGCGGTGAAGGCGCGGCGTACGTCGTCCGGCACGAAGGGCAGCAGCAGGACGTGTGAGGCCAGTTCCTCGTGCCCGGCGACGCAGACCCGTCCCGGGCGGGCCGCGGCCACCCGGCGGGCGTGCCTGGCCTCCTCCAGGGCGCCGCGCAGCCCCTCCGCCGACTGCACGGCCGCGCTCACCCCGATGGTGACCCGGCCGTCCTCGGCCAGGCCCCGCGACAGCGGGGAGCGCAGCATGTCGAGCAGCCGGTCGGCGTGCAGGGCGTTCGGCGCGCCGCCCGCCCGCGCGTCCGCCGCCGTACCGCCCTCACCGCTTCCGTCGCCCTCGGCGGGGGCGAGCGCCGGCGGCAGCGGCACCAGCGCCATCGCCTTGTCGTCCGCGTGGGCGACCGCGATCCGGTCGGCCGCGTCCGGGCCCGCCTCCGCGGGATCGGCCAGCGCCTCCTCCAGCAGGGCCTGCGCCACCGGCCCCGACGGCACCTCGCCGCCCGCCCAGTCCACCCGGGCCACCACGATCTGCCAGTACGGCGCGCCCCCGGCCCCCGGCACCAGCACCGGCGCCGCGGCCCGCAACCGGGCCCCGATCTCGGCCGGAGGCGCACCACCGGTCACCAGCTCCAGCACCTCGGCGGCCAGCCGCCGCCGTACCGCCCGGGCCGCGTCCCGCCGGTCCCGCTCCACCGCGATCAGCTGGGTGACGCCGTGCAGCAGGTCCAGCCGCTCGGCGGGCCACTCCCCGGCGTCCGCCTCGACGGCCAGGAACCAGTCGGACAGCAACGTGGCCCGTACGTCGGCGTCGCCCGAGCGGATCGGGAAGAGGGAGTAGGTCCGTCCGCCCTGCACGGCCACCCGGTGCGGGGACGGCCGGGCCGTGCGGGCCGCGGCCTGCTGGGCGCCGGCCAGTTCGGTACGGACCGCGGCGGGCAGCGGATGCCCGGAGCCGCCGATCTCCCGGCCGGTGGAGGACAGCACCCACGCCCGCAGGTCCAGGTCGCTGCCGAGCAGGTCGAGCACCGCGTCCGGGCCGCCGCCGGCGGGCCCTGACGACATCAGCCGCCGGTGCCGGTCGACGACCGCAGCCAGGTCGCCCGCCCGCTCGCTGGAGACCTGGCGGACCACATGCTCGGTGATCGAGGCGAAGGAGACCTTCTCGTCCACCGCGAACAGCGGCAGCCGGTGCCGTACACACGCGCTCACCAGGTCGTCCGGGATCGACCCCAGCTCGGCCTCGCCCGCGCCGAGCCCGGCGACCCCGGCCCCGGCCAGCAGCCGGACGAAGGACTCGGAGTCCTCGGGCCCGTGCCGCCAGCCGAGCCCGGTCAGCACCAGCTCGCCGCCGGTCAGATACCGGCTCGGATCGCGCAGATCGGTGGTCATGACACCGCGGACCGTACGGTCCAGCTCCGCCTCGCCGCCGAGCAGCCGCAGGCCGAGGGCTTCGGTGTCGAGCAGTGCGCGCAGCCGCATGGTCGTCGCCTTGTCTTGAGCGGGTGGAGAACACTGGAGAGGAGGGGGGAGAAGACGGGTGTGGCAGGTGGGATACAGCGAGGTTCCGGAAGGACCCCTTTCAGAGGAATCTACAAGACCTGGTGGCTGGCCAGCCAAACGCTTCATGTTTTCGGTGACTGCACCCGGATGGCCTCCCGGTCGTGTACTAGGCCCACGCCGCGTGTACAGGACATGAACAGCCCGCTCGAACTCGAGAAGAGAAATCCCATGGACTTCCTGCGCCCCGCCAGCTGGGAGGAGGCGCTCGCCGCAAAGGCCGAGCACCCCACCGCTGTGCCCATCGCGGGTGGCACGGACGTGATGGTCGAGATCAACTTCGACCACCGCAGGCCCGAGTACCTGTTGGACCTGAACCGTATCGGTGAGCTCGAGGAGTGGGAGGTGGGTGCCGACACCGTCCGGCTGGGCGCCTCGGTGCCGTACAGCCGGATCATGGAGAACCTGCGCACCGAGCTGCCCGGTCTCGCGCTCGCCAGCCACACCGTCGCCTCCCCGCAGATCCGCAACCGCGGCGGTGTCGGCGGCAACCTCGGCACGGCCTCCCCGGCCGGGGACGCCCACCCGGCGCTGCTGGCCGGCGGCGGCGAGGTCGAGGCGGTCTCGGTGCGCGGCACCCGGATGATCCCGATCGACGACTTCTACCTCGGGGTGAAGCGCAACGCGCTGGAGCCCGACGAGCTGATCCGCGCGGTGCACCTGAAGAAGGCGGACGGCCCCCAGCAGTTCTCCAAGGTGGGCACCCGCAACGCGATGGTCATCGCGGTCTGCGCGTTCGGTGTGGCACTGCACCCCGAGACCCGCACGGTCCGTACCGGCATCGGGTCCGCGGCGCCCACCCCGATCCGGGCGAAGACCGCGGAGGAGTTCCTGGCCGCCGCGCTCGACGAGGGCGGCCTGTGGGACAGCCGCGGGGTCATCCCGCCCGCGGTGGCCCGGCAGTTCGCGGTGCTGGTCTCCGGCGCCGCCAACCCGATCGACGACGTCCGCGGCACCGCCTCGTACCGGCGGCACGCGCTGGGCGTCATGGCCCGCCGCACCCTCGGCTGGACCTGGGAGCAGTACCGCGGCACCGAGCAGAGCGACAGGAGCAAGCCATGCGCGTGACCTTCACCGTCAACGGCAGCCCGCAGGAGGCCGACGACGTATGGGAGGGCGAGAGCCTGCTGTACGTCCTGCGTGAGCGGATGGGCCTGCCCGGCTCCAAGAACGCCTGTGAGCAGGGCGAATGCGGTTCCTGTACGGTCCGCCTCGACGGCGTGCCGGTGTGTTCCTGCCTGGTGGCCGCAGGCCAGGTGCAGGGCCGCGAGGTCGTCACCGTCGAGGGCCTGGCCGACGAGGACGGCACCCTGTCCACCGTCCAGCAGGCGTTCGTGGACGCGGGCGCCGTGCAGTGCGGCTTCTGCACCCCCGGGCTGCTGGTCGCCGCCGACGAACTGCTGGAGCGCAACCCCGAGCCCTCCGACGGGGACATCCGCGAGGCGCTGTCGGGCAACCTGTGCCGCTGCACCGGCTACGAGAAGATCCTGGACGCGGTCCGGCTCGCCGCCGCCCGCACCGAAGAGGCGGTGTGACCATGAACGCCGAGACACGCAACTCCACGGCACCCGGACGCACCCCCACCAGCCTCACCCAGGGCAGCGCCACCAAGGGCGGCATCGGCGAGTCCACGCTGCGCCCCGACGGCACCCTGAAGGTCACCGGCGAGTTCGCGTACTCGTCCGACCTGTGGCACGAGGACATGCTGTGGGGCTACACCCTGCGCAGCACCGTCGCGCACGCCGAGATCGTCTCCATCGACACCTCCCAGGCGCTGGCCACCTCCGGGGTCTACGCCGTGCTCACCTACGACGACCTGCCCACCGAGGTGAAGCACTACGGCCTGGAGATCCAGGACACCCCGGTGCTCGCGCACGGCAAGGTCCGCCACCACGGCGAGCCGGTCGCGCTGGTCGCCGCCGACCACCCGGAGACCGCCCGCCGGGCCGCCGCGAAGATCGTCGTTGAGTACCGCGAACTGCCGGTGATCACCGACGAGGCGTCGGCCACCGCCGAGGACGCGGTGCTGGTCCACGAGAACCGCGACGACCACCACAGCGGCCATGTGCCGCACCCCAACATCGTGCACCGCCAGCCGATCATCCGCGGCGACGCGGCCGCGGCCGCCCGCCGCGCGGACGTCGTCATCAGCGGCGAGTACGTCTTCGGCATGCAGGACCAGGCGTTCCTCGGCCCCGAGTCGGGCCTGGCCGTGCCCTCCGAGGACGGCGGCGTCGACCTCTACGTGGCCACCCAGTGGCTGCACTCGGACCTGCGGCAGATCGCGCCGGTGCTCGGCCTGCCGGAGAAGAAGGTCCGGATGACGCTCTCCGGCGTCGGTGGCGCCTTCGGCGGCCGCGAGGACCTGTCGATGCAGATCCACGCCTGCCTGCTGGCGCTGCGCACCGGCAAGCCGGTCAAGATCGTCTACAACCGGTTCGAGTCCTTCTTCGGCCATGTCCACCGCCACCCGGCGAAGCTCTGGTACGAGCACGGCGCGACCCGCGACGGCAAGCTCACCCACCTCAAGTGCCGGATCGTGCTGGACGGCGGCGCGTATGCCTCCGCCTCCCCGGCCGTGGTCGGCAACGCCGCCTCGCTGTCGGTCGGCCCCTACGTGGTCGACGACGTCGAGATCGAGGCCCTGGCGCTGTACTCCAACAACCCGCCCTGCGGCGCGATGCGCGGCTTCGGCGCGGTCCAGGCGTGCTTCGCCTACGAGGCGCAGATGGACAAGCTGGCCGCCGCGCTGGACATGGACCCGGTGGAGTTCCGCCAGATCAACGCCATGGAGCAGGGCGCGATCATGCCCACCGGGCAGCTCGTGGACTCCCCGGCCCCGGTCGCGGAACTGCTGCGCCGGGTCAAGGCCCGGCCGCTGCCGCCCGAGCGCCAGTGGGAGGTGGCCGGCGGCGCCTCCGACGTGCGCGCGCTGCCCGGCGGCCTGTCCAACACCACGCACGGCGAGGGCGTCGTCCGCGGTGTCGGCTACGCGGTCGGCATCAAGAACGTCGGCTTCTCCGAGGGCTTCGACGACTACTCCACCGCCCGGGTGCGGATGGAGGTCATCAACGGCGAGCCGGTCGCCACCGTGCACACCGCGATGGCCGAGGTCGGCCAGGGCGGAGTCACCGTGCACGCCCAGATCGCCCGCTCCGAACTCGGCGTCACCCAGGTGACGATCCAGCCCGCCGACACCCAGGTCGGCTCCGCGGGCTCCACCTCCGCCTCCCGGCAGACGTACATGACCGGCGGCGCGGTGAAGAACACCTGCGAGGCCGTACGGGAGAAGGTGCTGGAGATCGGGCGCCGCAAGTTCGGCACCTACCACCCCGCGTGGGCCACCGCCGAACTGCTGCTGGAGGGCGGCAAGGTCGTCACCGACGGCGGCGAGGCGCTGGCCCCGATCGCGGACGTGCTGGAGGGCGAGGCGGTCGACCTGGAGCTGGAGTTCAGGCACCGGCCGACCGTGCCCTTCGACCTGAAGACCGGCCAGGGCAACGGCCATGTCCAGTACTCCTTCGCCGCGCACCGCGCGGTCGTCGAGGTGGACACCGAGCTGGGCCTGGTCAAGGTGGTCGAACTCGCCTGCGCCCAGGACGTCGGCAAGGCGCTCAACCCGCTGTCCGTCGTCGGCCAGATCCAGGGTGGCACCACCCAGGGCCTGGGCGTGGCGGTCATGGAGGAGATCATCGTCGACCCGAAGACGGCGAAGGTCCGCAACCCGTCCTTCACCGACTACCTGATCCCCACGATTCTCGACACGCCGACGATCCCCGTCGACGTGCTCGAACTCGCCGACGACCACGCCCCGTACGGGCTGCGCGGCATCGGCGAGGCACCGACCCTGTCGTCCACTCCCGCGGTCCTCGCGGCGATCAGGAACGCCACGGGTCTCGAACTGAACAGGACACCCATCCGGCCGGAACACCTGACCGGGTCCTGAAGGACGCCGTCCGTCCGGGACGGGGGCTCCCGCCCCCGGACCGGGCGGCAGGCAAGGCAAGCGTTCGTCTCGGGCCGTCCCCCGGGTCGTGCAGGCCACGCAGATCCCAAATCCCGTACACCGCGTACGGGTGCCCCTGTGAACCTTGGGAGTTGGCATCATGACCCAGACGCCAGTAGAGCCGCTCACCGCGGCGGAGGAGGCGGGCTCCGGCTCGCTGCAGCCCGCCGGAAGATCCTGGCTCGACCGGTACTTCCACATCTCCGAAAGAGGCTCGTCGATACCCCGCGAGGTCCGCGGCGGCATCACGACCTTCATGGCGATGTGCTACATCCTGCTGCTCAACCCCCTGCTGCTGTCCGGACCGGACGTCACGGGACACAAGCTCAGCCACGCCGCGCTGATCACCGCCACCGCACTGGCCGCGGCTGTCTCCACCCTTCTGATGGGCTTCGTCGGCAAGGTGCCGCTGGCGCTCGCCGCGGGCCTCAGCGTCGCCGGGGTGATCTCCACCCAGGTGGCCCCCAACATGACCTGGCCGCAGGCCATGGGCATGTGTGTGATCTACGGCGGCGTGATCGTGCTGCTGGTGGTCACCGGGCTGCGCGAGATCGTCATGAACGCCATCCCGCTGGCGCTCAAGCACGGCATCACCATCGGCATCGGCATGTTCATCGCCATGATCGGCCTGGTCAACGCCGGGTTCGTGGGCAAGGGCGACCCGCACGGCTCGGCGCCCGTCACCCTCGGCGCGGGCGGCCAGCTGCACGGCTGGCCGGTGCTGCTCTTCTGCGCCACCCTGCTGCTGATCTTCATGCTGCAGGCCCGCAGTGTCCCCGGTGCCATCCTGATCGGCATCGTGGTCGGTACCGTACTGGCTGTGATCGTCAACGCGGTCGGCAACCTGACGCCCGCCGACTGGGGCGGCAGCGCACCCAAGCTGCAGGGCAGCGCCGTCTCCATGCCGGACTTCGGGCTGTTCGGCCACGTGGAGTTCGGCGGCTGGGGCTCGATCGGCGGCATGACGGTGGGCGTGATCGTCTTCACCCTCGTGCTGGCCGGGTTCTTCGACGCGATGGCCACCATCATCGGCGTCGGCACCGAGGCCGGACTCGCCGACGACAAGGGCCGGATGCCGGGCCTGTCCAAGGCGCTGTTCATCGACGGCGCCGGCGGCGCGATCGGCGGTGTCGCCGGAGCCTCCGGGCAGACGGTCTTCATCGAGTCCGCGACCGGCGTCGGCGAGGGCTCCCGTACCGGCCTGTCGTCGGTCGTCACCGGCATCTTCTTCGCGCTCGGCCTGTTCTTCACGCCGCTCGCCCAGATCGTGCCCGGCCAGGTCGCCGCCGCCGCCCTCGTGGTGATCGGCGCGATGATGATGAGCAACGCCCGCCACGTCGACTGGTCCGACCGCGCGGTCTCCGTGCCGGTCTTCATGACCGTGGCACTGATGCCCTTCACCTACTCCATCACCGCCGGCGTCGGCGCCGGTGTGGTCTCGTACACCGCCATCAAGGCCGCGCAGGGCAAGTGGCGCGAGCCCGGCGTGTTCATGTGGATCCTCACCGCCGTCTTCGTCGTCTACTTCGCCCTGCATCCGATCGAGGGCTGGCTCGGCGTCAAGTGAGCGCCGGGCAGAGAACGCCAAGGAGCTGAACACCATGCTGGACATCGCTGACGAGTTGCACCGCTGGAGCGGACTCGGCGCGCCGTTCGCCGTGGCGACCGTGGTCGCGATCGGCGGCAGCGCCCCCCGCCAGCCCGGCGCGGCGCTCGCCGTCGACGGGGGCGGCAACGCCATCGGCAGCGTGTCCGGCGGGTGTGTGGAGGGCGCCGTCTACGAACGGTGCCAGGAGGTGCTGGCCGCGGGACCCGGGGCCGCACCCGTCCTGGAGCACTTCGGCTACTCCGACGACGACGCCTTCGCCGTCGGCCTGACCTGCGGCGGGGAGATCGACATCCTCGTCCAGCGGATCGACCCCGCGGCCCGCCCCGAGATCACCGGCGCGCTGGCCGCCGCCGTGGCCGGGGAGTCGGCCGCGGTCGCCCGGATCGTGGAGGGCCCCGCGGAACTGATGGGCCGCGCCCTGCTGGTGCGTTCCGACGGATCGTACGAGGGCTCGCTCGGTGACCCCGAGCGGGACCGTACCGCGGCCGCCGAGACCAGCGCCCTGCTGGCCGCGGGCCGCACCGCCACCACCGTGATCGGCGCCGACGGCAGCCGCTGCGGCGTGCCGCTGACGCTGCTCGTCGAGGCCAGCGTGCCGCCGCCGCGGATGCTGGTGTTCGGCGCGATCGACTTCGCCGCGGCGCTGGTGCGGGCGGGCAAGTTCCTCGGCTACCGGGTGTCGATCTGCGACGCCCGGCCGGTCTTCGCCACCCCGCGGCGCTTCCCCGAGGCGGACGACGTGGTCGTCGACTGGCCGCACCGCTACCTCGACGCCGAGGTGGCGGCCGGACGGCTCGACGGCCGGACCGTGGTGTGCGTCCTCACCCATGACGCCAAGTTCGACATCCCGCTGCTGGAGCGGGCCCTGCGGCTGCCGTTCGCGTACGTCGGCGCCATGGGCTCGCGCCGCACCCACCTGGACCGGCTCGACCGGCTGCGGGAGACCGGCGTCACCGAACTCGACCTGAACCGGCTGCACTCCCCGATCGGCCTCGACCTGGGTGCCCGCACCCCCGAGGAGACCGCGCTGTCCATCGCCGCCGAGATCGTGGCCCACGGCCGCGGTGGCACCGGCACCCCGCTGACCGGCGCGCACACCCCGATCCACCACGAGCCGAAGATATCCCCGCGCAGGCTCGGCAGCCCGGCGGCGTAGGACACGCGCCCGGTGTATCGATCACGCCACGCCCTTGCGGTCAGAAGCTGTCCGCAAGGCGATCTACCGTAGGGCCATGGCCGACGCACCGCTGGACCCGCGCACCCTCAACCGCACGCTGCTGGAGCGCCAACTGCTGCTGGAGCGCACCGGGAAGGGCGCCGAGGCGGCCGTCGCGCATCTGCTGGGGCTGCAGTCGCAGGCGCCGCTGTCGCCGTACCCCGGTCTGTGGACGCGGGTGGCGGACTTCTCCTTCGACGAGGTGGGCGAGCTGCTCACCGCACGCAAGCTGGTGCGGATCGTGCTGATGCGCAGCACCGTGCACCTGGTCACGGCGGCCGACGCCAGGCTGCTGCGGCCGTGGGTGCAGCCGATGCTGGACCGGGGGCTGCGGAGTTCGCAGTGGGCGGCCGGGATCACCGGCGTCGACCGCGACCTGCTCGTGGCGTACGGCCGCCAGGTGCTCGCCGAACAGGCCCTGGGCCCCGCGGAGTTGCGGACCGCGCTCAGCCGGCGGTGGCCCGACGCCGATCCGGCGTCGCTGGTCAGCGCGCTGCGGGTGTGGGCGCCGCTGGTGCAGATCCCACCGCGCGGCGTGTGGGGCTCGGCCGGGCAGCCGCGGTACGCGTATCTCGACGACTGGCTCGGCGAGGCGGCGGCCGTACAGCCCGACCCGGGCGAGCTGGTCCGCCGCTATCTGGCCGCCTTCGGCCCCGCCACCCCCGCCGACATGCAGAAGTGGTGCGGCCTCACCGGCCTCAAGCCGGTGTTCACCGCGATGGACCTGCGCACCTGCACCGCCGACGACGGCCGGGTGCTCTACGACCTGCCGGACGCCGAGTTGGCCGACCCGGACCGGGAGGTCTCCGCCCGCTTCGTGGCCGACTTCGACAACCTGCTGCTCTCGCACGCCGACCGCACCCGCGTCCTGGACGACGCGCACCGCACCAAGGTGATGACCGTCAACGGCATCATCCGCGGCACGATCCTGGTCGACGGATTCGTCGGCGGCACCTGGCGGTTCGAGCGGGCCAAGGGGGAGGCCGCCGTCGTCGTGACCCCCTTCGCCGCGCTGTCCGCGGCCGACCGGGACGCCCTCACCGAGGAGGGCGCCCGGCTGCTCGCCGCCTCCGACCCGGAGGCGGCGCACACCGTACGCTTCGAGACCGCCTGAGGCGTGTCCGTCAGCGCGCCGCCTCGAAGGCGCGGCCCGCCGGGGTCTCGACCGGGCCGCTGTGGAAGAGGCCGCTGCTCGGCTTGGCGTCGTCGGCGGGCAGCCCGAACCAGGCGTAGCGCTGGAGCCATGGCAGCCCGTCGAGCATCTTCGTGGCCGAGGTGACGAAGGCCGCCTGCTGCTGGTCGGTGGGGAAGCGGGCGCCGCCGCCCGCGAAGTCGATCAGCGCGAACTCGGTGAGCCAGACCGGCTTGTGGTAGCGGTCGTGGACGGCCCGCACATACGACCTGAGCTGCGCGACCGCGTCCGGCGTCGTGAAGTCGCCGCCGTACCAGTGCAGCGCGATGAAGTCGACGCGCAGGCCCTTGGCCTTCGCGCCGGTCATGAAGCGGTCCAGCCAGCCGCCGGGTGTGTCCCCGCCGTACGCCACCGCGGGGCTGCCCAGCACCTTGCCGGTCGCCATCAACTTCGGCCACAGGGACAGCGCCTGATCGACCGTCATATTGGCCTGTCCGCCCATGTCGGGCTCGTTGAAGCCCAGCAGATACGGTCCCGCCTGCTTCGCCTGGGCCAGCGACGCGGCGTCCGTGCTCTTCGCACCCCAGATCATCGGGACGAAACCGGGACCGCTGATGCCGCTGTGCGTGGTCGCCCAGGTGTAGTACCAGCCCGCGCCCGAGCGGGCGAGCGCGGTGTTCACCCCGTTGAAGCTCCACACCCCGACGCCCTTGCGGGCCGAGGCGGCGGGCGGCGCGGGCGGCGGTGCCTGCGGTGGGGCGTGGGTGGTCGCGGCCGGCGTCGGCTTACGGCTCGGCGTCGGGGTCCTGGTCGGGGTGGGTGCCGGTGTGGTGGGGGTGGCGGTCGCCGGGACCGTGGCCGCCGGCGCGGTCGCCGAGTGGCTCGGCGCGGTGGCCCGCGCGGCGGGCGCCGACCGGTCCGAGGACAGGTGCACCGCCAGCAGCGCCCCCGCCGCCACGGCCGCCACGACGCCCATCGCGGCCGCCGGGACCCCCAGGGGGCCGCCGTGCAGCAGCTTCGGCCGGGCTCCCCGGGGCGCACCGCTCCGCCGTGGGGGGCGATGACGCGGAGCGGTGCGCGGGGCCGCCGGGGGCGCGGCCTGGGAGGAGGGCACGGTGGGGTGGGCACCCGGGGGAAGATCCGCGTGGCCCGGTGGCGGGACGTGCGGCGGGGCGGAGGAGCCGAAGGGGGCGCTGAACGGGGTGCCGATCGGGACCGGGAGCAGGGGCAGACCGCTGAGCAGCCGGTCCACCGGGAGCAGCACCCCGCCGTGCCGGGTGCACTCCGGGCAGCCGCGCAGGTGGCGGGCGAAGCGCTTGCGCCACAGCGGGCTCGGGACGCCGTCCCAGCCGCCGGTGAGATGGGCGAGCCCCTGGCAGTCCGAGGACGCGCCGAGTGCGCGGACCACCGCGCGCGAGGTGTCGAGCTGCTCCTTCATCCGCTGGACCTTGACCGCCGCGTGCTGCCGGGACAGGCCCAGCGCCCCGGCCAGTTCCGAGCGGCCCAGGTCGCCGGTCTCCTCCAGCCACCACAGCGCCAGCAGCGTCCGGTCGTCCGGGTCCAGCCAGCGGGTGGCCTCGGCCATCTCGCGCCGCTGGTCGGTCAGTCCGAGCCGCAGGATCGTGACGGCCGCGAAGTCCGAGGCCGGGTCGGGTATCAACTCGGCCGCGTCCAGGGCGGTCTGGTGGTGCCACGACGCCTTCCGCGCCTGCTCGCGGTCGCGCACCTGCCGTACGGCGATCGCCACCATCCAGGACCTGAAGGCCGCCGGGTCCCGCAGGTCGCCCAAGCCCCGCACCACCCGCAGCAGCGTCTCCTGCACCACGTCGTCCACGTCGTCGTGGCCGTCGAGCGCCCGCCCCACGATGTTGTAGACCAGTGGCAGGCAGTCGGCGACAAGCCTGTCCAGCGCTGCCTGGTCACCCGCCCGCGCGGCGGTCACCAGCGCGGGATCGGGTCCGACACGGTCGCCTGCCCGCATGGTGCTCCACTCCTGTCCGTCGACTCTGCCCCGGACAGGAGACGCTGTCATGCCGGCCGGATAACAGAAACCCGCGGGACCCCCGGACTTCCCCGCATGGGAGGGAAGGAGGTCCGAAGGCCCCGCGGGAGCGCGCCCCTTCCGGGGGCTAGCTGGTGGGCACGGTGTCGGTGAAGGTGGTGCCCGCCGACCGGTAGCCGGCCACCTGGCTCTGCACCTGCGCCGGGGTCAGCACCTGGTCCTTGAGGAAGTAGACGTAGTCCACCTGCTCGTTGTACGACCGCGCGGTGCTGCCGGTCTGGCCGGTGAGGTCGATCAGCCAGTGGTTGAAGTCGATCCACTGCGGGGTCTCGGGCAGGTACGGCTCACCGTGCTGCGCGACCTGCGTGCCGTCGATGTAGTACGTGATGTTCGTGTTGTCGATGGTGATCTGCAGGTCGTGCCAGCCGTCGAGGCTGCCGTACTGCTGGCCATGGACGTTGACCGCGTTCCACGGGTCCGGGTTGTACGTCTCCCACGACGTCTCGTACATGATGTTCTGCGTCTCGCCCCAGCCGCCGTTGGGCAGGTACTCGAAGTCCTGCTCGCTGTAGTCGGGGTCCATCGGCGCGTTGAGCGGGGTGAAGGTGAAGAACGTCTGGTTGACGTGGTCGCCGTCGGGGCCGCCGGTCGGGGTGTCGTTGAAGCGGACCCGGGCGGCGTAGGTGCCGTTCTTGAACTTGCGGGCGGCGGTCTGGATCTCGGTCTCCTTGGTGCCCGCCGCGGTGCCGTCGGTGGTGAGCCGCAGGTTCATCACCTTGTTGCCGCCGGAGCCGTCCGGCACGAAGGTGACGTCCTGCGGGGACCAGGTGGCTCCCGCCACCCCGGGGCCGCCCTGGCCCGACTTGACCGTCCAGCCGTGCTGCTGCACCGCCGCGTCCGAGCTGGACGCGTAGCTGAAGTCGTCGAAGAGCGCGGGCCCGCCGGCCGGCGGCGGCGACGTCGGGGGAGTGGTGGGCGGCGTGGTCGGCGGGGTGGTCGGCGGCGTCGGGTCGTTCCCGGCCGGGGCGGTGCCCCACACCACGGATCCGCCCTTCTGCGCGGTGACCTTGTTCCAGTCGGCGTACGACGTCTGGGCGCCGTTGAAGGAGTAGTCGTCGGACTGCCGGAGGGTCTGCCAGTCGGCGCGGTAGAACCGCAGTTGCATGTCGCCGGTGTTCTGCCCCGGCGCCAGCGAGCCCGCGCCCGAGGTGAAGGCGATCTCCAGATAGCGGTCGGCGGTCGCGGTGGGGTTGGCCAGGGTGCCGAAGGTGCCGGTGATGTTGGCGCAGCCCTTCACCGCCCACGAGCAGGCGAAGCGGTAACTGACGCCGGGACCATCGGACTTGAAGTAGTAGCGCAGGGTGACACCGCTGAGCGCCACGCTGGAGCTGCCGGTGTTGGTGACCTCCAGCCACGGCTCCGCCTGGTCGGCGGTGGCCCCGGAGGCGCTGGTGCGGTACTGGACGCTCAGCGAGTCCTGCGCCGCCGAGGCGGGCAGCGCGGTGAGCGCCGCGCAGGCCAGACCGGCGGCGGCGCAGACGGCCGTCGCGGCACGGACCCTGGCGGGTATGCGGATCGTTCGTGACACGGTGATCCCTTTCCGGTGGGGGGTTGGGTGTTACGGCTGGTGGGGGTGGTCGGTGGCGGGCACGCCGCGGCGGTACCGCACGCCCAGCGCGGACAGCCGCGGCTGGTGCCGGGTAAGGGCGGGCAGGAAGTCGGCCGACCAGTCGGCGGCCGGGTTCCAGGAGCGGTCGGCGAGCGCGCACAGCCGGGGGAAGGTCAGATACTCGGCCTGCTCGGGTCCTTCGACGAACTCGGTCCACAGCTGCGCCTGGGTGCCCAGCACCCGGGCCGCCGCCTCCGGCTCCCAGTCGCCCGGCGCGGGCTCGCCGCCGTGCACGGCCCGCAGGTCGACGACCGTGCCGGGCTGGCCCTGGGGTTCGCCCGGGTCGCCGGACTGCGGGTAGTCCAGATACGTGGAGCGGTACGGCGTCATGACGACGTCGTGGCCGCGGCGGGCGGCGGCCAGACCGTGGTCGGTGTCGCGCCACGGCATCACGGTGAACTCCGGCGGCAGCGCCCCCGAGTCCTCCGCCCAGCACACCGGCCGCCGTCCCGCGGCCAGCAGGTGGGCGCCGATCCGGCCGAGGAACCAGCCGTGCAGCGCCTTGGGCGCCGCCAGCCCCAGCTCCGCGGCCCGCCGCCTGGCCGCGGGGCTCCGCTCCCACTCGGTGACCGGGCACTCGTCGCCGCCGACGTGCACATACGGCGAGGGGAAGATGTCCAGCACCTCGTCGAGTACGGTCCCGCAGAAGGCCAGCACCTCGTCGTGGACGCCGAGCACGTTCTCGCACACGCCCCACTCGGTCCACACGTCGAGCTCCCGCCCGGGCACGTTCCCCAGGTGCGGATAGGCCGCGAGCGCCGCCCGCGCGTGCCCGGGCATCTCGATCTCGGGCAGCACGGTGACCCCGAGCCCGGCCGCGTACGCCACCAGCGACCGCAGCTCCGCGGCGGTGTACGCGCCCGCGTGCGGCCGGTCGTCGAAGCGGCCGCTGCCCGCCGGGCCGATCATGGAGCGCGCCCTGGCCCCGCCGATCTCCGTGAGCTTCGGATAGGCGGCGACCGGCATCCGCCAGCCCTGGTCGTCGGTGAGGTGCAGATGCAGCACGTTCAGCTTGTGGAAGGCCAGCAGGTCCACGAAGCGGCGCAGGAACGGCATCGGCAGGAAGTGCCGGGCGACGTCCAGCATCGCCCCGCGCCAGCCGAACGCCGGCACATCGGTGACCCGCAGGCACGGCAACCGCCAGGGCGTCCCGCCGGCCGGGAGCTCCGACAGCGCCTCGGGCGGCAGCAGTTGGCGGATCGTCTGCACGCCGTGCAGCAGGCCCGCGGGGCGCGCCGCGCGCAGCAGCACCGCGTCCGGGCCGACGGTCAGCTCGTACCCCTCGGGGCCGAGACCGCCGTCGGGACCGCTCGCGAAGGCGCCCGAACCGCTGTCGGGACCGCCGTACGCGGCCGGGTCCAGGGCCAGTGTCACGGCGCCGGTGGGCGCGTCGGGCAGCGGCAGTCCGGTGGCGGGCCGCAGCAGCGTGCGCAGCAGCCCGGCGGCGTCCCGGGCGCCGTCGCCGGCCCGTACCGCCGTGGCCGCGTCGAAGGTGAAGTGGCCGGGGAGCAGGGTGAGTCGGGTGGGGTGCGGAATGAACACAGCGGTGCTCTCCAGGGGAGGTCGGGCGCGCGGCGGGCGGTCAGCCCTTGACGGCGCCGGCGGTCATTCCGGTGGTGACCCGGTTCTGCAGGACGAGGAAGACCAGCAGCACGGGCAGCATGAAGAGCGACGAGGCGGCCATCGTGGCGCCCCAGTCGGTGCCGAAGACATTGCTGAACGAGGAGAGCCAGACCG
Source organism: Streptomyces sp. NPDC051976 (assembly GCF_040680795.1). Lineage (NCBI taxonomy): Bacteria > Bacillati > Actinomycetota > Actinomycetes > Kitasatosporales > Streptomycetaceae > Streptomyces > Streptomyces sp. NPDC051976. The sequence continues at coordinate 29,707 of NZ_JBFAXL010000004.1, forward strand.
GCAGGGTGCGGGCGTCCTGGTTCTTGATGATCAGCGTGTTGGCGAACGCGAACTCGTTCCAGGCGGTGATGAAGCCGAACAGCGAGGTGGACAGCAGCCCCGGCGCCAGCAGCGGGAAGGTCACCCGGCGGAACGCCTGCGGCCGGGTGCAGCCGTCCACCTGGGCGGCCTCCTCCAGCTCCACCGGGATCGCGGCGAGGAAGCCGCGCAGGGTGACGATGGTGAACGGCAGCGTCGTCATGAAGTAGACCAGCGTCAGCATCGACAGCTTGTCGAGCATGTCGGTGTCCCGCGCGATCACGTACATCGGGATCAGCAGCGCCTCCCACGGCGCCATCTGCGCGGTGAACACCAGCAGGAGGAACGCCCGCCGCCCGCGCCAGCGCATCCGGCCGACCGCGAAGGCCGCCAGCAGCGCCACCACCAGCGACATCAGCACGGCGCCGAGCGTGACGGTGAGGCTGTTGCGCCAGAAGGTGCCGAAGCCGTCGGCGTGCACGGCGGTCCTGAAGTGCGCGAGCGTCGGGTGCAGGGGGAGGAAGGACGGGGTGTCGGACTGGATGGCGGTGGTCGGCTTCAGCGCCGTGATCACCATCCAGTAGACCGGGAAGACGGAGACGGCCAGTACGGCCAGGGCCGCCAGGTTCAGCGGCAGCCTGCGCACCGCGTTGCCGGTGCGGCGGGTGCGGGCGCCCGGGGTGCGCGGGGCGGGGACTCGCAGGGTCGGAGTGGTCATCGCGCCGCTTCCTCCCGGCCTTCCTGGCGGAACATCCGCCGCAGGTTGAACACCAGTGCGCCCAGCAGGATCAGCACGGTCAGCATGGAGACCGCGGACCCGAGGTCGTACCGGTGCAGGGACTGCGCGATCTGGAAGGCGTAGACGGGCAGCGTGGTGGTCGCGCCGTCGGGGCCGCCCTCGCTGATCACCCAGATCTGCGCGAAGCACTTGAAGCACCAGATCACCTCCAGCGAGGTGACCAGTGCGAACAGCGGCCGCAGCATGGGGAAGGTGACAAGACGGAAGGTCTGCCACGCGCCGGCGCCGTCGATCCTGGCCGACTCGTACAACTCGGCCGGGATCGTGGTGAGTCCGCCGTAGAGGGTCAGCGCGGCGAACGGCACCGACTGCCACACCACCAGCGTCACCAGGATGGCGAAGGTCGAACCGCCGTGCGCGAACCAGGTGTAGTCGCGGTACGAGCTGAACCCCAGCTTTACCAGTAGCCAGTTGACCACTCCGAAGCGGGACTGGAAGAGCCACTGGAAGATGGTGGTGGCGGCGATCACCGGGGTCGCCCAGCTCAGCACCAGGCCGCTCATCACCGCCAGCCGCATCCGCTTGCCGAGCCGGACCAGCATCAGCGACACCAGGGTGCCGAGCAGCATGATCAGGGCGACGTTGAGCGCGGTCCACCAGAGCGTTCGTCTGACCACCGTCCAGAACTCCGGATCGTCCAGCACCGCACGGTAGTTGGCGGTGCCGACCCAGGTGGCGCCGCCGCGGATCAGCTCGCCCATCCCGAAGTGCTGGAAGGACATCACGGTGTTCCTGGCCAGCGGATAGACCAGCAGGAAGGCCGTGCCCACCACGGTCGGGGCGATCAGCAGATACGGCCAGAGCGCGGCGAGCGGGCGGCGGATCCGCCGCGCGGTCCGGCGCGGCGGCGGGTCCGCGACGGCCGGCCGGGCGGCGGGGGGAGGAGCGGTGAGCACGGCGGTCTCCTGGGGGTTCGCGGGCAGGCCGGTCAGGACGCGGTGTTGAGGGCCTTGGTGATCGCCGCCGAGGCGGTCTTCCCCGCCGCGTCGGGATCGGCGCCGGTGAGCACCTGCGTCATGTACTGCTTGATCGGGTTGTTGGCCTCGACGGCAGCCCAGTTGGGGGAGTTGGGGGTGGCGTGGCCGTTGGCGGCGCCGACCGCCATCACCGAGGCGCCCTCGTTGCCCGCGAGCACGTTCGCCAGCGAGGTGCGGTTGGGGACGTAGCTCATCTCCTTGGCCATGTCCGTCTGCCACTTGGTGCCCGCCAGCGCCTTGACCACCTCGTAGGCGAGCGCCTGGTGCCGGGACGCCTCGGGGATGACCAGGTCGGAGCCGCCGGTGAAGACCGCGCCCGGCTTGTCGGCGGTCTTGCCGGGGATCGGGAAGAAGCCGATCTTGCCCTTCAGTGCCGGGTTGGCCTTGAGGATCGCGTCAGCGCCGCCGGGCACCGAGATGATCTGCGCGCTCTTGCCCTTGGCGAACACGTCGGCCTGCAGCGGCTTGGCCTCGTCGGAGTCCTTGGGACCCTTGCCGAGCGCCTGGAGCTGCTTGTAGAACTCCATGCCGGCCTTGGACTGCGGGGTGTCGAGGGCGCCCTTCCAGGAGTCGCCGTCCTTGACGGCCAGGTCGCCGCCCTCGTCCCAGACGAACCCGGCCAGCGCGTACCAGCTCTGCCCCGGCAGATAGATGCCGTCGTCGCCACCGGTGTTGAGCTTGGTGGTGTCCGTGATCCACTCGGCGCGGGTCTTGGGCGGGGTGGTGATCCCGGCCTTGGCGAAGAGGTCCTTGTTGTAGACGACGACGCGGTTGGCCGCGTACCAGGGGATGCCGTACTGCTTGCCGTCGATCTCGCCCGGGTCGGCCAGGCCCGGGATCCAGTCGCCGCCCTGGAGGTCGGTGACCTTGGCAGTGAGGTCCTCCACGCCGCCGCTGGCCGCGTACTGCGCCACCTGCGTGTTGCCGACCTCCATCACGTCCGGCGCGTCCTTGCTGGCCAGCGCGCTGGTGATCTTCTGGCCTATGCCGTCCCACTCCTGGATCTGGATGTCCAGGGTGGTGCCCTTGTGGGTGCTCTCGAAGTCGGTCTCGAAGCGGCTGAGGAAGCCGTCGGACATGCTGCCGCGCATGATCCACACCGTCAGCTTCGCGGGTGACGCGGCGGAGTCCCCGCTGTCACCGGAGCCGGAGGAGGACGAGCCGCACGCGGTGAGCGCGGTGACGGCGAGGACGAGCGACGCTGCGCCGGGAACGAGTCTGGATCTCACGGGGATGTCTCCTGGGACGGGAGCGAACAGGGCGAGCAGGCTTTACCACTTGGCAAGTGGTCAAGTACTGGTCAGGAAGGTGGCATAGACCACTGATGTCGTCAAGAGTCCGCGCATGCCCGCTGTTCAGAAGGTGCGACCGTCAACGCGGACGGTACGGGGAGGGCCGCCACTGGCGTACTGGTCAGCTTCTGGATAGCCTCAGTGGACAAGTACGACACGCACCACAGCCGGAGGGGACACAGCACATGGCCAGCGAGCCGTCGCGATCGGCGCTGAAACGCGAACGGGTCCGCGACTACCTGAGGGAACTCGTCGAGTCACGCGCGCCCGGTGACCCGATCCCCTCCGAGCGGGCGCTGTGCGAGCAGCTCGGCGTCTCCCGCCCCACCCTGCGCTCGGCCGTGGACGAACTGGTCACCACCGGACTGCTGGTACGCGAGCACGGCCGCGGTATGTTCGTCGCCCGCGCCAAGATCACCCAGGAGCTGGCACCGGACGGCACCGCGCACCGCCTGCCGTACGCCGGCGGCACCTGGGCCAGCCGGGTCCTGGAGCTGACCACCGTGCAGGCCGGGGCCCGGGTCGGCCGCCGGCTGCGGATCTCGCCCGCCGCCGAGATCACCTACATCGCCCGGCTGCGGCTGGTCGACGACGAGCCGATGGCGATCGAGTACCTGCACGTCCCGGCCGATCTGGTGCCGGGACTGCGGCCCGCGGACATGGAGTCCGGCGACTTCTACGACTTCCTGCGCACCGCGCACGGGGTGCGGGTGCACGAGGCCGTCCAGTCGATCGAGCCGACCGTGACCAACGAGGAGGAGGCGCGGCTGATCGGGGTGCCCGTGCTGTCGCCCGCGCTGCTCTTCGAGCGCCTCACCAAGGACGACACCGGCCGCCCGGTGGAGTACGTGCACTCCGTCTACCGCGGCGACCGCTACCGGATCGTCTCCCGGCTGGCGCTGGGCGACGCGGCCCCGGCGAGCGGGCGGTCCGACGCCGGGCACCATCCGGGCATCCCCCCGGGCGACCTCGCGGGCCGCGGCGACGTGCCCGCGCAGATGGTGGGCGAGGTGCAGCCGAGCGGCTGACCGGGCCGGACGCTACGGCGCCAGGCCCGCGGGCTGCTGCTGTCCGTCCAGGTCGTCATCGCCTGCCGGGCCGGGCGGCTTGTCGGGCCCGGCCGGTCCGTCCGTCGCGGGCGTCGACCAGACGGCGGGCGGCCGGGCGGTCAGCAGCGGGTCCACCGTCAGGTGGTGGGCGCCGAGCGGCTCGGCCATCGCCCGCAGCGCGGTCGCCGACAGCCGGATCCACGGCTGGGTGGGCCCGAGCACCGACCGCAGCCGCTGGTCGCTGGTGAACGCCACCGCCGTACGGCTCCCGAAGGGGGTGCGCATCAGGCGCAGGGTGAATCCGGCGGGCCCCGGGCGTACGGGCACGTACAGCGGGCTTGCGTCCATGCCCCCACGGTATCCCGGGCCCGGGCCGGTAACTACTTCACGACCATCCAGTCGAGCACCGCGGTCGACTGCAGCCAGACCAGCACGCACAGCAGCAGGAGCAGCCCGACGCTCCAGCCGAAGACCTTGCGGAACAGGGTGCCCTCCTGGCCGACCGCGCCGACCGCCGCGGCGCCGATCGCCAGGTTCTGCGGCGAGATCATCTTGGCCATCACCCCGCCGGTGGTGTTGGCGGCGCCGAAGAGCACGGGCGAGGTGTCGAGCTGGTGCGCGGCGGCCAGCTGCAGCCCGCCGAACAGGGCGTTGGAGCCCGCGTCCGTACCCGTCACCGCGACACCGAACCAGCCGACCACCGGGGCGAGGAAGGCGAAGAAGCCGCCCGCCTCGGCCAGCCAGTCGCCCAGGGTGGTGATCTGCCCGGACAGGTTCATCACATAGGACAGCGCGAAGACGCAGAAGATGGTGAAGATCGCCCAGCCGAACTGCCGGATGGTCTCGCCGTAGGTCCGCAGGGCCGACAGCGGGCCGATCCGCAGCACCAGCAGGGTGAGCAGCCCGGACAGGAAGAGCAGACTCCCGGTCGCGGACGCCCAGTTGAGGGAGTACACGGTGGCGACCGGGGTGCCCTTGGTGCTGACGATGTGCAGCCCGGGCCAGCCGAACTTCACCACGCCCTTGGCCAGCCAGTTCTTGATCGGGGTGATCTGCGCCAGCGAGAAGAGCGTCACGATGATGAGGTACGGCGCGAAGGCGGTGAGCCGGTCGGCGGCCGTGTCGCCGCCGTCCGGCGTGCCCGCGCGCCGTACCTCCGCGGCGGAGGCGTCCGAGGAGCCGCCCGCGATCACCGGGGGAGCGGTGACCGCGCGCCCGGCCGTGCCGGGCTGCCAGACCTGGTTGAGCAGCAGCACCGCGCCCGCCGAGGCGAGGGCGGCGAAGATGTCGGTGAGCTTGTAGCTGAAGTAGTTCGACAGCGTGAACTGGCCGACGGAGAAGGCGAGTCCGGCGGCCAGCGCGGCGGGCCACACCTCCCGTACCGCCCGGAAGCCGTCCGCGATGCCGACCAGCAGGAACGGCACCAGCAGTGCCAGGAGCGGGGCCTGCCGCCCGGCCATCGCGGCGAAGTCGTCGGCGGGGAGCTGGGTGACCTGGCCCAGGATCGTCACCGGGTTGCCCATGCCGCCGAAGGCGACCGGCGCGGTGTTGGCCACCAGGGCGAGGGTCGCCGCCTTGACCGGGGGGAAGCCGCAGGCGATCAGCATCACCGAGCAGATGGCGATCGGCGATCCGCCGCCCGCCAGTGCTTCGATGAGCGCGCCGAAGGAGAACGCGATGACGATGGCCTGGATCCGCCGGTCGTCGCTGATCGCGGCGAACGACCGCCGCAGCACCGCGAAGTGACCGCTCTTCACGGTCAGGTTGTAGATCCAGATCGCGTTGAAGGTGATCCACAGCACCAGCAGCACGCTCAACCCGGCGCCGTACGCGGCCGAGTCGGCGGCCTGGGCGACGGGCATGCCGAAACCGGCGGTCGCCACCAGCAGCGCCGAGACCAGTGCCGCCAGGCCCGCCCAGTGCGCCTTCCAGCGGAAGACGCCGAGCAGCACGAGCACGACCAGCAGCGGCACGGCGGCGATCAGTGCGGACCAGGCGAGGGTGCCCGTGGGGTCCAGATTCTGTCGGTACATCAGACGTGTCTCCCGCGTCGGCGGTGGCTGGGTGCCGGGTGGTGTGCAGGCGGTGGGTGGCGTGCAGGCGAGCGATGGCGTGGAATGTTCCGTAGTATGGAACGACGTTCTGTAGTACGGTCCACATGTTGGCACTGCCGTCGGACCGAGGGAAGAGCTGCGACATGGAAATCCGCCACGCCACGCATCCGGACCAGATTCCGCGGCTCGGCACCGAGGAGTTGCGCGCCCGCCATCTGGTCGAGGACCTCTTCCGGCCCGGCACCGTCCGGGCCGTCTACAGCCATCACGACCGGATGGTCGTCGCGGGCACGGCCCCGGCTCCCGGCGAACCCGTCGCGCTGCCCGCCTTCGACGCGCTGCGCGGCCCGTACTTCCTCGACCACCGCGAGGCGGGCATCGTCAACGTCGGCGCGCCCGGCACCGTCACCGTGGACGGCGCCGTCCACCGCCTCGGCGACAAGGACTGCCTGTACGTGGGGCGCGGTGCCCGCGAGGTCGTGTTCGCCTCCGACGGTCCGTCACCGGCGCGCTTCTACCTGGTGTCCACCGCCGCGCACACCGAACACCCCACCGCCCTGGTCCGGTTCGCCGACACCGAGGGCGTCGGGCTCGGCTCGGCCGAGGGCTCCAACCTGCGCACCCTGCGCCGCTACATCCACGCCGACGGCGTACGAAGCTGCCAACTCGTGCTCGGCGTCACGGTGCTGGAACCCGGCTCGATGTGGAACACCATGCCCTGCCACACCCACGACCGCCGTACCGAGGTCTACCTGTACACCGGGCTGCCCGAGGACCAGCGGGTCGTCCATCTCATGGGCCGCCCGCAGGAGACCCGCAACCTGATCGTCGCCGACGGGCAGGCGGTGATCTCGCCGAGCTGGTCGGTGCACTGCGGCTTCGGCACCCACCACTACGCCTTCGTCTGGGCGATGGGCGGCGAGAACCAGGCGTTCGAGGACATGGACCCCGTCGCGGTCGCGGACCTGCGGTGAGCGGGCCCTTCTCGCTGCACGGCCGCACCGCGCTGGTGACCGGCGCCCGCACCGGGATCGGCCGGGCCGTCGCCGTCGCGCTGGCCGCTGCGGGCGCCGACCTGGTGCTGCTCGGCCGCACCGGCGACCTGCACGACACCGAGAAGGCGGTACGCGGCACCGGCCGCGCGGCCCGCACCCTGGCGCTCGACCTGTCCCGGCCGCGGGAGATCCCCGCCGCCTGCGAGGCGCTGCTCGACCGGCAGCGGATCGACATCCTGGTCAACAACGCCGGGGTGATCCACCGCGGCCCGGTGGAGACCACCGGGTACGACGACTGGCGGGCCGTGCTGGACGTGAACCTCGACGCCGTCTTCCTGCTCTCCCGGGCCTGCGGCGCCGCGATGGCCGCCCGCGGCAGCGGGAAGATCGTCACGATCGCCTCGCTGCTGTCCTTCCAGGGCGGCGTCAACGTCGCCTCCTACGCCGCCAGCAAGCACGCGGTGGCGGGCCTGACCAAGGCGCTGGCCAACGAGTGGGGCCCGCACGGCGTCCAGGCCAACGCCCTCGCCCCCGGCTACATCGCCACCGCCAACACCCGTCCGCTGCGCGACGACCCGGCGCGCGAGGCGGAGATCCGCGGCCGCATCCCCGCGGGCCGCTGGGGCCGCCCCGAGGACCTGGCGGGCGCCGCCGTCTTCCTCGCCTCCCCCGCGGCCGACTACGTCAACGGGCATGTGCTGGTCGTGGACGGGGGGTGGATGGCGAGGTGAGCGCGGGCGGCCCGGATACGGTGACCCCATGAGGAGCAACCCCGGCGGCGGAAACGCGATCGAGAAGGTACTCGCCGTACTGGAGGCGCTGCCCGCGCACGAGCGCGTCACGGACATCGCCGCCGCCACGGGACTGCCCAAGTCGACCGTCCACCGCATCCTGCAGTCCCTGGTCGACCGGCAGTTCGCGCTGCCCACCGGCAACGGCAGCTATGTCGGCGGCCCGCGCATCCTGTCGCTCGCCGGGCAGGTCATGGGCCGCCACAACCCGGCCCAGCACGCCGAGACGGCGCTGCGCGAGCTGTGCGAGGACACCGGCTGCACCGTGCACTTCGCGCTGCTCGACGCCGACCAGGCGGTCTACGCGGCCAAGCTCGAAGGGGACAAGCCGTACCAGATGCCGTCCCGGATCGGCCGCGGCATCCGGCTGCACTGCACGGGCATCGGCAAGGCGATCCTCGCGGAGCTGCCGCCGGCGAGCGTCGACGCGATCGTGGAGCGGACCGGACTGGAGGCCCGCACTCCCCGCACGGTCACCGAACCGGAGGCGCTGCGGCGGCAGTTGGACGAGGTGCGCTCGCGCGGCTGGGCCTACGACGACGAGGAGAACGAGCCGGGCATCCTGTGCATCGCTGCGGCGGTACGCGGCCACACCGGCGCGGTCATCGGCGGCATCAGCGTGGCCACCATCACGCTCGACCCATGGCGCAGCCCGGTCGAGCGGCTCGCGGCACGGGTCCGGCGCGCCGCCGCGGAGGTCTCCGCCGCTCTCGGCGCGCCGTCGGACGCCGGATCCGGTCCCGGTTCCGGTCCCGGCGCGGATCCGGTCAGCGGTAGTTGAGTTCGGCCAGCTCGGTGGTCAGCCGGGTGCGGACCGCCGGGATCCGGCTGACCAGCGGCAGCAGCAGGTCGCGCAGCGCGCGGGCCGGGGCGCGGCGGGTGGTGGCGACGCGGGTCATCCGGTCGGTGAAGGCGACCACCCGCAGGGCGACCGGGCGGCGGGTCGCCTCGTAGCTGTCCAGCCGGTCCTCGGCCAGGGCGCGGCCGAGCGCGTAGCCGTCCTGGATACCGGTGTTCATGCCCTGCCCGCCCGCCGGGCTGTGCACGTGCGCGGCGTCCCCGGCGAGCAGCAGCCGTCCGGCGCGGTAGGCGTCGGCGACCCGGTGGTGCACCCGGAAGTGCGAGCCCCACACCACCGAGGTGACCCGCGCCTGGCCGGGCGCGCGGGCGTCCAGCAGGGCCTGCACATAGGCCGCGTCGGGGTTCCCGGGCGCCTCGTCGGCGATGGCGACGACCCGGTAGCGGTCCTGGGGCAGCGGCGCGACGACCACCAGGCCGTCGCCGTGGAAGTTCAGTGAGACCTCGTCGCGGCCGGGCGCCCAGTCCATCGTCACGTCGGCGAGCACGAAGGACTGCGGGTAGGCGCTGCCGGTGAAGCCGATCCCGGCCGCCTCGCGGACCGCGCTGTGCATCCCGTCGGCGCCGACCGCGTACCGCGCCCGCAGCGTCTCGCCGGTGGCCATGGTCAGGGTGACACCGTCGTCGTCCTGGGTGGCACCCGTCACCTCGTAGGGCCGGTGCACATCGCCGCCGAGCGCGCGCAGCCGCTCCAGCAGGACGGCCTCGGTCTCGTACTGCGGGACCAGCAGGGTGTACGGGTGCGGGGTCGGCAGTCCGGCGAAGCGCATACGGGCCAGCGTGCGGCGGCCGTCGCGGACGGTGAACCGGTCGACGATCAGCCCGCGCTCGATCAGCGGGCGCGAGGCGCCGAGGGTGTCGAGCACTTCGAGGGTGCGGGCGTGGACGACTCCGGCGCGGGAGGTGTTGGCGCCCTCGGCGAGCTTGTCGAGCAGCACGCACTCGATCCCGGCCTCGGCGAGGGTGACGGCCAGGGCGAGCCCGGTCGGCCCCGCGCCGACGATCGCCACATGGGTGGCGGCGGGGAGCGCGGCGGAGGTGCGGGCGGCGGTGCCGGTGCCGGTGGTGTCCATGATGATCCCCTCGTTCTATGGTCAACGTTTGTTGGCCAACGTCTGTTGACATGGTGCACCCGGCGTCGCTGGCATGTCAACGCGTGTTGGCCTACGGTTGTTGGCATGCAGAAGGACACCTCAGGGGCCGGCGCCCCGGCGACCGACCGGGAGCGGCCCCGGCGCTCCGACGCCACCAAGGCCGCGATCCTCGCCGCCGCTCGCGCCCGCTTCGCCGGGCAGGGCTACGAGCGCACCACCATCCGGGCGGTCGCGGCCGACGCGGACATCGACGCGGCGATGGTGATGCGCTACTTCGGCAGCAAGGAGCAGCTCTTCGAGGCCGCGCTCGCCATCGACCTGCAGCTGCCCGACCTCGCCCAGGTGCCCGCCGACCGGGTCCCCGCGCTGCTGGTGCGGCACTTCCTCGACCGGTGGGAGGGCGACCCGACCGACGACGCGCTGCTCGTGCTGCTGCGCTCCGCCGTCACCAACGACCAGGCCGCCGCCCGGATGCGGGAGATCTTCGCCCGCCAGGTCGCCCCGGCGGTGGCCGGCGCGCTGCCGCCCGGCGCCGACCCGCTGCCACGCGTCGCCCTGCTCTCCGCCCAGCTCCTGGGTCTCGCGCTCACCCGCTACCTGCTGCGGATCCCGGCCGTCACCGCGCTCACCCCGCGGCAGGTCGAGGAGCTGTACGCACCTGCCGTCGCCGCGGTCCTGGCGCCCGATCCGCGCTGAACGTAACGTTTGCCCCATGACTGCTGCGCCGAACACCGTGCTGACCTGGCAGGTCGAGGAGACCGGCGGATTCGAGACCGCGTGGGTGGAGCTGAACGGCGCGGGACTACGCGCCCACGGCCGGGCGATGGGGCTGCGGCCGGAACCGTACTGGCTCAGCTACGAGTTGGAGACCGGCGACGCCTTCGTCACCCGCGCGCTGCACGTCACCTCGCACACCGCGGACGCCACCTACGTCCTCGACCTGCGCCGCGACGACGGGGGCCACTGGACGGCCAACGGCCATACGGTGCCAGGGCTCGACGGCGCGCTCGACTGCGACCTGGGTATGTCGCCGCTGACCAACACGATGCCGGTGCTGCGCCACCAGCTCCACCGCACCGAAGGCCACCAGGACTTCCTGATGGCCTTCGTGCCGGTCCCCACCCTGGCGGTACGCCCCAACCTCCAGGCGTACACGCACCTCACCCCGCTGCTGTCGGGCGCCCGCGTCGGCTACGCCTCGGGCAGCTATCGCAGCGAACTCGACTTCGACGCCGACGGATTGGTGGTCCACTACGAGGGGCTGGCCACCCGGCTGAACCGCACCGATCGGGCCCGCTCCTGAACTCCACGCCCTAGGCGACGGGTTCGGTCGCCACCGCGCCGCCGGGCCGTGCGGCCGCCCGGCGCGGGGCGCGGGCGGCGAGGGCCGTGCACAGCGGGGCCGCCGCCGTGAGGACGAAGCACAGCGGCAGCGGGACGCGGGCGACGAGCAGGGAGGCCGCGGCGCCGCCCGCGGAGGAGCCGGCGTTGACGGCGGAGTTGACCCATGCGGTGGCCCGGGTGGCGGTGCCCTCGGGGGCCTGGGCATCGGCCGCCAGATAGGCGGTCGACAGCAGGGGGGACATCAGCGTGCCGGTCGCGGCCACGCCGAGGCCGAGCAGCGGCACCGACGGCGCCGTCGCGGTGATCGCGAGCAGGGTCGCCAGGCCGAGCAGCAGATACGGCAGCCGCGCCGCCGCCGTCCGCCGCCAGGCCACCCGCCCGTAGAGCAGCCCGCCCAGCGCGCTGCCCGCGGACTGCGCGGCGAGGATCCAGCCGACGGCCGCCGGGTGGTGGTGCCGGTCGGCGTACGCGATGACGTACAGGTAGACCCCGCCGAGGCAGCATCCGGCGCCCGCCGCGGCGTACGCGGCCCGCCGCACACCGGCCCCCGCGGAGCCCAACAGGCCCAGCGGCCTGGCCTGTTCGCGGGTGCGCGGGGCGATCAGCCGGGCGGCGGGGGAGCTGACCATGGCCACGGCGCCGCTCGCGACGAGGGCGCCGGAGAGCACCAGGCCGCGCACCGGGTGCACGGCGACCACCAGCAACGGGCCGGTGAGGAAGATCAGTTCCTCGGCGACGGTGTCCAGGCTGAACGCCCGTTGCAGCAGTGCCTTGTCGGGGGCCAGCGCACTCCACAGCGCGCGCATGGTGGGGCCGAGCGGCGGGCAGCTCGCGCCGGTGAGGGTGACCAGGACGGCCAGTGGCCACCAGGGGGCGCCGGGGTGCCTGACCACCGCGGCCAGTGCGAACAGCCCACCGGCGAAGGGGAAGGCGAGCACGGGCAGCGCGCGGCGCGGACCCCAGTGGTCGATCAGCGCGGCGCGTGCCGGGCCGAGGGCGACGGAGAAGCCGGCGAAGAGCGTGGTGAGCAGACCACCGCCGGACAGCGAACCGGTGGCGGTGGTCAGCGACAGGACGAGGGAGAGCGAGACGACCCCGTAGCCGAGCCTGCCGAACAGGGCGGCGCCGAACGTGCGGCGGGCATGGGGGAGTCGGAGAACGGCGGCATAGGACGCCGCCGGGCGTGACGAAGACATGGGTGTGTTCCTCGGGATGCGGAGGGCGGAGACGGACCGGTGGGGGTCGGCTCGGCCTAGGCACGGGGGAGGAACATGCGAGCAGGGTAGCGCACGATCAATCGTCAAGGTTCTTTACAGATATGAGATCCGACCAATACCGTTCCCCCTGTTGCACCATGACCCGCTTTTCGCCTCAGGAAGGACGGTGTGCACGACATGAAGGAAGAAAACCAGGAACAGCAGCCCAACACCTCGGAGGTCTGGGCGACTCCGGAGTACACGGTGATCGAGACCGGGCTCGAAGTCACCGCCTACTCACTCGCCACGCGCTGACCCCGCCGCGATGCTGCTGCGGGTACTCGGCACCGCGGCCGGCGGCGGCATCCCCCAGTGGAACTGCGCGTGCCCCGAGTGCACCGGGGCACGCGTACACCCGCCACTGCGCCGCCGCCACGCCGCACTGGCCCTGCTCACCGACGACGGCTGCCACCTCGTCAACGCCACCCCCGACATCGCCGACCAGATCGAGTCGGCGCCCGAACTGCTCCCGGCGCCCGGCACCCGCGCCACCCCGCTGCGCGGCGTCCTGCTCACCGACGCGGAACTCGACCACACCCTCGGCATCGCCCGGCTGCGCGAGACCGACCGGCTGACCGTGCTCGCCACCGCGCCCGTCCACCGGGCGCTCGGCGAGGGCCTGCGGCTGCCGGACGTCCTGGCGCCGTACGCGGCCGTCGACTGGCGGGAGTTGGGCACCGAGAGCATGCCCGTACACCCCGGCGCCGAGGTCGAGGTCCGCGCGGTGCCGCTGTCGGGGAAGCGCCCGCGCTACGCGGCCGCGCTGCCCGCCGGGCCCAACGACGGCGCGTGGACGGTCGCGCTGTCCTTCACCGACCGCGGCTCGGGACGCTCCCTGCTCTACGCCCCCGCGCTCGCGGCCTGGCCCGCCGCCTTCGACGAGGCGCTCGCCACCGCCGACGTGGTGCTCGTGGACGGCACCTTCTGGGACGACGCGGAACCCCGGCGCACCGGGGTGTCCTCGCGCACCTCCACCGAGATGGGCCATCTGCCCGTCACCGGCCCGCACGGCACCGCCGAGCGGCTGGCCGCCCTGCCGGCCCGCTGTCTCTACACCCACCTCAACAACACCAACCCGATGGCCGACCCCACCGGCCCCGAGTGCCGCGAACTCGCCGCGCTCGGCCTGGAGGTGGCCGCGGAAGGAATGGTGATCGAGCTGTGACGACGACGAGCGGTACGGCTGCCGCCGCCCTGGTGGCGGACGACGCCCCCTGGACGCGCGCCGAGTTCGAGGACCGGCTGCGCGCGGTCGGGGCGCGGCACTACCACGACCGCCACCCCTTCAACGTGCGTATGAACGAAGGGCTGCTGACGGTACGTGAGCTGCGCCGGTGGATCACCAACCGGTTCGACTACCAGCGGCACATCCCCGTCAAGGACGCGCTCATCACCGCCAAGTTCGACACCCCCGCGCTGCGCCGGATGTGGCTGCGCCGCATCCAGGACCACGACGGCGCCGCCGAGGGCGACGGCGGTATCGAGCGCTGGCTGCGGCTCGGCGAGGCCGCGGGGCTGCGCCGCGACACGCTGCTGTCGGGCGCCGACGTGCTGCCCGGTGTGCGGCTGGCCGTCGACGGATACGTCAACTTCTGCCGTCTGCACGGGCCGTTGGAGGCCGTCGCCGCGTCGCTGACCGAGCTGAACGCGCCCGAGCTGATGAGCCGCCGGATCGCCGCCTTCGAACAGCACTACACCTGGATCGACCCCGCGGGTCTGGCGTACTTCAGGGCCCGCGTCGCCCAGGGGCGGCGCGACAGTGACGAGGCGCTGCCGCTGGTGCTCGACTGGGCCCGTGACCGGGCCCGGCAGGAGAAGGCGGTGGCCGCGCTCACCTTCAAGTGCCAGGTGCTCTGGGCACTGCTGGACGCGGTCGAGGCCGCGGGCCGCCTCGACCCCACCGCCCACCGGGACCCGGCATGACCGCCGCCCAGGACTGGCGGCCCGCCCTGCGGCCCGCGGTAATGCTGCGGCACGACCCGGTACGCGACACCGACCTGCTGGTGCTGCCCGAGCGGGTGGTGGTGCTCAACGCGCAGGCCGCCGCCGTGCTGCGGCTGTGCGACGGGGTCCGGGGTGTCGCCGCGATCGTGGCCGAACTGGCCGACCGGCACCCGGGGGCGCCGGTCGGCGCCGAGGTGCCGCGCTTCCTCGACCGGATCCGCGCGGAAGGCTGGCTGCGATGAGCACTCCCGTACCACCGCCGCCGTGGGCGCTGCTCGCCGAACTCACCCACGCCTGCCCGCTGCATTGCCCGTACTGCTCCAACCCGCTGGAGCTGACCCGCCGTTCGCGGGAGCTGAGCACCGAGGAGTGGGCGGACGTACTGCTCCAGGCGGGCGAACTCGGCGTCGTACAGACCCATCTGTCCGGCGGGGAGCCGCTGCTGCGGCCCGATCTCGAGGCGATCGTGGCCGCCGCCGACACCGCCGGGATCCACACCCAGCTCGTCACCAGCGGCAGCGGCCTCGACGCGGCCCGGCTGGACGCGCTGACCGGCGCGGGGCTGCGCAGCGTCCAGCTCTCCGTGCAGCACGCCGACCCCGCGCGTTCCGACCGCATCGCCGGGAGCCGCTCCTTCGCCGCCAAGGAGCGGGCGGCGGCGCTGATACGGGAGGCGGGGCTGCCGTTCGGCCTCAACGTGGTGCTGCACCGCGACAATCTCGACGCGATCGACGACCTCGTCGAACTCGGCCTGGCCTGGGGCGTGGACCGCATCGAGCTGGCCAACGCGCAGTTCTACGGCTGG
Source organism: Streptomyces sp. NPDC051976 (assembly GCF_040680795.1). NCBI lineage: Bacteria > Bacillati > Actinomycetota > Actinomycetes > Kitasatosporales > Streptomycetaceae > Streptomyces > Streptomyces sp. NPDC051976. Next base: position 44,983 of record NZ_JBFAXL010000004.1, read on the forward strand.
GGGTTGCGCAACCGGGTGGCGCTGCTGCCGAGCCGCGCGCAGCTCGCCGCGGCCGGGGCGGCCGTCGCCCGGTGGCGGGCGGAACTGGACGGCCGCCTCGACCTGGTCTGGGTCGTGCCCGACTACTTCGACGGCGAGGCCAAGCCGTGCATGGGTGGGTGGGGCGCGATCTCGCTCACCGTCGCGCCCGACGGCACCGTCCTGCCGTGTCCGGCGGCCGCGACGCTTCCCGGTCTCGATCCGCCGCATGTCCGCGACCGGCCGCTGCGGTGGATCTGGGAGCGGTCCCCGGCTTTCGCCCGCTACCGCGGGACCGGCTGGATGCCCGAGCCCTGCCGGTCGTGCGACCGGCGCGAGTTGGATTTCGGCGGCTGCCGCTGCCAGGCGTTCGCCCTCACCGGCGACCCCGCCCGCACCGACCCCGCCTGCGCCCTCTCCCCCGACCACGCCCTGGTCGAGTCCCTCACCGCCCCGCCGCCCTCCGGCGGCCCCCCGTACGTCTACCGCTACCCCTCCCGATCCTGATCCCCCCGGGCTGCCGCCCGAGCCCGTCCCCGGGACCTTCCCCCGTCGGGGGGCTGGTCGTGCAGTTCCCCGTGCCCCTTCGGGGCACGAATACGGTGCCCAGGGAAGGTGCACCGTACAAAGACAGCCACCCCGCCCTGTGCGCACGGGGGTGGCGCACAGAACGGGGTGGCTGTCCAACAGAAGAGGGCCGGTTGACCCGGGTGTCCCGTCCCCACGATGACCCGGCTACCGGCCCCCTGGCCCCGGCCTCGCTCCGCTCCTGCGGGGCCGGGGGGATCGGGGGGCCGTGTCACATGTGGACGGCCTGGACGGTGTCGTCGGACTGGGCGGGACGGCCCTTGCGGTACATGACCAGGGCGAGGAGGAAGCCGACGGCGAAGAGCCCGGCCGACCACCAGTAGGCGGTGGAGTAGCTGTGCAGCTGCGCCTGGGCGGCGGCTCCCGCCGACGGCTTGTGGGAGGTCAGGTAGCTGGTCGCGGCGCTCGCGGCGAGCGTGTTGAGCAGCGCGGTGCCGATCGAACCGCCCACCTGCTGCATGGTGTTGACCGCCGCGGAGGCGACACCGGCGTCCTGAGCGTCGATCCGCTCGGTGGCCACGCTCATCGCGGTCGGCATGACCAGACCGAGACCGAAGCCGATGACCAGCAGCGGCGGCAGCACATTGGCCGCGTAGGTGCTGCTCAGGTCGAGCGCGGTCAGCCAGACCATGCCGACGCTCGCCATGGCCATACCGACGGGCACGATCGGCTTCGGGCCGAACCGCGGCAGCAGGGTGTTGGTCGCGAGCTGCGCCGAGACCATCAGCGCGCCGATCATCGGCAGGAACGCCAGGCCCGTGCTGACCGGGCTGTAGTGCAGCGACGCCTGGAGGTAGTAGGTCAGGAAGAGGAAGACACCGAACATCCCGGCGCCGGAGATCGCGAGGATCGCGAAGGACGCGCCGCGGTTGCGGTCGAGCAGGACGCGCAGCGGCATCAGCGGGTGCGCCGCCCTGGTCTGCCACCAGGTGAAGACCGCCAGCAGCACACCGCCCGTGGCGAGGAAGCCCCAGGTCATCGGGGACGACCAGCCGTGGGTCTCGGCGTTGGAGAAGCCGTAGACCAGACCGAACAGACCCGCGGAGACCGCGATCGTACCGGGGATGTCGAGCTTGGGCCGGTCGGCGGGGGCGCCCTTGCGCAGCAGTGCCATACCGCCGAAGAAGGCGAGGACGGCGAAGAACAGGTTCACGTACAGGGTCCAGCGCCAGTTCAGGTGCTCGGTGAGCAGACCGCCGAGCAGCAGGCCCACGCCGCCGCCCGCGCCGGCGATGGCGCCGTAGATGCCGAACGCCTTGGCGCGTTCCTTGGCGTCGGTGAACGTGGTGTTGAGCAGGGACAGCGCGGCCGGTGCGAGCAGCGCGCCGAACAGGCCCTGCAGGGCGCGGCCGGTGACCAGCACGTCGAAGTTCTGCGCGGCGCCGGCGAGTGCGGAGGCGCCCGCGAAGCCGACGACTCCGACCAGGAAGACGATCTTGCGGCCGACGAGGTCGGCGAGCCGTCCGCCGAGCAGCAGCAGGCTGCCGAAGGCGAGGGAGTAGGCGGTGACGATCCACTGCCGGTTGCCGTCGCTGAACCCGAGGTCCTTCTGCGCGGAAGGCAGGGCGATGTTCACGATGGTGGCGTCCAGCACCACCATGAGCTGGGCGAGGGCGATGACGCCCAGCACCCACCAGCGGTGGCTGGCCTTCTCCGCCTTCTGGGCGCCGCCCGAGGGGGCACGCCCGCCGGTGGTCGCGGAGACCGGCGCGGTGTCGCCGACAGGGATGTCGGCGGTGGACTGGGAGGACATGAGGCGCACTCCTGAGGTGGGACGGGTACGGAGGTCCGCAGGAAGAACGAAACTGTTTCGTACTCCAAGACCGTACGACGGCCCCTATCGAAACGCAAACGTTTCGCTCTCGTCCGGCGTGTGGGCCCGCTCACACGGCCGGGCCCGGCCGCTGCGGCCAGGCCCGACGCGTACGACGAAGAGCGGCTACTGGTCCGCGCGCCCGGTGACCGCGACCGTCACCCCGAGGCCGATCATGGCCAGACCGCCGGTGCCGCCCACCGCGGACAACCGGCGTGGGGACCGGGCGAACCAGGTGCGGGCCGCCGATGCCGTCAGTGCCCACACGGTGTCGCAGACCAGCGCGATCACGGTGAAGACCAGTCCGAGCAGCAGCATCTGCTCGTGCACGCGGCCCGCGTCCCGGTCCACGAACTGCGGCAGCACCGCCGCGAAGAAGACCATCGTCTTCGGGTTGGTCACCCCGACCACGAACCCCTCCCACAGCGTCCTGGCGTCACCGCGGGCGGGCACGTCCTCGTCGCCGGCGGCGGTCACCGACAGCGCGCGCCGGTGCCGGAACGCCTTGACCCCGAGGAACACCAGATAGGCGGCGCCCGCCAGCTTCAGCGCCACGAACACCGCCACCGACCGGGCCACCACCTCGCCGAGCCCGATGGAGACCGCCACCACCAGCACGTATCCGCCGATGGTGTTCCCCAGCACGCTGCCCAGCGCCGCCCGCCTGCCGAGCGCCAGCGCCCGGCCCAGCACGAACAGCACGCTCGGCCCGGGGATCAGCACCAGCACCAGCGACATCGCCGCGAAACCCAGCAACCGGTCGAGCGCCACCGTGAACTCCTCCGCCTCGTCACATGTGCGGCGAGGTTAGCCCCGCGGCCGCGGCGGGCGCCCGGTATTTTCCGGGCGGCGGTCCTTACGACCTGGGGAGGGCCGCCGGGGGTGGCGCCCTCAGGGCAGCAGCCCCGCCCGCCGGGCGGCGACCACGGCCTCCAGCCGGGTGTGCGCGCCCAGCTTCCGCATCGCCGAGCGCAGATAGCTCTTGACGGTCTCCGGCCGCAGCCGCAGCCGTACCGCGGCGGAGGAGTTGGTGGCGCCGGAGGCGATGGCGGTCAGCACGTCCAGCTCGCGGGGGGTGAGCGCGACCGGGCGGGTGTCCCGGTCGCCGGGCTCCGTCGCCGCCGTGGCCAGCCGGGCGCAGGCCGTCAGCAGTTCCTGCCGCAGATGCGGATCGGGGATGCGCAGCGCCAGCGCCCGCAGTTCCGAGTGCGCCTCGCGGACCTCCTGCCAGGCCCGCGGATTGGCGGTCACCGGCTGCTGCCGGGCGACTGCCAGCAGCCGCCGTGCCTCGTCCCTGACCGCCAGCGTCTGCTCCAGGTCGCGCGCCGCGTCCATCGCCACCGCCATCGGCCGGTCGCCCAGCGCGTACGGCTGCCGGAGGGCGCCGTAGAGGATGCCGCGCACCTGGCGGCGTACCACCACCGGCACGGCAAGCACCGACCGCAGGCCCTCGGCGGCGACGGCGGGGTCGTACTCGTGGCTGATCACCCGGGAGGCGCCGTAGTCGATGACCGACAGTGGGCGGCCCATGGCCAGGGTCTTGCCGCCCAGGCCGTTGCCGGTGGCGATGGTCAGCCCGCGCAGCGACTCGGTGTCGGTGCCGGACAGCTCGGAGATGGTGAAGGCGCGCGCCGTGCCGTAGCTGCCCAGCCCGCCCGCGGGCCCGGCCACCAGACCGCCGAAGGCCACCGGCAGCATGCCCGACCTGCGCATCCGCAGCAGTGCGGCCCGTACGTGCACCGCGTCGGCCCGCTGACCGTCCACTCGCTCCACCTCCCACCGACCCGGGCGGCCCAGCACCCCCGTCCGGGGGTAGTGAGACCCAGGTCACTACCGCACGATGCTACCGAGGGGCCCATCACCGAGGAGGACACATGGCGGCAACGGAGGCGACCGGCGAATTCCGGGCCGCCCGGGACTTCCTGCTGCGGCACCGGGAGGACTATACGGCCGCCCGCGAGGGCTTCCGCTGGCCGGAGCCGGAACTCTTCAACTGGGCGCTCGACTGGTTCGACGTGATCGCGGAGGGCAACGACCGGCCCGCGCTGTGGATCGTCGAGGAGGACGGCGGCGAGACCCGGATCTCGTTCCGCGAGATGGCCGAGCGCTCCGCGCGGGTCGCCAACTGGCTGCGGGCGCAGGGCGTCCGGGCCGGGGACCGGATGGTGGTGATGCTCGGCAACCAGGCCGAGCTGTGGGAGATCACGCTGGCCGCGATGAAGCTGCGGGCCGTCGTCATCCCCGCGACACCGCTGCTCGGCCCGGCCGACCTGCGCGACCGCATCGACCGCGGCGGCGCCCGGCACGCCCTGGTACGGGACGCCGACACGGCCAAGTTCGCCGACGTCCCCGGCGACTACACCCGGATCGCGGTCGGCGACACGGTGCCCGGCTGGCTCTCCTACGCCGACTCCCGTACGGCCGACCCGGTCTTCGTGCCGGACGGCCCCACCCGGGCGGCCGACCCGCTGATGCTGTACTTCACCTCGGGCACCACCGCCAAGCCCAAACTGGTCGAGCACACCCACGTCTCGTACCCCGTCGGGCATCTGACCACCATGTACTGGATCGGGCTGCGGCCCGGCGACGTCCATCTCAACATCTCCTCGCCCGGATGGGCCAAGCACGCCTGGTCGAACCTGTTCGCGCCGTGGAACGCCGAGGCCACCGTCTTCGTGCACAACTACACGCGCTTCGACGCTGCCCGGCTGATGGCCGAGATGGACCGCTGCGGGGTGACCAGCTTCTGCGCCCCGCCGACGGTGTGGCGGATGCTGATCCAGGCCGACCTGAGCGCGCTGCGCACCCCGCCGCGCGAGGTGGTGGCGGCGGGCGAGCCGCTCAACCCCGAGGTCATCGAGCACGTCCGGCGGACCTGGGGCGTGGTGATCCGCGACGGCTTCGGCCAGACGGAGACCGCCGTGCAGGTCGCCAACACCCCCGGCCAGCAGGTCAAGGCCGGGTCCATGGGGCGGCCCACCCCCGGCTACACGGTGACGCTGCTCGACCCGGTCACCGGCGAGCCCGGCGACGAGGGCGAGATCTGCCTCGACCTGTCCCCCCGCCCGGTCGGCCTGATGGCCGGCTACGCGGGCGCGCCCGACCTGACGGCGGAGGCGATGGCGGGCGGCTACTACCGCACCGGCGACATCGGCAGCCGGGACGCGGACGGCTACATCACCTACATCGGCCGCGCCGACGACGTCTTCAAGGCGTCCGACTACAAGATCTCGCCGTTTGAGCTGGAGAGCGCGCTGCTGGAGCACGAGGCGGTGGCCGAGGCCGCCGTCGTCCCGGCCCCGGACGAACTGCGGCTGGCCGTGCCCAAGGCGTACGTGGTGCTGGCCGAGGGCTGGCAGCCCGACGGGGAGACCGCGAAGGCGATCTTCGCCCACTCGCGGGCCGTGCTCGCCCCGTACAAGCGCGTCCGGCGGCTGGAGTTCGCCGAACTGCCCAAGACCGTGTCGGGCAAGATCCGCCGGATCGAACTGCGCGAGCGGACCATGCACGACGGAAGCGCCGAGTTCCACGAGGAGGACTACCGGTGAGCGAGCCCTCGTACACCCACGGCACGGGCGGCACCGCGCTGCTCGGCGACACCATCGGGCGCAACCTGGACCGGGCGATCGCCGCGCACCCGGGCCGGGAGGCGCTGGTCGACATGGCCAGCGGGCGCCGCTGGACGTACACCGAGTTCGGCGCGGCCGTGGAGCAGGTGGCCCGCGGGCTGCTCGGCCTCGGCGTCGGCAAGGGCGACCGGGTCGGCATCTGGGCGGTCAACTGCCCCGAGTGGGTGCTGGTGCAGTACGCCACCGCGCGGATCGGCGCGGTGATGGTGAACATCAACCCGGCGTACCGGGTGCACGAGGTGGAGTTCGTGCTGCGGCAGGCGGGCATCTCGGTGCTGGTCGCCTCCACCGAGCACCGCGGCAGCGACTACCGCGCGATGGTCGCCGAGGTCCGCGGCCGCTGCCCGGAGCTGCGCGAGGTGCTGCACATCAGCGACCCGTCCTGGGACACGCTCCTCGACGCCGCGGCGGGGGTGCCCGCGGACCGGGTGGCCGCCGTGGAAGCGACGCTGAGCTGCGACGACCCGGTCAACATCCAGTACACCTCCGGCACCACCGGCTTCCCCAAGGGAGCCACGCTCTCCCACCACAACATCCTCAACAACGGCTTCTTCGTGGGGGAGACGGTCGGCTACACCGAGGAGGACCGGATCTGCCTGCCGGTGCCCTTCTACCACTGCTTCGGCATGGTGATGGGCAATCTCGGCGCCACCAGCCACGCCGCCTGCGTGGTGATCCCGGCCCCGTCCTTCGACGCCGCCGCCACGCTGCGCGCCGTCCAGCAGGAGCGCTGCACCTCGCTCTACGGCGTCCCCACCATGTTCATCGCCGAGCTGGGCCTGCCGGACTTCGCCGGCTACGACCTCACCTCGCTGCGTACCGGCATCATGGCCGGTTCGCCGTGCCCGGTGGAGGTGATGAAGCGGGTGATGACCGAGATGCACATGGCCGAGGTGTCGATCTGCTACGGGATGACCGAGACCTCGCCGGTCTCCACCCAGACCCGGCGCGACGACGGCCTGGAGCACCGCACCGCCACCGTCGGCCGGGCGCTGCCGCACGTGGAGGTCAAGATCGTGGATCCAACCAGCGGAGTGACCCTGCCGCGGGGACAACCGGGTGAGCTGTGCACCCGGGGCTACTCGGTGATGCTCGGCTACTGGGACGAGCCGGAGCGTACGGCCGAGGCGGTGGACTCCGCCCGCTGGATGCACACCGGCGACCTGGCGGTGATGCGCGACGACGGCTATCTCGCGGTCGTCGGCCGGATCAAGGACATGATCATCAGGGGCGGCGAGAACGTCTACCCCCGGGAGATCGAGGAGTTCCTCTACAGCCACCCCAAGATCGCCGACGTGCAGGTGGTCGGGGTCCCGGACGAGCGGTACGGCGAGGAGATCCTGGCCTGCGTCATCCCCCGCGACCCCGCCGACCCGCCCAGCCTCGCCGAGGTGGCGGAGTTCTGCGCGGGCCGGCTGGCGCACTTCAAGGTGCCGCGCCACCTGCGGATCATGGACGCCTTCCCGATGACGGTCAGCGGCAAGATCCGCAAGGTGGAGCTGCGGGAGGACTTCAGCTCGCCGGAACGGACCTGACCAGCGGGCGGATCGCGGTCGGCGCGTGGCCGGGCTCGGTGGCCAGCTCCTCGAACTCGACCACGTTGCTGATGTCGGCCGTGGTGGACATCGAGATGTTGGTGATCCGCTCCAGGATCGCCTCGACCACGACCGGCACCCGGTGCTCGGCGGCGAGCTTCTTGGCCTGCTCGAAGGCCGCGCCCAGCTCGGCCGGGTCGGTGACCCGGATCGCCTTGCATCCCAGGCCCTCGGCGACCTTGACGTGGTCGACGCCGTAGACGCCCAGCTCGGGCGAGTTGACGTTCTCGAACTCCAGGTTGACCTGGAAGTCGATGCCGAGCCCGATCTGCGCCTGCCGGATCAGCCCCAGGTAGGAGTTGTTGACCAGGACGTGGACGTACGGGATGCGGTGCTGCGCCCCGACCGCCAGCTCCTCGATCATGAACTGGAAGTCGTAGTCACCGGAGAGCGCCACGACCTGGGCGTCCGGGTCGGCGGTGGCGACACCGAGTGCGGCCGGGATCGTCCAGCCCAGCGGGCCCGCCTGGCCGCAGTTGATCCAGTGCCGCGGCTTGTAGACGTGCAGCATCTGCGCGCCCGCGATCTGTGACAGGCCGATGGTGGTGACGTAGCGCGTCTCGGGGCCGAACGCCCGGTTCATCTCCTCGTAGACCCGCTGCGGCTTCATCGGGATGTTGTCGAAGTGCGTACGGCGGTGCAGGGTCGCCTTGCGCTCCAGCGTGGCGTCGATCCACTCGCGGCGGTCCGGCAGCCGGCCGGCGGCCTTGAGCTCGCGGGCCACCTCGACGAAGAGGGTGAGCGCGGCCTTGGCGTCGGAGGCGATGCCGTAGTCCGGGGCGAAGATCTTGCCGATCTGGGTCGGCTCGATGTCGACGTGCACGAAGGTGCGGCCCTTGGTGTAGACGTCGAGCTTGTAGCCGGTGTGGCGGTTGGCCCAGCGGTTGCCGATGCCCAGGACGAAGTCCGACTCCAGGAACGTGGCGTTGCCGTAGCGGTGCGAGGTCTGCAGACCGACCATGCCCGCGTTCAGGTCGTGGTCGTCGGGGATGGCGCCCCAGCCCATCAGGGTCGGCACGACGGGGGTGCCGGTCAGCTCGGCGAACTCCACCAGCAGGTCGGAGGCGTCGGCGTTGATGACACCGCCGCCGGCGACGATCAGCGGCCGCTCGGACGCCAGCAGGTACGAGATCGCCTTCTCGACCTGGGCGCGGGTGGCGGTCGGCTTGTAGACCGGCAGCGGCTGGTACGTCTCCGGGTCGAACTCGATCTCGGTGAGCTGCACGTCGATCGGCAGGTCGATCAGCACCGGGCCGGGCCGTCCCGACCGCATCAGGTGGAACGCCTGCTGGAAGACGCCGGGGACCTGCGCGGCCTCCAGGACGGTCGTGGCGGCCTTCGTGACCGGCTTGGCGATCGAGGCGATGTCGACGGCCTGGAAGTCCTCCTTGTGGATCACCGAGGTCGGCGCCTGGCCGGTGATGCACAGGATCGGGATGGAGTCGCCGGTCGCGGAGTAGAGCCCGGTGATCATGTCGGTGCCCGCGGGGCCCGAGGTGCCGATGCAGACACCGATGTTGCCCGGGTGGGTGCGGGTGTAGCCCTCGGCCATGTGGGAGGCGCCCTCGACATGCCGGGCCAGCGTGTGGCGGATGCCGCCGGACGCCTTCAGCGCCGCGTAGAAGGGGTTGATCGCGGCCCCCGGCACGCCGAACGCGACGTCGATGCCCTCCAGCTTGAGGATCTCCACGGCCGCACGGGCGGCGGTCATACGAGACATGAGGACTCCCTCTCCTAGCGTCAGCTCGTCCGCGTCCTACCTCCACGGTGTTTCCGTAATGTGGAAAAGTAGTTCTGCGATATGGAAGTAACGTAAGCGGTGGTGCCGCGGGGCGTCAAGGGAGCACCTGCGCCGGGCGGATCGCGGCGGCTTCCGGGCAGCGAAAAGGCGCCCGGCGTGGTGCAGTTGCCGGGCGCCTTCGGGCGGGCGGAGGTCAGTGCGCGGGCGTGCCGGGGCCGTTGCGGATGAGGGTGTCCGCCGCGTCGTTGACCGGCTGCGGGGTGCCCGTCAGGTCCATCACGAACAGCGGCACACCGAGCTGGTCGGCGCGCAGCCTGGCGTTGTGCGCGTAGCCCGCCAGCGAGAAGAAGGCCCCTATGGCGTCCTCGTTGGCGCAGTTCAGCCAGAGACACTCCACATCGCGCAGCGCCGTGGGCTGGGTGCTCGGGTCGACCTGGGCGACCAGGCCGTCCCCGCGCAGGTCGATGCCGTTGGCGGTGCGGTCACCCGCCAGCCGTACGCCCGAGAAGCCCAGCCACTTCAGATACTGCGCGGCGGCCGTCAGCGCGTCCCGCCCGGTGCGGATGGTCACCGGCCGGAAGGGCGGCCGCGCCATCGGCGGCGGCGGCACCGCCCCGGTCGGCGCGGGAGCCGACCCCGGCGGATGCGGTACGGGCAGCCGGGCGCCCTCGTCCGCCGCCTCACCGGCCACCGGCAGCCGCACCACCGTCCCGCAGTCGCAGTCGAACTCCGGCTGCGGCCACTCGTCGGCGCGCCCGCAGTCGGGGCAGCGCAGCCGTACCCAGGAGTCCTCCCACGACAGATGGCGGACGGCCTGCGGCGCCCCGCCGAGCTGCACCCTCAGCGCCAGCGGCGTCCCGCAGGCGCACGGGAACGTCGGTGCGGTGTACGTGTGCTTCCGGTCGCAGGCCGGACAGCGTACGAGCACGCTCTCTGCCATGGTCACAACTCCCGGTCGGCCGCGGCGTTTTGCGCCGATGACGTGGTGCACCTCCATAGTGCAGGACCGGCGGGGCGACGGGGGACGGGGACAGCGCCCGAACGGACGGGTGGCGCGAAACGGGCGCCTGGGGCATGCCGGAAACCCGCGCCGCACGGCTACCCCTCAGAAGCCGTACGACGCGGGCCGGTCCTGTCGACCCGCGTGGAGCGCGGGTCAGTCCTCGCGCAGGGCGCGCACGGCCTCCGCGACCCGCGTGCCGTACTCGGTGTCCGCCGCGTGGAAGTGGGCGAGGTTCTTCTCCACCACGTCGTCCCGGGTGACCTGGGACAGGCTGCCCGCGATGTTCGCCACCAGCCGCGACCGCTCCTCGGGCGACATCAGCCGGTACAGCTCGCCGGCCTGGAAGAAGTCGTCGTCCTTGACGTGCTCGGCCGCCGCGTGGGTGCCCGTCCAGCCGGTGACGGCCAGCGGCGCGGACAGCGGGCGGCCGGTCTCGGCCGGGCCGCCGTACGAGTTCGGCTCGTAGTTCTTGGCGTACCGGTCGTAGCGGGCGCCGCCGTGGGTGGCGTGCAGGCCGTCGCGGCCGTAGTTGGCCGCCTCGGTGGCCTTCGGCGCGTTGACGGGCAGCTGCGTGTGGTTGACGCCCAGCCGGTAGCGGTGCGCGTCGGCGTACGCGAACAGCCGTCCCTGCAGCATCTTGTCGGGCGACGGGCCGATGCCCGGCACGAAGTTGTTCGGCGAGAACGCCGCCTGCTCGACCTCGGCGAAGACGTTGTCCGGGTTGCGGTCGAGCACCAGGCGGCCGACCCGCTGGAGCGGGTAGTCGCTGTGCGGCCACACCTTGGTGAGGTCGAACGGGTTGAAGCGGTACTCCGCCGCGTCCGCCGCCGGCATGATCTGCACGTGCAGCGTCCAGGACGGCTTCACACCGCGCTCGATCGCGTGCACCAGGTCGCGCTGGTGCGAGTTGGCGTCCGCGCCGACCTGCTCCGCGGCCTGCTCGGCCGACAGGCAGCGCACACCCTGGTTGGTCTTGAAGTGGTACTTGACGAAGAACGCCTCACCCTCGGCGTTGGTCCACTGGTAGGTGTGCGAGCCGTAGCCGTTCATGTGCCGGTACGAGGCCGGGATGCCGCGGTCGCCGAAGAGCCAGGTGATCTGGTGGGTGGCCTCGGGGGAGTGCGCCCAGAAGTCCCAGACGTTGTCCGGCTCGGTGACACCGGTGAACGGGTCGCGCTTCTGCGAGTGGATGAAGTCCGGGAACTTCAGCGGGTCCTTGATGAAGAACACCGGGGTGTTGTTGCCGACCAGGTCGTAGTTGCCCTCGGCGGTGTAGAACTTCAGCGCGAAGCCGCGCGGGTCACGCACCGCGTCCGCGCCGCCCAGGCTGTCGGCGACGGTGGAGAAGCGGACGAAGACCTCGGTACGCCGGCCGATCTCGGACAGGAAGTCGGCGTGCGTGAAGCCGGTGACGTCGTCGGTCACCTCGAAGTGGCCGTACGCGCCCGAGCCGCGCGCGTGCACCACGCGCTCCGGGATGCGCTCGCGGTTGAACCGGGCGAGCTTCTCCAGCAGGTGCTGGTCCTGGAGGAGGAGCGGGCCGCCGACGCCGGCGGTGGCGGAGTTCTGGTTGTCGGCGACCGGGGCGCCGGACTCGGTTGTCAGCGTGTGCTTGGGCATGACGCCTTCCATGGCGGGCGGGTACTGGAGCGACGAAGGGGCGTCGCGAGGGTGGGGTGGACGGCCCGGGTCTGCGGGACAGACGGTTGGTCCCGCCCGGCGGTGCGTTTGGCGCGACAGGACAGGTCACGCACCGCCGGACGGCGTTTGTGGGGTCCGGTCGTCAGTCCTTGACGGGAAGACCGGACAGCCGCTCGACACCGCGCAGCAGCGCCGAGTGGTCGAGGCCGCCGTCGCCCTGGGCGCGCAGCGAGGCCACCAGGTTCGCCACCACGGAGCCCACGGGGAGCGCGGCGCCGACGTTGCGCGCGGCGTCGGTGACGATGCCCATGTCCTTGTGGTGCAGGTCGATCCGGAAGCCGGGGGCGAACTGCCGCTGGAGGAAGTTGTCCTTCTTACGGGTCAGCACGGTGGAACCGGCGAGACCGCCGTTCAGCACCTCCAGCGCCGCGGACAGGTCCACGCCGGACTTCTCCAGGAAGACCACGGCTTCCGCGCACGCCTGGATGTTGACCGCCACGATGAGCTGGTTGGCGGCCTTCACGGTCTGGCCGGAGCCGTGCGGGCCGCACAGCACCACGGTCTTGCCGAGCTTGTCCAGGATCGGGCGGGCAGTGTCGAAGTCGGCCTGCTCGCCGCCGACCATGATCGACAGCACCGCCTCTATCGCACCGGCCTCGCCGCCGGAGACCGGCGCGTCCAGCACCCGGATGCCCTTGTCGGCGGCGGCCTTCGCCAGGTCCACCGAGGTCTGCGGGGTGATCGACGAGGTGTCGATCAGCAGGGCGCCGGGCTTGGCGTTCGCCAGGATGCCGTCCTCGCCGTAGGCGATCGCCTCGACCTGCGGGGAGGCGGGCACCATCGTGATGATGACGTCGGCGCCGCTGACGGCCTCGGCGATGGAGGAGGCGGCGGTGCCGCCGTTGGCGGCCAGCCGGTCCAGCTTCTCCTGCTCCAGCGTGTAGCCGGTGACGGAGTACCCCGCCTTGATCAGGTTCTCGGCCATGGGGGAGCCCATGATGCCGAGTCCGATCCAGGCGATCTTGGGAAGGTTGGTGCTCATGAGATCCTCTCAGGACAGCGTGCGAACAGTCGGCCGCGGCGGACCTCGCCGTGCGGCGGGCTCAGGAGAGCCAGGTGAAGGAGGCGGCGGAACCGGCCGCCGAGGGCTTGTACTCCAGCCCGGTCCAACCGGCGTACCCGGCCTTCCGCAGCTGGGACAGCAGGTCGGCCAGCGGCAGCGTGCCGGTGCCGGGCGCGCCGCGGCCGGGGTTGTCGGCGATCTGCACATGGCCGGTCCGGTCGGCGTAGGCGTCGACGACCGCCGGGAGGTCCTCGCCGTTCATGGACAGGTGGTACAGATCGAGCAGGAAGCGGGCGTTGTCCAGGCCGGTCGCCGCGTTGACCCGGTCCACCACCTCGACCGCGGCCGGGGCGCTGACCAGCGGGTACAGCGGCGACTCCGGCGCGTTCAGCGCCTCGATCAGCAGGATCGCGCCGATCCGGTCGGCGGCCCGGGCGGCGAGCGCCAGGTTCTCCAGGGCCAGGGCGTCCTGGACCGCCGGATCGGTGCCCTCGACCCGGTTGCCGTACAGCGCGTTCAGCGCGGTGCACCCGACGGAGGCGGCGAAGTCCGTGGCCACGTCGATGTTTGCGCGGAAGCGCTCGCTCTCGGTGCCGGGCAGCGACAGCGCGCCGCGGTCCGGGCCCGGCAGCTGCCCGGCGTAGAAGTTCAGGCCGACCAACCGGGTCCCGGCCGCGTCGAGCGCGGACCGCAGCCCGTCCAGCTCCGCCTGGTCGGGAGTGGGGTTGTCGGGCCACGGCCACCACAGCTCGACCGCGTCGAAGCCCGCCGCGGCGGCGGCCGCGGGCCGCTCCAGCAGCGGGAGTTCGGTGAACAGGATCGAGAGGTTCACGTCGAAGCGCGCGTCCGAGAAGCTCACTAGGTGCGCCCCTTCCGTATTGCGGAAGTTGTTTTCTGTCTTGTGGAACAGTGAATCAGCCCAGCGGCGGCTGTCAAGTCTCGGCCGCGCCGACCGGCGGATACGGGCCGCCCGGCGGCCCCCGATCCGCCCCGCGTGCCGCAGCGCGCCCCCTCCGCTTCCGCTCGCCGCCCTCTCCGGTTTCGCCGGGTGCTTCGCCGCGCCCGGCCGCCGGCCCCGATCGCGCCGCAGCTCAGACGGGTGTTCCGCCGCTCATCGGTGATGTGCGGGCGGCGGCCGGAACTGTCACGGAATACAGCGTCCGTCTTTTGTCAAGTATTCAACGGCTGCAGTCTGCTGCGGAAAGGCGCACTCGCCTTCCAAGGTGTCGTACATAAAGCCGGTGGGTAAGAGCGGCGGAAAATGTCGCTTTACACTGGCGCAATACTGAGAGATATGTCCGAATTCTCGGTTCCGTGCCGGAGGCCGCGCGCCCGCTGCTTCTTTCCCCTAGACAAGGTAAAGCGCGCTGCCGTACTCTCCTCCCTGACCGCCAATAGGCAACACCCACAAGCGATGTGGCCTCGTCTCGGCCCACAACAGCCGAGTGTGCCGGCGGTCAATACGGGGCTACGGGGATGGTGGATTGGTGGTCTGGTCCAATGCACTCACAAACAACACGGAATTACAGAAGACTCCCGGCGGTGTACCGCCGGGACTGAACTCGCCCACCCGCTTTACCGTACTCGGAATGCTGGCCGTCACGGACGGCAGTGAATCCGTGGTGCTGCAGCCGTCACGGCCTGCCGCCCTTCTCGCGGCATTGCTGCTCAATGCGAATTCGGTGGTCTCCGCCGATTTCCTGCAGCGGGTGATCTGGGGTGAGGAGACTCCGGCGCAGGCCAAGTCGGCACTGCACAGTTGCGTGCTGCGGCTGCGCCGCCTCTTCGGCAAATACGGGATCGCGGGCAACACGATCGAGGCGGTGCCCGGCGGATACCGCCTGACGGCGGACGCGGACACCCTCGATCTGGTGCAGTTCCGTGAAGTGCTCGACCGGGCTTATGCGACCGGCGACGCCGACGAGGAACTGCGGCTGCTGCGCGCCGCGCTCGCCCTCTGGCAGCCTCCGCTTCTGGGCAACGTCCCCTCCGATCTGCTGCACCGTGACGAGGTGCCGCGGCTGCACGAGGAATGGCTGCGGGCGATCGAGCGCGTCTTCGACCTCGAACTGGCGTGCGGCCGATATCGCGAGGCGGTCGCCGAGATCTGGCCCACCGCCCGCGCGCACCCGCTGCACGAGCGCTTCACCGAGCAGTTGATGGAGGCGCTCCACCGCGTCGGCCGCCGTGCGGAGGCCCTCGGCGAGTACCGGCGGCTCAAGACGCACCTGGCCCAGCAGCTCGGCGTCGACCCCGGACCCGCCCTGCAGCGCCTGGAGTTGTCCATCCTGCGCGGTGAACCGGCGGGCGGCGAGGCGGCGGAGCGGGACCGGCCGGAGGCCGGGAGGTCCGGGGCCGGGGGGTCCGCTGCCGGGCGTGCCGCGGGGTGGTCCGGTGGCTCTGGCGCCGGGCAGTCCGCTGCCGGGCGGTCGGCCGGGAGGTCCGGGGCCGGGCTCTCGGCGGCGGACCGGTCCTCGGCCGACGCGTCCGGGGCGCGGGCCGACGGGTTCCGGGACGGCCGGTCCGAAGCCGACCGGTCCGCGGGCGACCGTTCCGATGCCGACTGGCTCGCGGGCGAGCGCTCAGGCGCAGGGCGGCCGGAGGCGGGACCCGCGGAGGACTCGTGTGCCGAGGGCGACCCCGTCGCGGGCGAACCGGTGGCCGGCGGCCGCGTCCTCGACAGCCTGGTCGGCGCGGGGCTGCTGGAAGAAGGGCCGCGCGGCCACTACCGGATGCACGAGCTGCTGCGGGTCTTCACCCGCGCCGCGGCGGCAGGCGGGGTCGGCGCCGCCCACGCCGGGACACCCGGACCATCCCCCATCCACCCCCAGCGGCCCAGCGCCGCGGAACTGCATCCGACGGAGGCGTGACTGACATGGTGTCAACGTACGACGAGATCGCCGACACCCGGCCGCGCATCCGCCGGGACGTGCTCTACACGCAGACGCCCACCGGCGTGCACTTCCACAACGCCCGCGGCGGCTTCAGCGTCGTCATGCCGTCGGCCTACCGCTTCGCCACGCTGATCGTGCCGCACCTCACCGGCGACCACACCGTGGCGGCCCTCTGCCAGGGGCTCGGCGAGAAGCAGCGCGCGATGGTGGTCCAGCTGGTAGGCACTCTCTACGCGCGTGGTTTCGCCCGGGCCGCGGAACCCGCGCCGACCGACGCGGTGGCGCCGCTTCCCGCGGTCGCCGAGCGGTTCGCCGAGCAGATCGACTACGTCGACCACTACACCGACGGCGCCGTGGGCCGCTTCCAGGACTTCCGCGAGGCGCGGGTGGCCGTGCTCGGCGACGACGCGCTCGCCCGCTGGGCCGCGCTGAGCCTGATACGCAACGGCTGCGCCGCGGTGGCCGTGCCGCCGTCGATCGACGGCCCGGACAACCGCTTCGGCGAAGTCACCGAGGAGGCACGGCAGTTGCTGGAGGTGGGCTGCCCCGTCGACCTCACCCTGCTGGACGCCGCCCCCGACGGCGGCGCCGCACCCGGCACTTACGACTGGGACCAGCTCGACGGCTACGACGTGGTGCTGGTCACCGGCGACCGCGGCCCGCGCCAGATCGCCCAGCTCCTCGCGGCCGGTGTCCCCGCGGGCCGACGGCTGCTGCCCGCCTGGACGTTCGGCGAGTCCGTGGTGATCGGGCCGCTGATGACCGCCGACAGCGTCGGCTGCTGGACCTGCGCCGTCCTGCGGCTCGGCGCCAACGGCCGGGCGGCGGAAGCCGCCGACGTCTGGAGTGCGGTGGCCCCCGCCGGTCCCCGCGACGCGGCGGCCCGCACCATCGGCGGCCCGCTCGCCGCGATGGTCGGCAACCTGCTCGGCTACGAGGTCTTCCGCCTCACCACCGGCGTCCTCCCCGCCGAAACCACGGGTCAACTCATCGTCCAGGACCTCGACTCCCTCGACACCGCCGCCGAACCCCTGCTGCCCCACCCCCGCTGCCCCCGCTGCGGCACCGCCGCCCAGGCGCCTTCGGCGCCGGACCAGACAGTCGAACTCGCGTCGCTGGACGCGGAATTGGGCACGGATGCGGCGACGGCGACGGAGAGTGCCACGCCGAGCGGCACAGCGACCGCACCGCCCGCGTCGGCGGCATCGTCGCCGGGCGCAGGCACCCTGCCCGCCGGGTCGCCCGCCGACGGTGCGGCCGAGGAGGATGCCGCGCAGGCCGCGCTGGCCGAGATCACCGACCGGGCCGTACTCGTGCAGCCGAACGCCGGGGTGTTCGAGCGGTTCGCCGACGAGAACTGGGCGCAGACACCGCTCAAGGTCAGCAGCGTGACACTCGGCACCGGGCACCGCGGACGCCGGGAGATCACCGCGTACGACATCCACCATGTCGCCGGGGCCCGGCTGCGCGCCCTGTACCGGGCGGCCGAGGTGTACGTGGAGCATGTGGTGCCCGCCCCGCAGCCGCTGGGCGGGGCGGAGTTGGAGGCGGCGCGGGAGAAGTGGCGCGCCGCCGATCCCGCCGGGCTGACCATCACGGGCGGGCTCGGCGTGCCCGCCGAGCGGATCGCCAAGTGGTGCGCGGCGACCTCGCTGCTGAGCGGCGAGACGCTGCTCGTACCGGCGGCCGCGGTACGGCCGTTCGGCCCGCACAACCGCGACCGGGTCGTCGAGGTGACGGCCGCGGGCAGCGGCGCGGGCGGTACGGCGGCCGAGGCCGTCACCCGGGGCTTGCGCACCGCGCTCGCCCACCACGTGCTGCGCCGCGCCCTCGCCGGGGCCGTCACCGTCGCCCGGGTCGACCCGGCCGCCGACGTCGACGACGCCGAACTCACCTTCCTCGCCCGTTCCGCCGCCGGACTCGGCGTCGAGCTGGAGGTGCTCGCCCTCGGGTTGCCGGGGGAGCACCCGCTGCCGGTCGTCCTGGCCCGCGCCGCCGACCCCGTCTCGGGCCGCTGGCACTGGGCCACGGGCAGCGGGCCCCGGCCGCGGGACGCGGCGCTCGAAGCGGTACGCGACCTGCTCGGCGCGGTGCAGACCGCGCAGGCGGACCTGGACCCGGGGGACCCGCTCCTCACCGACCTGGACCCGGGCACGCTCGCGGTCACCGGCGAGACCACGGGCGACACGGCGGCGACGACCTGGTCCGCCGTGGCGGCCCGGCTGCGCGCCGACGGCCACGACGTCCTCCTCGCCCCGACCCCCGTCCCCGACCTGGCCGCCGCCCGCGTCCACGCCACCCGCGTCCTGCTCACCACCACCCCGCACCGTGCGCACTGAACCCGCCGCCCCCGCCCCGCCGGTGACCACCGCCTTCACCGGCCCGCTGACCGCCGCCTGCGCCTCCCTGGCCACCCGGCTGTCGGCGAGCCTGGCGACCCACGACGGGGCCGGGCGGTGCGCGGTGCGGATCTCCGCGCTCGGCGTCCGCGACGAGCTGGAGGTCCCGGGCGACGAGGCCCAACCGGCGGGCGACGGCGCCGCGTTGATGCTGTACGGGCACCACGCGCTGCTCGGCCCCTTCACACCGGACGGGGCGGCGGGCTGCGCGCGCTGCCTGGCGCGGCGCTGGCAGAGCGTACGGACGCGGGCGCTGCGGGAGGCACTGGAGACCGGGAACGGGACGCGGGCGGCGGGGGAGGCGCCGCGCGGGACGGGTTTCGCCGTGGACGGGCTGGCGGCGCTGGTCGCGGCGCACCGCACGGCCGCGGCGGCCGACGGCCGCTTCCCGTACGCGTTCCTGGTGGACCTGGAGACGCTGCGCGTCACCCGCTTCGCGCTCGTCCCGGACGCGGAGTGCCCGCGCTGCGGTGACCGCCCCGCCGACACCGCGCGGGACGCGAGGATCGCGCTGGCGCCGTCCCCCAAGCCCGCGCCCGGGGAGTTCCGGCTGCGGCCCGCCGACGACTACGACATCCCGTTCGAGGCGTTCGTGAACCCGGCGGCCGGGATGCTCGGCCCGTCCGTGGTCCCCGATCTGACGTCCGCGTCGACGTCCTCGACGGTCGGCTCGTTCCTGCTGCGCTCCGGCGACTACCTGCGCGAGTGCTTCTGGGGCGGCCACACCCCGCGCTACCGCTCCAGCGAGCGCGTCGGCCTGCTCGAAGGGCTGGAACGCTTCGCGGGGATGCGCCCGCGCGGCAAGCGCACCCAGGTCACCGCCACCTACCACGAACTCGGCGACCAGGCACTCGACCCGCGCGACTGCGGGCTCTACACCGACGCGTTCCACCGCGCCGAGCCCGCCGTACGCCCCTTCGACCCGGACCGGCCGATCCCCTGGGTGTGGGGCTGGTCGCTGCGGGACCGCCGGGCCCTGCTCGTACCGGAGATCCTCGCCTACTACCACGCGCCCGGCGGCCTGGAGAACCGGTTCGTGCAGGAGAGCTCCAACGGCTGTGCGTCCGGCGGCAGTCTGGCCGAGGCCGTCTACTTCGGGCTGATGGAGGTCGTCGAGCGCGACGCGTTCCTGCTCGCCTGGTACGGCAGGGCGCCGCTGCCCGAGATCGACGCGTCCGGCAGCGGTCGCCCCGAGACCCGGGCGATGATCGACCGGCTCGCGATGTACGGGTACCGGGCGCGCTTCTTCGACACCCGCGTCACCTTCCCGATCCCGGTGGTCACCGCGGTCGCCGAACGCGTCGACGGCGGCCTGGGCCGGCTCTGCTTCGGCGCGGGCGCCGGACTCGACCCGGAGGCGGCGCTCGCCGCCGGGCTGTGCGAGATCGCCACCGACGCGGTCAACCTGCGCCGCCGCACCGCACGCGACGAGCGCCGGTTGCGCGCGATGGCCGCCGACTTCGGCCGCGTCCAGGTGCTGCACGACCACCCGCTGATGTACGGCCTGCCGGAGATGGCGTCCTACGCCGACTTCCTGCTGCGTGGCGACCGGCCGCACACCTCGCTCGCGGCCGTGGCCGCCGCCACCCTGCCCCCCGCCGACGACCTGCGCGACGACGTGGAGCACTGCGTGACCGCGGTCGCCGACGCCGGGTTCGACGTGATCGTCATCGACCAGACCATGCCCGAGCAGCGCGACCTCGGCTTCCACACCGCGGGCGTCCTCGTACCGGGACTGCTGCCGATCGACTTCGGCTGGAGCCGACAACGCGCCCTGCACATGCCCCGGTTGCGTACGGCGCTTCGCGAAGCGGGACTGCACCCCCGGGACTTGATGGCTGACGACATCAACCTGGCTCCGCATCCCTTCCCCTGACTGCCCGTGAGTTCGCTCGACAGCGAGAGAGGAACGCCCGTGGGATTCGCCCATGAGTACGCGACCGCGATCGTCCGGCGCGGCAGGTTCCCCATGGAGCCCGCCGACTGGGTGCCGGACTGGGCGGACCGGCCGAGGAAGGGCAAGCACTTCCCGGGCGCGCAGGCGTTCCCGCTGCCCCGCACCGAGGTGCCCGGGTCGGCCACCGTGCAGCGCGGCCTGTTCGGGCCGCGCGAGGACGGCGCGTTCACCCTGCCGCTGCTGGCCGGGATGCTGCAGGACTCGTACGGTCTGGTGGGGCGCAGGCTCGCCGTGCAGGCCAACTCCGACCTGGGCACGCTGCCGATGTACACCCAGGCCAACTGGTCGCGGGGCACCGCCTCGGGCGGCGGGCTCTACCCGATTGGCGTGCACTGGGTGTGCGGTGCGGGCGGCCCGCTGACGCCGGGCGTCTACTACTACTCCACACCGCACCACGACATGCGGCGGCTGCTGGCAGGAGACGTCAGCGGCGAGGTCCGCTCCGCGCTGGGCGGGGGTGAACCCGGTGCCGGGCACACCCAGTTCCTCGTGCTGAGCGTGCGGTTCTGGCAGAACGCCTTCAAGTACAACAGCTTCAGCTACCACGTCGTCACCATGGACATCGGCGCCCTCGTGGAGACCTGGCGGATCTGGGCCCGGGCCCACGGACTGCACATCGGCCCCGCGCTGTGGTTCGACGAGGAGCGGCTCGGCGGCCTGCTGGGACTCACCGCGCGCGAGGAGGGCGTCTTCGCGGTGGTGCCGCTGACCTGGGAGGGCGGTGCGGCGGCCGAGGCCGGGCAGGGCGGTCAGGCGGCGCTGCCGCCGCGGGTGCACCGCGCCGACCAGGAACGTTCGCACGCCGTCACGGAGTTCGAGACCGTGGAGCGGATGCACGCCGCGACCCTCGAAGGCGCCGCGGACCGGCCCGCGCCGGGCGTCCTGGACGGCGCGCTCGCGCTGCCGGTGCCGCCGGGCGGCGAGCGGACCGCGCTGCCCGCACCGCGTGAGCTGGACGCCGGGGTGCGCACCGCGCTGCGGGCCCGCCGCAGCAGCTTCGGCCGCTTCCAGGCCACCCAGCCGCTGCCCGCCGACGCGCTGTCGACCGTGCTGGCCGCCGCCGGGGCCGCGGGCACCCTCGACAGCGACACCGAGACCCCCGGCGCCGGGCCGCTCACCCGGCTGTACGTCTTCGTCAACCATGTGGCGGGCATACCGCAGGGCGTCTACCTGCACGATCCCAGCGACGGCAGCGACGGCAGCCTGCGGCTGATCCGCAGCGGGCCGCCGGGGGAGTTCCTGCAGCGCAACTACTTCCTGGCCAACTACAACCTGGAGCAGGCGGCGGCGGTCATCGTGCCCGCCGCCCGGACCGGCGCCGTGCTGGACGCGATCGGCGACCGCGGCTACCGGCTGGTCAACGCCGTGGTGGGGGCGGTCTCGCAGGCCGTCTACACCGCGTCCGCCGCGGCCGACCTGTCCTGCGGTGTCGCGCTCGGCTTCGACGCGATCTCCTTCACCGAGGAACTCGGGCTCGAAGAGACCGGCGAGGTACCGCTGCTGATCATGATGATCGGCCACGAGCGCCCCCGCCCGGCCGACTTCCACTACGAGATCGTCTGACCGGGCCGTGCGCACTCACGAGGGAGACAGCACGATGAGCGGGACCGCTGCCGCGGGGCAGAACCCGACCGGACAGGCCGGGGCTCCGACCGGACAGGCTGCCGCCGGGCAGACAGCCGCCGGACACGGCACGACCGGGCAGCTCGCGGCCGGACAGCCTCCGGTCGGACAGACCGCGCCCGGACACGGCACGACGGGACGGACCGCGGTCGGGCAGGCCGGGGCCGGGGCGGACGAATCCAGCTCCGGGCAGCGGGACTTCGTCCTCCATCGCCGCTTCATGCTGCGGGTCGCGGGGCTGCCGGTGGAGGCCGTGGACGGGCTGCGCTGCCCCGACACGCGTGCCTGGGCCGACCGGGTGCTGGACGCGGAGCAGCGGTTGTCGCGGCTGGGCGCCGAGCTGAGCGACCCGCTGACCGTACTGGTCAAGGCGACCGAGGACGACCAGGAGCGGCGCGCCGTGCTGGCCCTGCGCCGCCAGGTGTTCAACGACCGGCTGCCGCGCGACCCCGAGGTGGTGCGGGAGTTGGCCGCGGCCATCGGCGGCGGCACCGGCGACCTGCTCACCGGCTGGCTCGAGGCGCGGCTGCGGCTGGAGGAACTACGCGCCGAGGGCGGCCCGTTGCTCGGCCGCGACCTGGCGGGCAGCCGCGCCGCACTGCGTGACCTCGCCGGTGAGGAACGGCTGCGGCTGGCCCTCGCGCTGGCCTCGCCCACCCTCGACGGCCAGCTCGACGCCTTCATCGCCGACCGCTCGGCCACCCCCGACAAGCGCGCCAGGAAGAAGGAGCGCTCGCTGCTGTCGTACGTCTACCGGACGGCGTGCAAGACCAGCCCGTTCAGTACGTTCACGGCGGTCGCCGAGGGCCGCTTCACCCCGGTCACGGCCGACCCGGACGTGCGGGCGGGCGGCGCCTGGACCAGCCATCCCCGGCTGAACGTGGTCGTGCTGGCCCGGCTCGCCGAGCTGATCGCCGCCGACGAGCGGCGCAGGGGCGATCTGCCGGTCGCGCTGTCCGCCGGATGGGAACTGGACGAGGACCGCATCCGGTTCGTCCGCCGCTCGGTCACCGCGGGGGACGACAGCGCCGCGGTGAGCTTCGACGCAGCGCACGACCGGCTGTTCTTCCTGCGCCACAGCGGCACCCTGGAACGGATGATCGCCCTCTTCCACGGCGAACGCCCGCTGCGGTACGCCGAGTTGGCCGACTGGCTGACCCGCGAGACGGGAGCGACGGCCGACGAGGCCGCGCACTACGCCGCCACGCTGCTGGACCTGGGCATCCTGCAGACGACGGGACTGGCCACCGACGTCCACGCGCCGGACCCGCTACGGGCGTTCCAGCAGGCACTGCGCGTCCTCGACCGCGACTGGGCCGACGACACGGCCGACCGGCTGAACGCCCCCGCCGCCCATGTGGCCGGATACCCGCGGGCCGACGCCGCCTCCCGGCGCGCCCTGCTCGGCGCACTCCGCCGCGACCTCCTCGACCTCCAGCGCGAACTGGGCGCGGCGGCACCGTCGTTGCCGCAGACGCTGCTCTACGAGGACGTCCGGGAGGGCCGGGTCGAGGCCGACCTCACCGAGTGGACGGAGCTGGCCGCCGCGCCGCTGCACACGCTGACCGGCATGCTGCCCGCCTTCGACGTGGCCCTGCCGCAGCGGCTCACCCTCAAGGGCTTCTTCCTCGCCCGCTACGGTCGTGGCGGCCGCTGCGACGACCTGCTGCGCCTCGTCCACGACTTCCACGAGGACATCTTCACGCAGTACCTGCAGTTCACCTCGCTCAAGTCGCCCTGGGCGGCCGACGGCAGCCACGCGGCGGAGGAGAACTGGCTGGGCATGCCCGAGGTCACCGCGCTCGACCGGGCCCGCGCCGAGTTCACCCGGCGGATGCGGGAGCGGTGGGCCGCGCACCCCGGCAGCGGCGCCCCGGCGGCCGGACCGTCCGAGGAACTCAGCCTCGACGAGGAGACGGTGTCCGCCGTCACGGCCGAACTGGCGCCCCTGGGAGGGTCGTTCGCCCCGCACAGCCACTTCCTTCAGCTCGCCCGCCGGGAGCACGACCCGCTGGTGGTCCTCAACAACTCCTACGGCGGTCTGTGCTTCCCCTTCACCCGGTTCACGCACTGCTTCGACGCGGAGGCGGAGGCGGAGGCGGGCGCGGACGCGGGCACGGAAGCAGGCACGGCGCACGGCGCCGGGGGCATGTCGGCGGGACTGCGGGAGACCCTTCGCGAGTGGCAGCCGCCAGGCGCCGTCTTCGCCGAGATCACCGCGGGATCCGCCACCACCAACCTCAACCTGCACGGCCGCCTGACCGACTACGAGATCGTCTGCCCCGGCGAGAGCAGCACCGTCCCCGCCGAGGGCCGGATCGACCTGGACGACCTCTACGCCGAGCACGACACCGACGACGACCGGCTGGTGCTGCGTTCCCGGCGGCTCGGCCGCGAGGTCGTCCCGCTCTACCTCGGCTACCTCGTGCCCATGGTGCTGCCCGAAGTGCCGCGCACCCTGCTGCTGTTCTCGCCGACCTCACGGGCCTCGGTGGACGTGTGGCGCGGAGTCCCGGACGGACCCGCCACCGACGGCGTCACCGCCCGGCCCCGGGTCCGCTACCGCAGCCTCGTACTCCACCGGCGGTCCTGGACCGCGGCGCCCGGCGCGCTGCCGGTACGCGAACCCGGCCTAGACGAGGCGGAGTTCTTCCTGCGCTGGCAGCGCTGGCGGCGCGACCACGGGCTGCCCGACCGGGTCTTCGCCACCGTGCACCAGGCGCCGGGCGGGACGGCGGACGACGGCGCGGAGGGCGGTCCGGTCGGGTTCGGCGCCGTCTTCGGCGGCTCCAAGCCGCTCTACGTGGACTTCGACAGCCCGCTGTCCCTGATCGCCCTCGACGGGCTGGCCGGCGGCGGCCGGACCAGGACCGTCTTCGAGGAGATGCTGCCGGGCGAGGACGAGCTGCACGTCCGCTCGCCGCGCGGCCACCACGTCGCCGAACTGGCCGTGGAAATCGTCCCCCGCGCGGCCGCACCGGCCGGGGCGGCCCGCCACGGAAGGCAGGACAGTTCCCTGTGACCAAGCCCCCTGTGACCACGCCCCCCGCGGCCGCCAACGGCGAGACGCGCGGCGACTGGCAGGCGTTCCACGTCTTCTACGCCGCCAGCCCGCGCCCCTTCCTGCTGCAGTGCGCCAAGCCGCTGATCGAGGCACTGACCCGCGACGGCCTGCTCAGCGGCCACTTCTTCATCAACTACTGGCTGGAGGGCCCGCACATCCGGCTGCGGCTGCGGCCCTCCTCCCCGCAGGCCGCGCCGGTGGTCACCGCCCGCGCGACCGCCGCGATCGACGCCTTCCTGCGCAAGCGCCCCGCGCTCTACGAGGTGAAGGGCGGCTTCCTCGCCGAGCTGTACAACACCCTGTTCGAGCTGGAGTTCCCCGGCGGCGAGCGCAACGGGCTGGTGGACGAGAGCGGCAACATGCGGCTGCGGCCCAACAACACCTTCAGCCCCGAGCCGTACGAGCCCGAGTACGGCAAGTACGGCGGTCCCGCCGGCGTCGAGCTGGCCGAGTGGCACTTCCAGCACTCCAGCGACCTGGTCACCGACGCGGTGGGGTCGATGAACCTGCACCTGCGGACCGTACTGCTGGGCGTGTCCGCGCAGTTGATGATGACCATGTCGGGCTGCCTGCTGCGCGACGAGGACGCGCTGCTGGGATTCCTCGACCGCTACCACGAGTTCTGGAACTCGGCCTTCTCCGGCACCAACTACACCGCCCAGGACG
This sequence comes from Streptomyces sp. NPDC051976, assembly GCF_040680795.1. Lineage (NCBI taxonomy): Bacteria > Bacillati > Actinomycetota > Actinomycetes > Kitasatosporales > Streptomycetaceae > Streptomyces > Streptomyces sp. NPDC051976. The sequence goes on from NZ_JBFAXL010000004.1 coordinate 70,677, forward strand.
GCTACGACCGGGCCTACGGCACGATGGACGCGCTGCCGCGCCGCTTCCAGGAGATACGGCGGGCCGTCGCGGAGCCCGCGCCCGAACGGCTGCCGGGGTTCCTGCGCGGCTGGGCCGAGCACTGCCTCGACCTGCGCGAGCGGGTGGTGGCGCTGGCCGAGGGCGGCGACCTGGTCTTCCGCTCCTGGGACGGCACCCGCGACCTGCCGGTCACCGACCCGGACCAGGCGCTGCCGATGCTGCTGTCGCCGTATATGCACATGACCAACAACCGGCTGTCGGTGACCGTACGCGACGAGGCGTTCCTGTCCTACGTCCTGGCTCGCGCGCTGCGCGAACCCCAGCCGTCGGCGGCGCCGTGACGACCGGCGGGCTGCTGGAACTGCGTCCGGCGCTGCGCCCCGACATCCTGGTCGGCCCGGCCCTGATGCGCGGGCCGGTGCCGGTGCATCTGCTCAAGGACCCGGTCACCGGGGTGCGGCTGGAGGTCGGGGCCAAGGAGCACTTCATCATCGCCCGGCTGGACGGCGCGCACTCGCTCGCCGAGATCGGGGCGGAGTACGCCGCCAGGTTCGGCGCGCGGCTCGGCGACGCGCAGTGGCAGCAGATGCTGCGGCTGCTGTCCACCCGGCAACTCCTCGACGGCGGGCGGCCGGTGGTGCGCCCGGCGGCCGCCGCCATCGCCTCGCCGGCGCCGAAGCCGTCGCTGCTGACCGGGCGGACCCGGCTGGTCGCCGACGCGCCCGCGCTGATGGACCGGCTGCACGCCGCCACCGCCTTCGCCCGCCGCCGCTCCGTCGTCGTCGTGCTGCTCGCGCTGGCCGCGGCCGTCCTGGTGATGGTCGGCGTCTGCTTCGGCGAACTCGCCCACGAGACGCGGCGGTTGTACGGGGAGCCGGTCACGCTGACCGCTGTCGGCTGCGTGCTGTGGGTCAGCCTCGGGCTGCACGAACTGGCCCACGGCCTGGTCGCGCGGGCCTACGGGCTGCGGGTCGGGGAGATCGGGCTGCAGCGGCGCTTCGGGTTCATGACGTACCTCTACTGCGAGGTCGAGGACGTCCAGTTCCTCGGCCACCGCGCCCGCCAGGTCGCCGTCGCGGCCGCGGGCGCCGTGATGAACCTGCTCTTCCTGCTGCCCTTCTGGGCCGTCTGGGCCCTCCTCCCCGACACCGCCCAAGCCCTCCCCGCCCTCGGCGGCCTCCTCCTCCTCGGCACCGCCATGGCCCTCCTCAACCTCCTCCCCCTCCCCCCACTCGACGGCTACAAGGCCCTCGGCTACACCCTCTCCACCCTCCAACTGGCCACCGAAAGCCGCACCTTCCTGAAGCTGGCGATGACGGCCGCGCTGGCGCGCCCCGGCCGGGCGAGCGCCGCCGGGCCCGCGGCCCTCGCGCGACCCGCTACCCCCGTCGCCCCGACGGGGGCCACAGCTCCCGCCGCTTCAGCGCGGGCCCTCGCCCGCACCCGACTGCGCGCCTACCCGCGCCACCTGCGGCTCGCCTACGGCGGCTACGCGGCACTCTGTGCGCTGCTCGCCCTCGGCGCGCTCCTCGGCGGCGGCCTGCTCTGCCGCGCGGAGCTGCCGTCCCGCTACGCCTCCTGGACCCCCTACCTCCCGGTCGCCCTGGTCGCCGCCGCCCTGATCCTGCGCGTCCTGGGCCTGCGCGCCGCGGCCCTGCGCGCCCGAGCTGCCCTCCGCAAACCACCGCCTGCCGACGGAGGAGGCGGCCCCGCAGGGGGCGCGGCCAGCGCTGGCTCTGCGGCCGTCGTGACGGACGGCCGCCCTGCCGCCACCCCCACCGCGGCGCACGCCGCACCCTCCGCCGTGCGGGACCGCGGCGCCTCCGGGCCCACGGACGCGCCCCCGGGCGCCCACGGGACCGGCAAAGACAACACACTTCTTCAACGGGAGCCACGCGAGATGACAGGACCCAAGGGGCCGCCGGGACCGGCTGTCGTGCTGGACGGAGTCAGCAAGCGGTACGGGGAGGTGCGGGCGCTCGACGGGGTGTCGTTGAGCGTGGAGCAGGGGGAGTTCTTCGGGGTGCTCGGGCCGAACGGGGCCGGGAAGACGACGCTCGTGGAGATCGTGGAGGGGATGCGGAAGGCGGACGCCGGGACGGTGGCGGTGTTCGGGGAGAGCCCGTGGCCGCGGAACATCGGGCTGCTGCGGCGGATGGGCGTGCAGACGCAGGCGTCGGCGTTCTTCACGCGGCTCACCGCGTGGGAGCACCTGGAGACGGTGGCCGCGCTGCACGGCCTGGACCGGAAGGCGGCCCGGCGCGCGCTGGAACTGGTCGATCTCGAGGACAAGGCACGCAGCCGGGTGGACAACCTGTCCGGCGGCCAGCGCCAGCGCCTCGCCCTGGCCACGGCCCTGGTGCACGAGCCCGACCTGATCTTCCTGGACGAACCGACCGCCGCCCTCGACCCGGAGGCCCGCCGGGCGCTCTGGTCGGTGCTGCGGTCACTGCGCAGCGAGGGCCGGACCATCGTCTACACCACGCACTACCTGGACGAGGCCGAGGCACTGTGCGACCGGGTCGCCATCATCGTGGGCGGCAAGGTCGTCGCCCTCGACAGCCCCGGAGCGCTGATCCGCTCGCTGGCCGCGCCCGCTCGGCTGCTGATCCCCGCCGACCGCATCACCGTCGACCAGGCCCGCGCCATCGAGGGCGTCGACCGGGTGCTGCTGGAGGGCGCGGAACTCGTCATCGAGACCCGGCACGCCAACCGGGTGCTGGTCGAGGTCGGTTCGATGGTCGACATGGACGCGATCCAGACCAGGACCGCAACGCTCGAGGACGCCTATCTGCGGCTGACCGGAACGGAGCACCGCTCATGAGCGCCTACGCCGCCCTGACCCGGGCCACCTACCTGGCGTCCGTACGGGACCGCACCACCGTCTTCTTCACCTTCGCCTTCCCGCTGGTCTTCCTCGTCGTCTTCGGCCTGCTCTTCCGCGGCCAGTCGGTCAACGGCGGTCTGGCGTACATCAATTACGTGGCGCCCGGTGTGCTGTCCTGGGGTGTGGGCAACGCGGCGCTCTTCGGGCCCGCGTTCGCGATGATGCACTGGCGGCGCGACGACATCCTGCGGCTGATCTGGCGGACCCCGACACCCCTTCCCACGGTGCTCGGTTCGCGGTTCGCGGTCGCCGTGGTGGTCGGCATCGCGCAGGCGGTGCTCTTCACCGCGGTGGCGCTGCTGCCCTTCTTCGGCCTGCACCTGTCGGGGAGTTGGCCGCTGGCGCTGCCGCTGCTGGTCTTCGGCGTGGCCGCGTTCCTGGCGATGGGACTGGTCGTCGGCAGCCTCGCGGACACCCCGGAGGCGGTCGCCGCGATCGCCAACTGCGTGATGGTGCCGATGGCGTTCCTGTCCGGCGCGTTCTACCCGGCCGACCTGCTGCCCGGCTGGATCCAGACGCTGTCGTGGGTGCTGCCGCTGCGCTATCTCGACCACGGGCTGACCAACATCCTCGCCGGACGCGGCGGCATCGGCTCGCTGGCCACGGACTGCGCGGGGCTCGCCGCCTTCACCCTCGTCTTCGGGCTGATCGCGGCCCGCACCTTCCGCTGGAGCAACCGGACATGACCCTCGACACCGCGGTGCGCCCGGCGCCCGTACCCGAGCAGGCACCGCTGGAGGCGGCGGGCCGCGACCTGGAGCGGCGGCTGGCGCGGCGCGCGGCCCGCGACGCCGCCCCCGCGCCACGGGTCGCGGTCATCGGCGCCGCCGACGTCCTGGGCGAGCCCACCTCCGGCGGCGAGCACCCGTCCGGCGGTGAGTCGTCCTCCGCCAGCGACCCCGCGGCGCTCCGGGCCGGCGCCACCGTCCATCTCACCGCCGACGCCGTGCTGGTCGGCCCGTGGGGCGGGTCGCCGGACGCCGCGCCGGCCTGCGGCTGCTGCCTGGCCATCCGCTGGCAGCGGCTGCGCACCCGTACCGAGCGCGAGGCGCTGGAGACCGGACTGGCCCGGTCGGCCGCGGGGCGGTGGCCGGTGCTGCCGGACTGGACGGTGGACGCCGCGTGGTCGCTGTGCCTGCTGGTGCTGGGCGCCGAGCGGTCCCGCGCCGACGGCAAGAGCCCCGACGGCAAGAGCCCCGACGGGCTGCCCCGGGTCACCCGGCTGGACCTGGAGACCGGCCGGGTGGGGACCGTACCGCTGCTCGCCGATCCGCTGTGCCCGCACAACACGGCCGCGGCGGAGGACGAGGACCGGCCGCCGCGGCTGGAGTCCAGGACCAAGCACGCGCCCGACGGCTACCGGCTGCGCACCCCCGCCTCCTACGAGCTGCCGACCGCCGCGCTCGCCAACCCGGTGTGCGGGGTGCTCGGCGCGGGCACCTGGAGCGATGTCACCTCGCCGACGACGGCGCCGGTCGCGGGCAGCGTCTTCATGCGCGGCTACGCGGGACTGACCGACGTCACCTGGAGCGGTCAGTCCAACTCCTTCGCGAGCAGCCGGGATCTGGCCTTCCTCGAAGGGCTCGAACGCTACGCGGGCACGCACCGCCGCCGTAGGGACGGGCTGCTGACCGCCGCGTACGACGACCTCGGCGACGCGGCGCTCGACCCGCGCGCGTGCGGTGTGTACGCCCCCGAGACGTACCGCGACGACCCGATGATCGCGCCCTTCGACCCGGCGCGGCCCATCCCGTGGGTACAGGGCTGGTCACTGGGCGACGGCCGCCCGGTCCTGGTCCCGGCCCGGCTCGTCTACTACAGCGCGGGCACCGCCGCCGACCACTTCGTCTTCGAGTGCTCCAACGGCTGCGCGATCGGCAGCTGTCTGGAGGAGGCCGTCCTCTTCGGTCTGCTCGAACTCATCGAGCGGGACGCCTTCCTGCTCGGCTGGTACGGCGACGCCCGGCTGACCGAGATCGACCTCGGCTCCTGCCGCAGCCCGGTGCTGCGGGCGATGACCGACCGCGCCGCGCTCTGCGGCTACGACGTTCACGCCTTCGACAACCGCATCGACCTCGCGGTGCCCGTGGTCACGGGCCTCGCGGTGCGCCGCGACGGCGGCCCCGGCACGCTGGCCTTCGCCGCGGGCGCCGCCTTCGACCCGGAGACGGCGGTGGAGTCGGCGGTCTCCGAGATCCTCACCTACCTTCCGCACCTGCCCCGCCAGGTGGCCGAGCGCCCGGCCGAACTGGCCGCGATGGCCGAGGACTTCTCGCTGGTACGCCGACTGCCCGACCACGCCGCGCTGTTCGGGCTGCCGCGGATGACCGGCCATGTGGGCAGCTATCTGGAACCGGTCGCGGTGCGGTCGATGGCGGAGATCTACGGGAGCCCGGGGGACACCGGCTCCGCGACCGCCGGTCCCGCCCACCGGGACGGCTGGGAGCGGCTGCGGCCGCGGGGCCTGGACCTGCTGGACGACGTGCTGTGGTGCCGCGACGAGCTGGCGCGGGCCGGGTGCGAGGTGATCGTCGTCGACCAGACCACGCCGGAGCAGCTGCGGATGGGGCTGCGGACGGTCTGCACGATCGCGCCGGGACTGCTGCCCATCGACTTCGGGTGGCCGCGCCAGCGGGCGCTGACCATGCCTCGGCTGCGGACCGCGCCGCGGCGGGGCGGGCTGCGCCCGGACGACCTGCGCGAGGACGAGGTGCGCCGGGTGCCGCACCCGTTCCCGTGACGACGCCGGACGCCCGGGCGGGCACCTGCGCCCGGGCGGACACCTGCGCCCGGGCGGGAACGCGCGAGATCCGCGGACCGGCGGTGCCGTGGTCCGCGGATCCCGCAGGCGCCGAGGCGTCAGGCGGTGCAGCTCGTGGTGCTCGTGGTGCTGGAGCAGGTGCTGGTGCTCGAGCAGCTCGTCGACGAGCCGAGCATGACCTCGCTGGCGTCCGAGTAGTCGGTGATCTCGAAGGTCTCCGACTCCAGCTCCAGGATCTCCTGGGCCAGGGAGGCGAGACTCGTGTCCATCTTGGTGATGTCAGCCATGATGACTCCTTCTCTCGGGGGGACGCGGGCGGCCCGCGACGGGCCGACAGTCCTGTTCTACGCGCGTCCGCTGGCACATCCGCCTGCCACCCGCTGTCATCCCGCTGTCGCGCACACCTCAAGCCGTCCCGTACCGAAGGGAGCGCGCGATGACCGCGCCGACCGGGCAGACCGTACCGGCGCAGCCGCACCCGCGGGCCGCGCCCAGGACTCCGCCGCCCGTCGTGGCCGCGCTCGGGGCCGCAGCCGAGCTGTATGTGGCGCTGCACCGCGATCCGGAGCTTTCCGGTGCCGAGGAGCGCACCGCCGCCCGGTTCGCCGCGGCCCTCACCACGGCGGGCCTCACCGTCGAGCGGGGGATCGGCGGCCACGGTGTGGTCGGCGTGCTGCGCAACGGGCCGGGCCCCGTGGTGATGGTCCGCGCGGAGCTGGACGCGCTGCCGGTACGCGAGGACACCGGCCTGCCGTACGCCAGCACCGCCACCGCGCCGGGGCCCGACGGCGCCCCGGTGCCCGTCATGCACGCCTGCGGCCACGATGTGCACATGGCCTGTGTGGCCGGCGCCGTCCAGGTGCTCGCGGCGGCGGCGGGGGAGTGGCGCGGCACGCTGGTGGTGGTCGGGCAGCCCGCGGAGGAGACGCTGACCGGGGCCGCCGCCATGCTCGCCGACGGCCTCTACCGCCGCTTCCCGACCCCCTCGGTGGTGCTGGCGCAGCACACCGCGCCGCTGCCCGCGGGCATGGTCGCGCACGCGGACGGGCCGCTGCTGGCGGGCAGCGTGACGTTGGAGGTGGTGCTGCACGGCCGCGGCGGGCACGCCTCCGCGCCGCAGCTCGCCGCCGACCCGGTGGTCACCGCGGCCGCCGTGGTGCTGCGGCTGCAGACCGTCGTGTCCCGTGAGACCAGCCCCGCCGAGCCGCTGGTGGTCACCGTCGGCTCGGTACGGGCGGGCGGCCCCGGGAACGTCATCCCGGAGTCCGCCACCCTCCAGGTGACGGTGCGGGCCTTCTCCGAGGCGGCGCTGGAGCGGGCGACGGCCGCGGTCCGGCGGATCGCCGCCGCCGAGTCGGCCGCCTCCCCCGACCCGCTGCCGCCCGCGCCCGACATCAGGGAGCTGTCCCGGTCGCGGGTCACCGCGCCCGACCCGCGGCTCACCGCCGCGCTGCGCGACGCCCACCTGGCCGCCTTCGGACCGCAGCGGGTGACCCGCTGGCAGCCGTCGATGGCCACCGAGGACTTCCCGCTGTACGGCGACGGCGGCCTCGACCTGCACGGAGTGCCGGGCGTCCGGCTGGGCTACTGGATGCTCGGCACGGTCGGCCCGCGGCAGTGGGCGGAGGCGGCGGGCGGCGCCCCCGGGGCTGCCGCGGCCGACCGGCTGGCGGCGCTGGCCCCCAACCACTCACCGCGCTTCCGTCCGCATCCCCGGCTGTCCCTGGAGGCGGGCATCACGGCGATGGCAGCGGCGGTACGCGCGCAGATGGTGTCGGTTAAGGTCACATCGGAGCCGTCCCCGGGGGACGGCGGTGATGTCCCGCAGTCATCCGAGGGGCCCTGGTGAGACTCAGGCTGGAATTCACGACCGAGCCGTTCGACCTCGACGAACCGCCCGCGCACGCGCTGGTGGCTCGCGAGGTCGTCGAGGGCGCCGGTCTCGACGCGGTCGACGTCGGCCCGTTCGGCAACACCGCCGAGGGCTCCACGCAGACCGTGGTCGCGGCCGTCGCCGACCTGCTGCACCGCACCCTGGCGGCGGGCGCCACCCGCGTCTCGCTCCAGGTGAACGTGGTGCCGGAGGCAGCGGACGGGACCGACGGGGCCGGGGAGGGCGGCAAGTGACGGACGCCGGGGGGCACCCGTTCGCGGCGGCGGTCCAGCCGCTGGTGGACGCCATGGGTGCGCAGATGGTGGCGCCGGACCAGGCGCGCGGTGACGACGTGGTGCTGAGCTGGGAGGGCGAGGACGTGGTGGCGGTCCGGCTGCCCCATCTGGCCGACTCGCTCGACCACCTGCTGGCCGACCTCGAACGCCGCCACGGGTCGCTGCCCGAGCTGGGCCGCAAGGACAAGCAGAACGTCGTACGCATCCTGGAGGAGCGCGGCGCGTTCTCGGTGCGGCACGGCGTGGAGACCGTCGCCTCGGCACTCGGTGTCAGCCGTTTCACCGTCTACAACTACCTGAACAGGGAGAACGCGGCGCGCGAGGGCGAGTGAGCGGCCGCCCACCCCTGATGGCCCCCTTTGTTACCTGAACTTTTCAACAAACTGTTGACGTTTCGTGGTGGCGGCTCTTAGCTTGCGACTGTGACTTCCAGCGCATCGCCGGGCCTTGCCCGGTTCAACGAGGCCGCCGGTCCCACGGTGACCGCACTGCTGCACGAGGTGTGCGCCAGTGCGGCCTGGGGCGCCGCGGTGGCCGCCGGACGGCCGTACACCCGCCTCGACGACCTGCTCGCGGCGAGCGACACGGCCATGGCGGCGCTCACCGCCGACGACCTCGGCGAGGCGATGGCCGGGCACCCGCCGATCGGCCGCCCCACCCCGGGCGACCCGACCTCCCAGCGGGAGCAGAGCGGCGTCGACGCGTCCCAGCGCGAGGAACTGCTCCAGCTCAACCTCGCCTACCAGGACCGCCACGGCCATGTCTTCCTGATCTGCGCCACCGGCCGGACCGGTGACCAGATGCTGGCCGCACTCAAAGAGCGGATCGGCAACGACACGGACACCGAACACGAGATCGTCCGGGTCGAACTGGGGAAGATCAACCGCATCCGGCTCACCCGCCTCGTCGAAGCGGCACCCGAAGCGGCACCCGGTGCCGTAGCGGATGCGGCATCCGAAGGAGACCCGTCATGACGGACACCTCCGTGTCCACGCACATCCTGGACACCAGCGTCGGCCGCCCCGCGGCGGACGTCGCCGTACACCTGTCGGTCCGCGCCTCGCACGGCGCCGACTGGACCGGGCACGGCGTCTCCGCCACCGACGGCGACGGACGCTGCAAGGACCTGCCGGCGCTGCCGGAAGGCACCACCCACGTACGGCTCCAGTTCGAGGTCGAGCCGTACTTCATCCGTCAAGCCAACGCACAGCAGGACGCCCCCCGCGTAAGGGACAGCGGAGCTTTCTTCCCGGAGGTGGCGATCGTCTTCGCCGTCACCCCGGGCGAGCACTACCACGTGCCGCTGCTGCTCAATCCGTTCGGCTACTCCGTATACCGAGGGAGCTAGCACCGATGCCCACCTATCTCGGCCAGAACCAGTACGGCAAGGCAGAAAACCGCGTCGTGAAGATCACGCGCGAGGGCGGTACGCACCACATCAAGGACCTGAACGTCTCGGTCGCCCTGTCCGGCGACATGGACGAGGTGCACCTGTCCGGCTCCAACGCCAATGTGCTGCCGACCGACACCACCAAGAACACGGTCTTCGCCTTCGCGAAGGAACACGGCATCGAGTCCGCCGAGCAGTTCGGCATCCACCTGGCCCGGCACTTCGTCACCAGCCAGGAGCCGATCCACCGCGCGCGGATCCGGATCGAGGAGTACACCTGGGAGCGGATCGCCGCCTCGGACGCCAGCTCCCGCTTCATCGGCGCCGACGAGATCCAGCACTCCTTCGTCCGCAAGGGCCAGGAGACCCGTACCACCGAGGTCACCTTCGACGGCGAGAACTGGCAGGTGATCTCCGGCCTGAAGGACCTGGTCGTGATGAACTCCACCAACTCCGAGTTCTGGGGCTTCGTCAAGGACAAGTACACGACGCTGAAAGAGGCGTACGACCGCATCCTGGCCACCGAGGTCACCGCCCGCTGGCGCTTCAACTGGACCAGCGACGACCAGCGCGCGCCGCAGTGGGAGAAGTCGTACGACCAGGTCCGCCGCCACCTGCTGGAGGCGTTCGCCGAGACGTACTCGCTCTCGCTGCAGCAGACCCTCTACGCCATGGGCTCGCGGGTCATCAACAGCCGCTCCGAGGTGGACGAGGTCCGGCTCTCGCTGCCCAACAAGCACCACTTCCTGGTCGACCTGGAGCCCTTCGGCCTCAAGAACGACAACGAGGTCTACCTGGCGGCCGACCGTCCGTACGGCCTCATCGAGGGCACGGTCCTGCGGGACGGCGTCCAGCCCGGCATCCCGGTCACGGACTGAAAGGCCCTTCCATGACTGAGCGCATCGTCATCGAGAACTGTGCCGTCGCCACCGTCGACAGCGACGACACCGAGTACGCCTCGGGCCACATCGTGGTCGCGGACAACGTCATCGAGTCGCTCGGCGCGGGTCCCGCCCCCGCCGGACTCGAGGGTGTCACCCGCCGCGTCGACGGCACCGGCCATCTGGCCACCCCCGGCCTGGTCAACACCCACCACCACTTCTACCAGTGGATCACCCGGGGCCTGGCGCAGGACAGCAACCTCTTCAACTGGCTGGTCGAGCTGTACCCGACGTGGGCGCGGATCGACGAGGACATGGTCTACGCGGCGGCCGCCGGTTCGCTGGGCATGATGGCCCGCGGCGGCGTCACCACCGCCATGGACCACCACTACGTCTTCCCGCGCGGCGCCGGCGACCTGCTCGGCGCCGAGATCCGGGCCGCCGCCGAACTGGGCGTCCGCTTCACCGCCGCCCGCGGCTCGATGGACCGCGGCAAGAGCGACGGCGGGCTGCCGCCGGACTTCGCCGTGGAGACCACCGAGGGGGCGCTGCTCGCCACCGAGGAGGCCATCGACCGGCACCACGACGCGTCGTTCGGCTCGATGCTGCACATCGCCGCCGCGCCCTGCTCCCCCTTCTCGGTCTCCACCGAACTGCTGCGGGAGGCCGCCGTACTGGCCCGCCGCAAGGGCGTGCGGCTGCACACCCACGGCAGCGAGACGGTGGAGGAGGAGAAGTTCTGCCACGAGCTGTTCGGCATGGGCCCCACGGACTACTTCGAGTCCACCGGGTGGCTCGGTGACGACGTGTGGATGGCGCACTGCGTCCACATGAACGACTCCGACATCGCGGCCTTCGCCCGTACCGGCACCGGTGTCGCGCACTGCCCGTCGTCCAACGCCCGGCTCGCCGCCGGGATCGCACGGGTGCCCGACATGCTCGCCGCCGGGGTCCCGGTCGGCCTCGGCGTGGACGGCACCGCGTCCAACGAGTCCGGTGAACTCCACACCGAGCTGCGCAACGCCCTGCTCATCAACCGTCTCGGCGGCGGTGAGAAGGCGCTCAACGCCCGCCAGGCGCTGCGTCTGGGCACCTACGGCGGCGCCCAGGTGCTCGGCCGTACCGCCGAGATCGGCTCCCTCGAAGCGGGCAAGCTCGCCGACCTGGTGCTGTGGAAGCTCGACGGCATCGCGCACTCCTCGATCGCCGACCCGGTCGCCGCGCTGGTCTTCGGCGCCGCCGCCCCGATCACCCTGTCGCTGGTCAACGGCGTCACCGTGGTCGAGAACAGCACCCTCACCCGGGCCGACGAGGACGCCATCGCGCGCCAGGCCCGCAGTGAGGCACGCCGCCTGGCCCGTATCGCGGGCCTGGACTGACACACCCTGAGACAACCGGTCGGGGAGGGACGGCCCCCGACCGGTAGCCGGGCCCTGTCCTGAACGGGTCCCGGCGGCACCGCCCCCGGACCGTGGGACCACGGTCGGATCCACGGCCCGGGGGCGGCACGCCTCCCTCCTCGTGCCTCCCTCCTCGCGCCACCACCCCGCGCGCCGCACCTTCCCCCGCGCCTCACCCCGCGCGTGCTTCGCCACCCCTCGTGCTTCGCCACCCCTCGCGCTCGACCCGTACATGCACCTCCCTGAAACCGCGGCCGCGCCAACGCCCCGCGTTCAACCGCCAGGAGGAACCGTGGTCACCACTCACCCCGTCGGCCCTCACCCGGTCGACCAGTCACTGCCACCGGGAAAGCTGCTCACCAGCGGGCTCCAGCACGTCGCCGCGATGTACGCGGGCGTGGTGGCCCCACCGCTGGTCGTCGGCGCCGGCATCGGACTGTCCACCGCCGACATCACCTTCCTGATGGGTGCCAGCCTCTTCACCGCCGGGCTCGCCACCCTGCTGCAGACCCTCGGTATCTGGCGCATAGGCGCCCGGCTGCCCTTCGTCAACGGCGTCTCCTTCGCCGGTGTCGCCCCCATGCTGGCCATCGGCAAGTCCGCCGCCCCCGGCCACGCGCTGCCCGCGATCTACGGGGCCGTGATGGTCGCGGGCGCCCTCGGCTTCCTGCTCGCCCCGTACTTCTGCAAGCTCGTACGGTTCTTCCCGCCCGTCGTCACCGGCTCGGTGATCACCCTGATCGGCCTGTCCCTGCTGCCGGTCGCCGCCAACTGGGCCCAGGGCGGCAACGCGAGCGCCCCCGGCTACGCCTCGCGGTCCAACATCGCGCTGGCCGCCGCCACGCTGGTGATCGTGCTCGCCCTACGACGGCTGCTCAGCGGCTTCCTGCAGCAAGTCGCCATCCTCATCGGGCTGGTGCTGGGCACCCTGCTCGCGCTGCCCATGGGCAAGACGGACTTCGGGGAACTGCGCCACGCCGACCTCGTCGGCTTCCCGACGCCCTTCCACTTCGGCGCCCCCGAATTCCAGATCGCCGCGATCCTGTCGATGTGCGTGGTGATGCTGGTGTGCATGACCGAGTCGACCGCCGACATCCTGGCGCTCGGCAAGATCGTGGAGCGGCCCGCCGACGAGGCGACGCTCGCCGCGGGCCTGCGCGCCGACGCCCTCGGCTCCGCCCTCAGCCCGGTCTTCAACGGCTTCATGGCCAGCGCCTTCGCTCAGAACATCGGCCTGGTGGCCATCACCAAGGTGCGCAGCCGCTTCGTGGTCGCCGTCGGCGGCGGCATCCTCGTCCTGCTCGGCCTGTGCCCGGTGTTGGCGTCCGTCATCGCCCTGGTCCCGCAGCCGGTGCTCGGCGGCGCCGGTCTGGTGCTCTTCGGCACGGTGGCCGCCAGCGGCATCAGGACGCTGACCGAGGCGGACCTGGAGGACGGCGACAACCTGCTGATCATCGCCGCCGCGATCGGCGTCGGCATCATCCCGGTCATCGCACCGGACTTCTACGCCCACTTCGACCCGCATCTGCGGATCGTCCTGGACTCCGGCATCAGCACCGGCTGCCTGGTCGCCGTCGCCCTCAACCTCGCCTTCCACCACCTCGGCCGCCACCCCGCCCCCACCACCCCGGCCCTGGCCGACCCCCCGCTCCTCCCGGTGCCGGAACCGCGCTGACACGGACACCACGACTTCCGCCGCGCCCCGTCCGGCGGGCGGAAAGCCGCTCCACCGCGGCGTGGTGACAGCGCGTCAGGTGAGCTCAAAGGTCGATCTGCTCGCTAGTCGAGGTAGGCGACGGAGCCTCCGGACCACCGCTGGACCCTCCAGCATCAGACGTCCTGAAACTACGTGTTCGACTCCGTGATTTCCCTGATGCCACCGAGGCATCTTTCGGGGGACCATCTCGTCCCGAACCGCGGGCTGTCGCAGCGCCCCCGGAGGCGGGTGGAGGTGTCAGGGGCTGTGGGACCCAGCGTGAGGGAGAACATGTTGCTTGGCGGTTACCGGACCGATCCACGCGCCACCGGCGCATTCGGCGACCCCCTTCCTGTCTACAACCCCTATTCCCGGCGATGGGTGGTCCTTCGGCACTCACTCTCCATCGCCATGACGACAGCATTCATCACGATGGCGTTCATGGTCGTCAGCCTCCCGATCGTGGCCGTCTTCTTCATCGACGGGGACTTGATCGCCAGCGACTATGCCAAGGCCCTTCTGCTTGCCGTTGGTGCGGGGTTTGTCGTCAGCATTGTTATCTTCCCTTTCGCTTTTGGCTTCGAGCGGCTGGTCATGCGCGGCGGCCGGATATGGAAGGTGCTGGCGGCGTGTGCGCCCATGGCTTTTCCGATTGTCGCTGCCCTGATTTTCGTCTGGGCGTTGAAAACTCCGCCATCGGCTGCCGCCGGTAAGATTCTCAGCGGTGCGATCTGGTTCTCGGTGAGCTTCTCCGTGTACTGGCTGTCGTTGTGGTCATTGAATGCTGTTCGCTATGGCGCTTGGCGCCTTGCCGTACGCATGAAGCGAGGTCGGCGGTTCGGCTGAGCCTTCCGAACGCGCCCCCACCGTCCCGGTCAGCGCCCCTGGCCACCGCAGCCAAGGGCAAAGCCCTCCTGGACAGCCTCTCTCGCACAGCCCACGCCATTTCAGCAAGCCGATTGTGATCCAGAACCGCTTACACTGGCGGTCGCCGCTCGTCCCGTCGCGATCGACGGAAGCGATCCCAGCGGCACCCTTCGACGTGGTCCGACTGCGTACCCTGCGCGTCTGCCTGCCGGGGTGCGGTGGGCGTCGCAGAGCTTGCCCACACGGGGGACACGAATGAACGAGTCGGGAAGAGTCGAGGCTTTCAGCGACGGGGTGTTCGCGATCGCGATCACGCTGCTCGTGCTGGAGATCAAGGTGCCGCACGATGCCGGTAACGACCTGTGGTCCGCGCTCGGAGAGATGTGGCCGTCGTACGCCGCCTACGCCGTGACGTTCTTGATCATCGGCGTGATGTGGGTCAACCACCACACGGTCTTCCAGGTGATCGCCCGGGTGGACCGGACGCTGTTGTTCCTCAACCTGGTGCTGCTGATGGGTGTGGCGGCGCTGCCGTGGCCCGCCGCGGTGGTGGCCGCGTATCTGCGGGAGGGGCACGCGGCGAAGATCGCGCTTGCCGTGTACGGCATGTTCATGGTGTTCCACGCGCTGGTGTTCCAGGGCATGTGGTGGCATCTCACCCGCACGGGTCATCTCTTCGCCGACGAGGTGGACGTGGAGGCGGCCCGTGCGACGAGGGCGCGGTTCGCGCTCGGCACGGTCGTGTACCCCATCACGGTGGGCCTGGCCTTTGTGTCGGCGCCGTTGACGCTGGCGGTGCACGGACTGCTCGCCGTGTACTACGCGTTCAACCAGGTCCCGGTGCCGACCAAGGCGGAGGCGGGGGCGGGGGCCGGGTCCGAAGGGGCGTTGGGGGGTTGAGGCGGTGTGTGGGGGTCACCTCGTGGTTTCCGGGGGTTTACGGAGGGCGTTGAGGATCGGGGGATGAAGAGGATCGGTTTCGCCCTCGCGCTGTGTGCTGTGCTGGTCGCGGCGGTGCCCGCGCAGGCCGCGGACACGCGCACGCATGACGACAGTTACGGCACCAAGGCGACGTACGCGCCCGGGCAGAACCCGCGGACGTATCAGCGGCCGCCGGCAGGGTTCGCGCCGGTGTTCACCGAGAACGTCTCGCGGCACGGCTCGCGTGCGGCCACCGACAGCGGGGACGGGGATCTCCTCCTGCCGCTGTGGGACAAGGCCGAGGCGCAGGGGCAACTCACCCGTATCGGTGAGGAGTTCGGGCCGAAGGCGCGGGCGCTGCAGGACGCGATGGCCACGGTGGGCTACGGGAACCTGAGTGCGCGCGGGCAGCAGGAGATGCGGTCGACCGCTCGAAGGATGCAGCAGCGGCTGCCAGGGCTGTTCGCGCGGATCGCGCGGGACGGCGAGAAGATCGACGTCGTGAGCTCCGGGCAGGGCCGGGCCGTGGACAGCGCCAACCTGTACGCGGGAGCCCTGGGCGACACCGACCCGGCCCTGAAGCCGCTGATTGGCGCGACCCGCACCGACAAGGACCTGCTCTACTTCCACAAGGCGCCCGGCGGCGCCGCGTACCGCGACTACATCGCCAACGACCAGCGACTGGCGCGGACGCTCACAAGCCTCACCGACCAGCCCCGTACGCATCAGGCCGCCGCCGGCGTCCTGCGCAGGATCTTCAAGGACGCCTTCGTCCAGCAGATCCCCGACCAGGTCGCCGCCGCCCAGGCCGTCTACAACCTGTACGCGATCGCCCCCGCGATGAGCGAGGAGAGCCCCGGCGGCCGGGGCTGGGGAATGGACCGCTTCCTCTCGCGCCGCGACGCCTCGTGGTTCGGCTACCTGAGCGACGTCGAGGACTTCTACGAGAAGGGCCCGGGCTTCGCCGACAGCGACATCACGTACAAGATGGCCGGTGTCCTCCTCGACGACCTCTTCCAGCAGGTCGAGGCGGTGCGGGCCGGGACCGGCGATCTCGGCGCCGAACTCCGCTTCACCCACGCCGAGGAGATCATCCCGCTCGCGGCCCTGATGGGCCTGCCCGGCAGCACGAAGGCCGCGACGCCGGACCAGCCGTACACGTACGCCGACAACGCCTGGCGCGGCGCCTCGGTCGCCCCGCTCGGCGCGAATATCCAGTGGGACGTCTTCGAGAAGAACGGCCGCTACCTGGTGCGCATGCTCTACAACGAGAAGGAGACGGCCTTCAAGGCCGCCTGCCACCCGATCTCCAAAGGCAGCACGTTCTACGACCTCGACACGCTGGAGAGCTGCTTCGGCCGCGACGCAGAGCCCGGTGGGCCGCCGCTCACAGCGCGCGGTGCATGATGTGCAGTCCGACATACCCGAGCGCGGGGTGGTGGAAGCCCTCGGGGATCGTGCCCACGACCCGGAAGCCCAGTGACTCGTAGAGCCGCACGGCGTGGGTGTTGGAGGCCACGACGGCGTTGAACTGCATGGCGCGGAAGCCGCGTTCCCTCGCCCAGCGCAGCGACTCCTCGCACAGGGCCCGGCCCACCCCCTTGCCGGAGTGCGCCGGGTCGACCATGTAGCTGGCGCTGGCGACATGGCCGGCGTTGCCCATCTGGTTGGCGTTCATCTTCGCCGTCCCCAGGACGACACCGGCCTCGTCGACCGCCACCACCGTGCGGTTCGGCGGCGCCAGCAGCCAGAAGTCGCGTGCCAGCTCCTCCGAGATGTCCGTCGGATAGCTGAACGTCTCGCCGTCCCGGCAGATCTGGCGCAGGAACGGCCAGATCTGCCGCCAGTCGGCCTCGGCCACATCTCGGATGATCATGCGCTCAGTCTGCCAGGCCGGACGCCGCGCTCAGTCCGCAGGCTGGAACGCCAGCTGGAACGCCAGCTGGAACGCCGTGCTCAGTCCGCCAGCTGCTCGTACGCCGGGAGCGTCAGGAAGTCGACGTACTCGGTGTCCAGCGCGGTGCGCAGCAGGAGTTCATGGGCCTCGGCCCACTTGCCCGCGGCGAAGGCGTCCTCGCCGATCTCCTCGCGGATGGCGGCGAGTTCGGCGTCGGCGACCCGCAGGACGACGTCGTGGGTGGCCTTCACCGGGTGGCCGTCGACCTCGAACTCGACGCCCGCGTTGATCCACTGCCAGATCTGGGAGCGGGAGATCTCCGCGGTGGCGGCGTCCTCCATAAGGTTGAAGATCGCCACCGCGCCCAGGCCGCGCAGCCACGCCTCGATGTAACGGGTGCCGACCTGGACGGCGTTGCGCAGGCCCTCGTAGGTGGGCTTGGCGTCGAGGGAGGCGATGTCGATGAGTTCGGGCGCGGTGACGTGCACGTCCTCGCGCAGCCGGTCCTTCTGGTGCGGGCGGTCGCCCAGGACGGCGTCGAAGGAGGCGCGGGCGATCGGCACCAGGTCGGGGTGGGCGACCCAGGAACCGTCGAAGCCGTCGGCCGCCTCGCGGTCCTTGTCGGCCTTGACCTTCTCGAAGGCCACCTTGTTGACCTCGGCGTCGCGCCGCGAGGGGATGAACGCGGCCATGCCGCCGATCGCGTGCGCGCCGCGCTTGTGGCAGGTGCGGACCAGCAGTTCGGTGTAGGCACGCATGAAGGGCGCCGTCATCGTCACCGCGTTGCGGTCCGGCAGGACGAACCGCTCGCCGCTGTCACGGAAGTTCTTCACGATCGAGAAGAGGTAGTCCCAGCGCCCGGCGTTGAGCCCGGAGGCGTGGTCGCGCAGTTCGTAGAGGATCTCGTCCATCTCGTACGCGGCGGTGATCGTCTCGATCAGCACGGTCGCGCGCACGCTGCCCTGCGGGATGCCGACGTAGTCCTGGGCGAAGACGAACACGTCGTTCCACAGCCGCGCTTCGAGGTGCGACTCGGTCTTGGGCAGGTAGAAGTACGGGCCCTTGCCGAGGTCGATCAGCCGCTGCGCGTTGTGGAAGAAGTACAGGCCGAAGTCGGCCAGACCGCCGGGGACGGGCTCGCCGTCGACCGTGAGGTGCCGCTCGTCGAGGTGCCAGCCGCGCGGGCGCATCACGACGGTGGCCAGTTCCGCGGCGTCCTTGAGGGCGTACGTCTTGCCCTCGCGCGAGGTGAAGTCGATCCGGCGGCGGTAGGCGTCGATCATGTTGATCTGCCCGCCGATGACGTTCTCCCAGGTGGGGGCGGAGGCGTCCTCGAAGTCGGCGAGCCAGATGCGGGCGCCGGAGTTCAGCGCGTTGATGGCCATCTTGCGGTCGGTGGGGCCGGTGATCTCCACCCGGCGGTCCTCCAGCGCGGGCGGCGCGGCGGCGACCCGCCAGTCGCCGTCGCGGATGTGCGCGGTCTCCGGGAGGAAGTCGAGCGAGGCGGTACGGGCGATCTCCGCGCGCCGGGCCCGGCGGCGGGCCAGCAGCTCGGCGCGGCGGGGCGCGAAGCGGCGGTGCAGCTCACCGACGAAGGCGAGGGCCTCCGGGGTCAGCACCACCTCCTCGCGGGGGACGGGCCCGGCGGCCTCGCTGACGACGGCCGGAGACGGCGCTGATGCGGACATGCTTGTCACTCCTCCAGAGAGCAAAGGGTGCCTGGCGTCCGCCGGGCCGGCTGGAAGTGCCGTCCTCGCCGGGAGGGGCGAAGGGTGGCACGCGATGCCGGGTCGGTCCGTGGAACGGGCGCTTCTGCAAGGTGGAGCATAGTTTTCACAGTGCGGAAGTTCAACGTTTTGTGGCACGCGGTGCAGGGGCTTCCAGAAGCCGCAGGTCAGCGGGGGTGTCGATATCGGCGGGGTCGCCGATGTCACCGCACTCCACCAGGATCGTCTGCTCGGAGTGTTCCCGCAGGTACGCACGGGCCCCGCGGTCCTCGGTGGCACTGCCCGCGACGCCCGCCCAGCGGGCCGCCCCGATGAGTACCGGATGCCCGCGGTGGCCGCCGTACACCGCCGAGGCCAGACCCGACACCAGCGCGTCGCCCGTCCCGGCCGCCGCCAGCACCCGGGCGACCGCCGCCGCGCCCACCCCCGGCTGGTCGACCAGACCGATCAGCGCCGCCGCGGACGGCCGCTCGGCGGCGGCCAGCGAGGCGAGGGCCGCGCGCAGCGACGAGCCCATGCCCTCCTCCCACCGCGGGTTGTCCACGATCACGCAGCCGGACAGGTCGGCGCGCTCCCGTACCTCGTCCGCCGCCGCGCCCAGCACCACGTGCACCGGCCCGCAGCCGCCGTCCCGCAGCGCCCGTAGCGCATGCTCGACCAGGGGGCGGCCCTCGTACGTCAGCAGCGCCTTGGGCCGCCCGCCCAGCCGCCGCCCGCCGCCCGCGGCCAGCAGAACTCCGGCAACCTCGCCTTTTGTCTCCATGGCTCCTGCATACCGCGTGGTCGTGCGCGACGGAACGGGGACGGGCGGCACGGCGTGTTCCGGTATCGTCGGGCCGACTGCCGGGAGGGGCGGTTGCCAGGGAGAAACGGGGACTGATGGGCGTTCAGCACACCGGGCCGGTCTTCCAGCGACCGGTCTTCCAGCCGCTGACACCGGACGACCCCGTGGCGCTCTCCGCCTACCGGATCAGCGCCCGGCTGGGCGCACCGGGAGTGGGCCCGAAGGTGGCGGATACGGCCGCGGATACGGCCGCGGCGCCCCCGCCCACGCGGGTGTATCTGGCGCACGCCCCCGGCGGGCTGCCCGTCGCGCTGCGGGTGATCGGTCCCGAGCTGGCGGCGGCGGAAGGTTTCACCGGCCGGTTCGCGCACGAGACGCAGGCGCTGCGACGGGTGCACGGGCCGTACACGGTTCCGGTCGTCGACAGCGGCACCGACGGGGAGCGGCCGTGGCTGGCGTCCGCGTACGTGCCCGGCCTCGCGCTGGACGAGGCGGTGGGCACCGCCGGGCCGCTGCCCGTGCCGAGCGTGCTGCGGCTGGTGGCGGGGATCGCGGAGGCACTGCGGACCATCCACCACGCGGGCGTCGTCCACGGCGGCCTCGCCCCCGCCCAGGTGCTGCTGGCCGCCGACGGGCCACGCGTCAAGGACTACGGTCTCGCCTCGCTGCTGTCCGCGGTTCCGGGTGGCGGCGCGCCCGGCGGCGACGCCCCCGTCTTCCTGGCGCCCGAGCAGGCCGCGGGCAGGCCGAGCGGCCCGCCCACGGACGTGTTCGCGCTCGGCCAGATAGCCGCGTACGCCTCCATCGGCGCCGCGCCCTTCGGCGGCGGACCGCTCGACACCGTCAGGTCCCGGGTCCAGCAGGAGGAGCCCGACCTGTCCGAACTCCCGGGCGAGCTGCGGGAGATCGTCACCCGCTGCCTGATCAAGGACCCGGCGCTGCGGCCCTCCCCGGCGCAGATCATCGCCATGTGCGCGCAGGCCGCGCCCGATGCCTCCCGCCGCCGCGCCGACCGCTGGCTGCCGCCCGCCCTGCTCGCCGCGATCGTCCCGGCGATGCCACCGCCCGCGCCCCCGGTCCCGCCCGTGCCCCCGCTCCCCGGACAGCACCCCGGCGCGCTGCACTACGGCTGGGCGCGCCCGGGTGTCCCGCACGCGCCCCGGCATCTTCCGGTCCATCTGCCGCTGCACCGCCCGCTGCACCGTCCGCACGTGGGGCGGCGGGCGCCCGGCGTCGTGGCCGCGATCGGTGTGCTGGCCGTCGTGGTCACGGCCGGGTTCGCCCTCGCGGGCGGCTTCGGCGACAGCGGCACCCGGCCGGGCGCCGGGAACGACAAGGCGGTCGGCGCGCGCCCCACGGCGACCGCGCCCGCGGACGGGCCCGGCGGAACGGCCCCCGGGCCCTCGACGGACCCCACCGGCTCGACCGGCCCCGCGGCCCCCACCGATCCCGGGGACCCGTCGGCCACGGTGACGTTGTCCCCCGACCCCACCGGCATACCCGGATCGGCGCCCGGCAGCGTCTACCCGGCGATACGCCTCCCCGCCGGATACGGCCTGTCGCTCGCCGAGACCCCGCCCGTCGTACGTCCCGGCACCTTCAGCGGCGTCTTCGGCTTCACCCCGGAGGCGGACGCCTTCGCCACCGACGTGAACCGCGGCACCCTCGCACTGCTGGAACCCGGCCGGCCCGGCACCCTCGCCGCATGCCGTGCCGCGGCGCGCGAACAGGCGTCGGTACCGCGGAAATCGGTCTCCGCCGGGTCCAGGATCTGCGTCCGGGCGATGGACGGGACCACCGCGCTGGTCACCTTCCGCGCCCTGGCCACGCCCGGTGCGCCCGCCCAGAGCGCCACGCTCGACGTCACCGTCTGGCGGACCGCGAGCGAGAGCGTGGAAGCGGACCAGTGAGCGGGGCGCGGTGTCCGCTGAGCGGAAACCGACCGACCAGCGGAAGTCGAACACCGGCGTCCGCAAACCAATGACCGCCCGCCGCAACGAATTTGGCGCGTTTTCTGTCGACCGTATGGCGCTACGGCCTGGTGTTCGCGTTAACTGATCGGCCCGGGAGCCAGGACGACCCCGGGCACCTCCGGGGGCGAGTGGGTGCGAGTCGGCGGTACGCGGTGGGGGAGACACGAGTGGTCGACGACGACCGCGGCGGCACGGCCGCGCGGACGGCGGCGGCGCGGGGCGGACCGGGGGCGGCGGGTCTGCTGGACGCGGTGGTACGCGTCCAGCGGGAGCTCGCCGCATACCCTCCGGCGCTGCCTGACCGCGCGGTCGCCGAGGACGAGCTGGACGCCCTGGCCCAGCAGGCGGTGACGGCCGGGCCCCGCGAACCCCTGGACACCGAGCGCCTGCGCCACTCCTTATTACTGGTGGCGGCCGCCCTCGGCTCCGTCAGCGCCCTCGCCGACCCCCTCGCCGAACTGCGCCTGGCAGTAGAGGAAACCCTCGCCCTCCGAGCGAGCTAGCCGCCAGCCCTGGCCCGCCCGCCCCCACCCGTCGGCCTCGGCCGCTAGGCCGTCGTCGTGGCCAGGGCGCGGGAGAGTTCGCGGGCTACTTCGTGGAGTATGGGGACCATCTTGTCGACCGCGGCCTCGGTGACGCGGCCCGCGGGGCCGGAGATGGAGATGGCGGCTGCGGTGGGGGAGTCCGGGACGGTCACGGCGAGGCAGCGCACGCCGATCTCCTGCTCGTTGTCGTCGACGGAGTAGCCGAGGCCGCGGATCCGTTCCAGCTCGGCGAGGAAGGCGTCCGGGTCGGTGATCGTCTTCTCGGTCGCGGCGGGCATCCCGGTGCGGCCGAGCAGCGCCCGTACCTCCTCCGGCGGCACATGGGCGAGCAGCGCCTTGCCGACACCCGTGGAGTGCGGCAGCACCCGGCGGCCGACCTCGGTGAACATCCGCATGGAGTGCCGGGACGGCACCTGCGCCACATAGACGACCTCGTCGCCGTCGAGCAGCGCCATGTTCGCGGTCTCGCCGGTCGCCTCGACCAGCTCGGCCAGATACGGCCGCGCCCAGGTGCCCAGCAGCCGCGCCGCGCTCTCGCCGAGCCGGATCAGCCGGGGGCCGAGCGCGTACCGCCGGTTCGGCTGCTGGCGGACGTACCCGCAGTCGAGCAGGGTCCGCATCAGCCGGTGGATCGTCGGCAGCGGCAGCCCGCTGCTGGCCGACAGCTCGCTCAGCCCCACCTCGCCGCCCGCGTCGGCCATCCGCTCCAGCAGGTCAAAGGCTCGTTCCAGCGACTGGACGCCTCCGGCGCGGTCAGCAGACACGTGCGATCCCCTTTAACCTAGGCGCGAGCGCGGTGCGCTCGTTACGAAATCATAATTCCGCTCTGCGGAAGCTTACATGCCCTTGACGACTCACGGGCTGGTCCTGCACATTCGTTCAACAGAGTGTTGAAGAACGGGTTGAGGAACGGTTTGGAGGAGGGTACGTGGACGAGCTGGTCCTGCGCTCGACGCGCGTGGTCACGCCGGAGGGCGAGCGCCCCGCCGCGGTCGCCGTCAGCGACGGCACGATCACCGCGGTACGGCCGTACGACGCCCCGGTGCCGGACGGCGCGCGGCTGGTCGACCTCGGCGACGACGTACTGCTGCCGGGCCTGGTCGACACCCACGTGCACATCAACGACCCCGGACGCACCGAGTGGGAGGGCTTCGCCACCGCGACCAGCGCCGCCGCGGCGGGCGGCATCACCACCCTGGTCGACATGCCGCTCAACAGCATCCCCCCGACCACCACCACGGACGGCCTGGCGGTCAAGCGCGAGACGGCACGCGGCCGGGTCTTCACCGACGTCGGCTTCTGGGGCGGCGCGGTACCCGGCAACGTCAAGGATCTCCAGCCCCTGCACGACGCGGGCGTCTTCGGCTTCAAGTGCTTTCTGCTGCACTCCGGCGTGGACGAGTTCCCGCAGCTCGATCCGGCCGAACTCGCCGAAGCACTCACGGAGTTGACCCGCTTCGACGGGCTGCTCATCGTACATGCGGAGGATCCCGGGGTGATCGAGGACGCTCCGCAGCGCGGCGGCCCGCGCTACGCCGACTTCCTCGCCTCCCGGCCGCGCGCCGCCGAGGACCAGGCCATCGCCGGTCTGATCACCCTCGCCGAACGGCTCGGCGCCCGGATCCACGTCCTGCATCTGTCGTCCTCCGGGGCGCTGCCCCTGATCGCCGCGGCGAAGGAGCGCGGGGTGCGGGTCACCGTCGAGACCTGCCCGCACTTCCTGACCCTCACCGCAGAGGAAGTCCCGGAC
This sequence comes from Streptomyces sp. NPDC051976, assembly GCF_040680795.1. Lineage (NCBI taxonomy): Bacteria > Bacillati > Actinomycetota > Actinomycetes > Kitasatosporales > Streptomycetaceae > Streptomyces > Streptomyces sp. NPDC051976. The sequence continues at coordinate 94,346 of NZ_JBFAXL010000004.1, forward strand.
GGCGCCACCGAGTTCAAGTGCTGCCCGCCGATCCGCGAGGCCGCCAACCAGGACGCGCTGTGGCAGGGGCTGGCCGACGGCACCATCGACTGCGTGGTCTCCGACCACTCGCCGTCCACCATCGACCTCAAGTCCAAGGACACCGGGGACTTCGCCTCCGCCTGGGGCGGGATCTCCTCGCTCCAGCTCGGCCTGCCCGCGATCTGGACCGAGGCCCGCCGCCGCGGCCACACCGTCGCCGACGTGGTCCGCTGGATGTCCACCGGACCCGCCCGGCTGGCCGGGCTGACGGCCAAGGGCGCCATCGCCGAGGGCTACGACGCCGACTTCGCCGTCCTCGCCCCCGAGGAGACCTTCACGGTCGACCCGGCCCATCTGCACCACCGCAACCGCATCACCGCCTACGCGGGGAAGACCCTGCACGGCGTGGTGCGCTCCACCTGGCTGCGCGGCACCCGGATCGCCGAGAACAGCGAGGTGGCCGCAGAGCCCGTCGGCCGGCTCATCGAACGGCCGGCCGACGGGAGTTGACGGTGCTGACGCCGGGTCAGGCCGCGCGCCGGACCCGGCGGCGGTGGGCGGCGATGATGTCCGCGTAGCGGCGCCCGCTGCCCTTGATGGTCCGCTTCTGCGTGGGGTAGTCGACGTGGACCAGGCCGAAGCGCTTGTCGTAGCCGTACGCCCACTCGAAGTTGTCCAGCAGCGACCAGGCGTAGTACCCGGCCAGCGGCACCCCCTGGCGGATCGCCCGGGCGCAGGCGGCCAGGTGCTCCTCCAGGTAGGCGGTCCGCTCCGGGTCGTCGACCTGGCCGTCGGCGCCGACGGTGTCGCGGTAGGCGGAACCGTTCTCGGTGACCAGGATCCGGCTCGCGCCGTACTCCTCGGAGAGCCGGACCAGCAGCTGCTCCAGGCCGTCGGCGTTGACCTCCCAGTCCATCGCGGTGCGGCGCACCCCCGGCAGGTAGACCGACTTGGCGTACGGCGCGGGGCCCTTCGGGTCGTCGGTGATGACGTTCCTGAAGTAGTAGTTCAGCCCCAGCCAGTCCAGCGGCGCGGCGATCGACTCCAGGTCGCCGTCCCTGATCGGCAGGTCCACGCCGTACAACTCGACCATGTCCTGCGGGTATCCGCGGCCGTGGATCGGGTCGAGCCACCAGCGGTTGGTGTGGCCGTCGGCCCGGCGCGCGGCGGCGATGTCCGCCTCGCGGTCGGTGGCGGGCTCGCAGGGGCTCAGGTTGTTGACGATGCCGACCCGCAGGTCGGAGTGGGCCGCGCGCAGCGCCTGCACGGCCAGGCCGTGGCCGACGTGCAGGTGGTACGAGGCGCGGACGGCCGCCGTCAGATCCGTCAGCCCCGGCGCCATGGTGCCTTCGAGGTGGCCTATCCAGGCCGAGCACAGCGGCTCGTTGAGCGTCGCCCAGTCCTTGACGCGGTCGCCCAGCGCCTCGGCGACCACGGCCGCGTACTCGCCGAAGCGCTCGGCGGTCTCCCGCTCGGGCCAGCCGCCCCGGTCCTGCTGCGCCTGCGGCAGATCCCAGTGGTACAGCGTCGCGTTCGGGGTGATGCCCGCTTCCAGCAGGGCGTCGACCAGCCGGTCGTAGAAGCCGATACCGGCCGCGTTGACCGCGCCGGAACCCTGCGGGATCACCCGGGGCCAGGCCACGGAGAAGCGGTAGGAGTCCACGCCCAGGGCCCGCATCAGCTCCAGGTCCTCGGGCCAGCGGTGGTAGTGGTCGCAGGCGACGTCGCCGGTGTCGCCGTCCGCAACCTTGCCGGGCGTATGGGAGAAGGTGTCCCAGATGGACGGGGCCCGGCCGTCCTCGTCCACCGCGCCCTCGATCTGGTAGGCGGCGGTGGCCGCACCCCAGACGAAATCGGGGGGAAGCGCGCTGAGGTCGTTCACAAGCTACCTTTCGGTGGGGTCACTTGACGGCGCCGGCGGTGAGCCCGGCGACGAGGTAACGCTGGAGGAGCAGGAATCCGGCGACCACCGGCACGCTCACGACGAGCGAGGCGGCCATGACCTGGTTCCAGTACACGTCGTTCTGGGTGGCGTAACCGCGCAGGCCGACGGCGAGCGTGCGGGTGGAGTCGTTGGTCATGACCGAGGCGAAGAGCACTTCGCCCCAGGCGGTCATGAACGCGTAGACGCAGACCGCGACGATGCCGGGGACGGCAGCCGGGACCACCACCCGGAACAGCGCGCCGAACGGCCCGCAGCCGTCCACCTTCGCGGCCTCGTCGAGGTCGCGCGGGATGGAGTCGAAGTACCCGACCAGCATCCAGATGGAGAACGGCAGCGAGAAGGTGAGATACGTGATGATCAGGCCCAGCCTGCTGCCGTAGAGCTGGATGCCGGTGGTGTTCCCGATGTTGACGAAGATCAGGAACAGCGGCAGCAGGAAGAGGATGCCGGGGAACATCTGGGTGGAGAGCACGGTCACCGTGAAGAACCGGCGGCCGACGAAGCGGTACCTGCTCACCCCGTACGCGGCGAAGATCGCGATCATCACCGAGAACAGGGTCGCGCTCACCGAGACGATCAGCGAGTTCATGAAGTAGTGCGCGAGGGGGACGGTCTTCCAGATGTCGATGTACGGCCGGATGGTGAGGCCGCTCGGGATCCAGTGGAACGAACCCTGCACGTCCTGCAGCTTCTTGAGCGATGAGCTGAGCATCACGTACACCGGGGTGAGCACGAAGATCAGCAGCAGGGTCAGGAAGATCCGCCGGGTCCACAGGAACGACTTCGGCGCGGCCATGGGCGACGGCTGGGCGGGAGTCCTAGGCATCGACGTCCCTCTTCCTGGTGAAGAGCAGGTAGAACGCGGTCACCACGAGCAGGAAGAGCAGCAGGAGCACCGACATCGCCGAGCCCGAGCCGAAGTTCCAGGTGATGAACGACGACTGGTAGATGTGGATGGAGATCAGGTCGGCCGCGTGCGGGGCGGAGTTCCCGAACAGCACGAACGGCGTGTTGAAGTCGTTGAACGTCCACAGGAACAGCACCAGGACCAGCACCTGGTTGACCGGCCGCAGCGACGGCAGGGTGATCTTGCGGATCTGCTGCCACACACCGGCGCCGTCCATCGCCGCGGCCTCGTACAGCTCGCGCGGGATGTTCTGCAGACCGGCCATCAGGCACAGGAAGGCGAACGGCCAGGACTTCCAGACCGACACGATGACCAGTGCCCAGAAGCTGTTGTCACCGATCAGCCAGAACGGCTTGTTGGAGGTGACGTGCAACTGGTCGTGCAGCACATGGTTCACCAGGCCGGTGTCCTGCTGGAACATGAACGCCCAGGTGATGACGGCCGCGTAGACCGGCAGCGCGTACGGCACCAGGAAGATGGCCCGCAGGATCGCGCGGCCGCGGAAGGCGTCCTGCATGAGGATCGCCGTCGCGGTGCCGATCAGCCAGGACAGGCCGACCGACAAGATGGTGAAGGTGCACGTCACCCAGAACGAGTGCAGCAGTGCCTCGCCGACGGGCTGGTTGAACTTCACCGCCAGGCGGTAGTTGTCGAGACCGGTCCAGGGCGCGCTGCCCCAGTCGCGGATGAAGAACTGCGTCAGTCCCTTGAAGCTGATCACGATGCCGACGACCATCGGCACCAGGTGGATGAGCAGTTCGAGGATCAGCGCGGGAAACAGGAGGAGATACGGCAGGCCGACGCGGCGCAGACGTTCGGGGACGCGCGGCCGGAGCCGGCCCCGTCCGGCGGGCTTGCCGCCGGAGGAGGGGCCGGCCTCGGTGGTGCTCCGAGGAGGGGCGGTGGCAGTCATGGAGCCGATCCTTACGATGCGGGCATCTGCTGCTGCGCCTTGGTCAGCGCGGCCTTGACGGAGTCGGTCGTGACGTCCTTGCCGGCGGCGGCGTCGGCGAACAGGTCCTTGACCGCGGTGCCGACCAGCGTCTCGAACTGGCTCTCGTTGGCGACCTGCGGCAGCGGGGCCGCCGAGCTGCCGAGCACCGAGGCCAGCACCTTCAGGTCGGGCGTCTGGAAGGCGGGGTCGCCCTGCGCCTCCTTCACCGGCGGCAGCGAGCCGTAGGTGGAGTTGAGGATCTTCTGCTCGGGGGTGCTCGTCATGAACTTCACGAACTGCAGCGCGCCGTCGGTGTTCTTCGAGTTCTTGAACACGGCCAGGTTGATACCGGCCACCATCGAGGTGACACCGGCGTCACCGGTGGCGCCCGCGGTCTGCGTCGGGACGGGGGCGACGCCGTACTGGTCGGGCGTCATGCCGTGCGACTTGATGGACGTGGCGGCGGACTGCCACATCATCATCGCGGCCTTGCCGGTGGCGAAGTCGGTGATGGTCTGGTTCTGGGCGTACTCGGCGTTGCCCTTGGCGGCGATCTTGTCGGCGGCTATGAAGTCGACGTACTGCTTGACCGCGGCCACGTTCGCCGGGGTGTCGAAGGTCGCCTTGCCGGACGCGTCGAACCAGTCGGAGCCGCGCTGCTTGGCCAGCACGAAGGCGTGGTGGATGTTCTCGGAACCGTTTCCGCCCTCGACCGCGAGGCCGTAGTGGCCGTCCTTCGTGAGCTTCTTGCCGTCCGCGACCAGCTCGTCCCAGGTCTTCGGCGGGGCGGCGATGCCCGCGTCGGCGAACATCTTCTTGTTGTAGTACAGGCCGTACGCCATCGAGTAGATCGGCACGGCGGCGGGGTCCTTGCCCGCGGCGCCCGCGGAGGCGATGGCGGCGGGCGCGAACCGGTCCTTGCCGCCGATCTTCGCGAAGGTGGCGTCGTCGAACGGCAGCAGCGCGCCGGTGGCCTGGAGCGAGGCGGACCAGGTGTTGCCGATGTTCAGGACGTCGGGCCCCTGGCCGGAAGTGGCCGCGGCGAGGATGCGGTTGAGCAGGTCGGACCAGGGGATGACCTCCAGCTTGACCTTGATCCCGGTCTGCTGCTCGAACTTCTTCAGCTCGGGCGTCAGCACGGCCTTGTCGTTGTCCAGGCTGGTGCCCTGGTTGGACGCCCAGTAGGTGAGCGTCTTTCCGCCGCTGGACTTGCCGCCGCTGTCGCCGCTGTTGTCCTTCGAGCCGCCGCCGCACGCGGAGACGGTCAGGCCGAGCGCGGCCACGAGGGCGGTGGCCGCGAGGAGTCTGCTGGAGGTGCTGGAGGTGCGCATGACGGTTCCCTCTCAGGGGGTGGGTTCGCTTCAGGAAGTGAACAGCGCCTGTACCTTAATTCAGGCCGTGATTTAACTTGTGAGAAAAGGTGGCGTCAAGACCTCGTGCAGCGATAGATTCACGCCGGACGGGCCAGGAGGGAGACAAAATGGCTGAACGCGGCAAGCGGACCGTGCGTGACCTGCGGCGCGGCAACCGTGCATCGCTTCTGCGTCATTTGTATTTCGAAGGGCCCCTGAGCCGGCAGGAGCTGGGCCGGGACACCGGCCTCAGCGCCGGGTCGATCAGCAACGTGGTCGGCGAGCTGATCGCCGACGGCATGGTCGAGGAGGCCGGAGCCGTCGAGTCCGACGGCGGACGGCCCCGCATCCTGCTGCAGGTGGCGGCCGGTTACGGCTACGTGGTCGGTGTCGACGTCGGCGAAACCCGGGTCAGGGTCGAGCTGTTCGACCTCGCGCTGACCGAACGCGCCGCCGCCGACCTGCCGTTGTCCGACAGCGGCCACGACGTCGACCATGTCGTACGGCTCGCGCTGGAGGGCATCGCCTCGGTGGTCCGCGAGGCCGGTATCGACGACAGCGAGGTGCTCGGCGTCGGCATCGGCGTGCCCGGCATCGTCGAACAGGGCGCCGCCGCACCGGGCGAGGGCGACGACATCGTGGTGCACGGCCAGACGATCGGCTGGGACGCCGTACCGCTGGGCAGGCTGCTGCGCGAGGGCACCGCGCTGCCGCTCTACATCGACAACGGCGCCAAGACCCTCGGCCAGGCCGAGATGTGGTTCGGCGGCGGCCGCGGTTCGAGCAACGTCGTCATCGCCCTCATCGGATCGGGCGTCGGCGCCTGCGTCGTCGGCGACGGCGCCCCGTACCGCGGCGCCAGCAGCAGCGCGGGGGAGTGGGGGCACACCACCCTGCGGGTCGGCGGGCGGACCTGCCGCTGCGGGTCGCGCGGCTGCCTGGAGGCGTACGTCGGCGCCGAGGCGCTGCTCGGCCGCTGGCCGCTGGCGCCCGAGGGGGTCAGCGAGGAGACCGGCCTGGCCGCGCTGCTCGCCGCCGCCGACCACGACCCGGAGGCCGGGGCGCTGCTCGCCGAGGCCGCCGAGTACCTGGGCGCCGGGATCGCCGACCTCATCAACCTCTTCAACCCCCAGCGCATCGTGCTCGGCGGCTGGGCCGGGCTGCTGCTCGGCCCCCGGCTGCTGCCCACCGTCCGCGAGGTCGCCGCGCAGTACGCGCTGCGGCACCCCTGCGCGCAGACCTCCATCGAAATGGGCAGGCTCGGCCCCGACGCCGTCACCGTCGGCGCCGCGACCCTGCCGCTGGCCCGCTTCCTGGACGCCGGAGGCGAGCGTCCGGTACGCGGCGGCGGCCACGAGGGCGCCCCGGAGGACGGCGCCGCCATCCCGCGTGATCGCCGTGACGCACGTGACGTACGTGACACCCGTGACGGGCGGGAACGCCAGGACGGCGTGCGGAACCGAATCGCGAGGGCGGTACGTTGACGGGGGGCGGTGCGAGGTGCGCCGCCCTTACCCCCCTCGCAACGCCCTAGGAGTCCCGCTGTGACCCTGCAGCAGCAGATCGTCGGCAACGCCATGCAGATGGCCGTCTGCACCCTCAACCCCGGGCAGACGGTCTACTGCGAGGCGGGCAAGTTCCTGTTCAAGACGGCCAACGTGTCGATGGAGACCCGCCTCGGCGGCCCCGGCAACCGCCAGAACGGCGGCGGTGTCGGCCAGCAGGGCGGCGGCGGGATGGGCGGGCTGCTCCGCCAGGCCATGGGCACCGCCATGCAGGTCGGCCAGCGGGCGCTGGCCGGGGAGAGCCTGGCCTTCCAGTACTTCACCGCCTCCGGCGGCGAGGGCACCGTGGGCTTCGCCGGTGTGCTGCCCGGCGAGATGCGGGCCCTGGAGCTGACCGGCTCGCGTGCCTGGTTCGCCGAGAAGGACGCCTTCGTGGCGGCCGAGGAGACCGTGCAGTTCGGCATCGCCTTCGCGGGCGGCCGCCAGGGCATGAGCGGCGGCGAGGGCTTCATCCTGGAGAAGTTCACCGGCCACGGCACCGTGATCATCGCGGGCGCGGGCAACTTCATCGACCTCAACCCCGCCGACTTCGGCGGCCGGATCGAGGTGGACACCGGCTGCATCGTCGCCTTCGAGGAGGGCATCCAGTACGGCGTCCAGCGGATCGGCGGGCTCAACCGCCAGGGCATCATGAACGCGGTCTTCGGCGGCGAGGGCCTCTCGCTCGCCACCCTGGAGGGCAACGGCCGGGTCATCCTGCAGTCGATGACCATCGAGGGGCTGGCCAACGCGCTGAAGAAGGCGCAGGGCGGCGACAAGCAGGGGCCGACGGGCGGGATGTTCTCCACCCACGTCGGCTGACGGCTCCCGGGATCTCCCTCCCCGCACACCTCTCTCATGCTCCCCTCATGTCACGTTGCGGTGACAGCTCGGGATTCTCCCGCCGGTGGTACACCGCGCGCCCGGTAGCGTGCAGACAGCCGAGAGCAGATCACCCCAGGAAGGACGGCGAACTCCGTGTACCGCTGGGAGATCACCCGGGCCGCACTGGCCCAGCGGGTATTCGCCACCATCCGCAGCGAGAGCTACGACCAGGCCGCCGCGACCGCCGACACCCTGCTGTCCGCCGGGCTCACCACCCTGGAGATCTCGCTCACCACGCCGTTCGCGCTGGAGGCCGTCACCACGCTGGTCCGCGAGGTCGGCGACGACGCGGTGATCGGCGCAGGCACCGTGCTCGACGCCGTCTCCGCCCGGATGGCCATCGAGGCGGGGGCCCGGTTCCTGCTCTCGCCCAGCCTGGACGAGGAGGTGCTGCGCACCGGCCACCGCTACGGTGTGCCCGTCTTCCCGGGCGTGGCCACCCCCAGCGAGGTCGTGCGGGCGATGGAGTTGGGCGCCGACGCGCTCACCCTCTACCCGGCCACCGCCTTCCCCGTCGACTGGGTCACCGACGTCCGCGCGATCCTCCCGCAGGCCGCGCTGCTGCCCACCGGCGGCATCACCGTCCAGGCGGCCGCCGACTGGGTGGCCGCGGGCGCGGTCGCCGTCGGCATGGGCTCCGCGCTCACCACGGGCGACCGCGAGACCGTCACCAAGCGGCTGTCCGAACTGCTCGCCCGCCTCGCCGACACCGCCTGACGCGTACGGCCCGTTGGTTACGCTTGCCGTGGGGGACGCCGACGGCAGGGGGCCACAGATGACCGCACGGCACATCGTCGATCTGGCCGCGCACGGCGCGGCCTTCACCACCGATCCGTATCCCGTCTACGCGGAACTGCGCGCCCAGGGGCCGGTCCACTACGTGCGCACCGCCGACAGCGGGGACCTGTGGCTGGTCGTCGGCCACGAGGAGGCCCGCGCCGCGCTCGCCGACCCGCGGCTGAGCAAGGACTGGCGCATCGTGTCGCCGGGTGTCTAGGGGGCGCCGATCAGCGCCCACATGCTCGACTCGGACGCGCCCCGGCACACCCGGCTGCGCGCCCTGGTCTCCCGGGAGTTCACCCCGCGCCGGGTCGAGGCGCTGCGCCCGCGCGTCCAGCGGATCACCGACGACCTCCTGGACGCGATGGCCCCCGCGGGCTCCGCGGACCTCGTCGACGCGCTGGCCTTCCCGCTGCCGATGACGGTGATCTGCGAACTGCTCGGCGTGCCGGACCTGGACCGCGAGGCGTTCCGCGGCTGGTCCAACGACATCGTCGCGGGCAGCAGCCCGGAGGCCGAGGCGGCGGCCGTGGTCGCGATGTCGGAGTATCTGATCGACCTGATCGAGGACAAGCGGTGCAGCGCGCCGCGCGACGACCTGCTGAGCGCGCTGATCCGCACCCGGGACGAGGGCGGCGACGCGCTCGCCCGTGACGAACTGGTCGGCATGGCCTTCCTGTTGCTGGTCGCCGGGCACGAGACCACCGTCAACCTCATCGCCAACGGCGTCCTCGCGCTGCTGCGCCACCCGGCCCAACTCGCCGCGCTGCGCGCCGAACCGGCGCTGCTGGACGGCGCGGTCGAGGAGATGCTGCGGTACGACGGGCCGATCGAGACGGCGACCTGGCGGTTCACCCGTGAGCCCGCCGACATCGGCGGGACCCGGATCCCGGCGGGCGAGGCCGTGCTGGTGGCGCTGGCCGCGGCCGACCGCGACCCCGGCCGCTTCCCCGCGCCCGACACCTTCGACATCCGGCGCCCGGCCCAGGGCCATCTGGCCTTCGGCCACGGCATCCACTACTGCCTGGGCGCGCCGCTGGCCAGGATGGAGGGCCGGATCGCGGTCCGCGGTCTGCTCGACCGCTTCCCCGACCTGGCCCTCGACACCAGCCCCGATCTGCTCTCCTGGCGCCCCGGCCTGCTGATGCGCGGGGTGACCCGGCTGCCGGTGCGCTTCTGACGTCCGTCAGTCGGGGAGATTGGCTGTCACTTGTAGACCTTGCCGGGCTGCGGGGTGCCCGGCGCCAGGAGCTGCGAGACGGTGACGAAGGTGTAACCGCGGGCCTGGAGGGCGGAGATGATGCCGGGGACGGCGGCGACCGTGCCGTTGTAACCGACGTTGGTGGGGTCGACCAGGTCGTGCAGCAGGATGATCCCGTCCGGCTTGGTCTGCGCCAGGATGCGCTTGGTGATCAGCGCCGAGTCGGTGGTCTTGTAGTCCGCCCCGTTGGCGCTCCAGACCACCTCGGCCATGCCCAGGTCCTTGGCGATCGCGGTGACGGTGTCGCTGGTGCGGCCCTGCGGCGGGCGCAGCAGTGTCGGGCGGACGCCGGTCACCTTCTGCACGGCGTCGCGGCCCTCGGTGATCTCCTTGCGGATCTCGGCCTTGCTGATCTTCGTGAGGATCTGGTGGGACCAGGTCAGGGTCTCTATCTCATGGCCCTGCGCGGCCATGTCCCTGACCATCTGCGGGTGCACCATCACATGGTTCTTGCCCAGCGTGAAGAACGTCGCATGCACGTGGTACCTGGCCAGGATCGCCAGGATCTGCGGAGTCCGCACACTCGGCCCGGCGTCGAAGGTGAGCGCCACGCACTTGGCCTTCCGGCAGTCGACCGTGCCTTGCGGCCCCTTCGCGAAGGCGGCCGGCCCGCTCGCCGCCACATGCTTGCGCGCACTGGCCGGCGACGTGCTGTCGTACCCGTCGCACCCGCTCACACCGAGCGCCAGCGCGGCCATGGCCAGCACCGCCGCCAGCCCACGCCCTCGCCGCACCCTGGCCGTGCTCCGCATCCGGGAGACTCCCTCATCCTCTGCGTACGGGCCCGCGACGGCGAGCCCGGGAGCACTATACACAGAGGGTATACAGCCCCCGCCTCCCGGGTCGGCGCCCGGCCCCCGAGGGGGCGCGGACGCCACCGCGCCCGGCTCAGCACCAGGCGTACGAGGCCCTCGGGTTGTTGTACGAGCAGGTGTCGATCCTGGTGCCGTGTCCGTTCTTGAGGGTGGCCGTGTCCTTGTCGTTGTTCCACACGTACCAGGAGCGGCCCTGGTAGCGGTGGGTGGCGGTGTTGGTGCCCTTGCCGGTGTCGATGGTGATCGTCTTGTGGGCGCCGAGGCTGTACGACGAGAAGACGTACACATGGCGGGAGGCGTCGGTCACCGTCCAGCCGGTGAGGTTCACCGCCGCCGAGGTGGTGTTGGTGACCTGCACCCACTCACCGTTGAGGCTGGTGTTGGAGCCGGTGTCGCTGCCCGGGCTGTTGTAGTAGATCCGGTAGAGGTGGACCGAGCCCGCGGTGGCGTCGGCCTGCGCGGGAGCCAGCAGCACTCCGGTGGCGCACCCCGTGGCGACGACGGCGGCAGCGGTGAGAAGACGTGAACGAAGCATGGATGTCCCTGAGTTCGGCCGGGCACCCCCCTGATGGGCCCGGCGAGACGATCAGGCTAGGGCGCGGGGCCGAAGATAGGACGCTCTTGCCCAAGCTGTTACGAAACGCCACGCGTCAGGCGTCCTCTCGACTGCCGGACAGCCCGGCGGCGGGGGCGGGGTGGTGCCTAGAATCTGCGGCGGGGTCGCGGTCGCGGTTCTGTGGACGTCAGCTGGCCAGGAGGCACCGTAGTGACCGTCGTCGCCGTTCCGGGATCGAAGTCGGTGACCGCCCGTGCGCTGTTTCTCGCCGCCGCGGCGGAGGGGACGACGGTACTGAGGCGGCCGCTGCTGTCGGACGACACGGACGGGTTCGCCGCGGGTCTGGTGACGCTCGGGTACGAGGTCGAGCGGGGCGACGAGGGGTGGCGGATCACCGGGCGGCCCGCGGGGCCCGCGGTGGCGGCGGCGGAGGTGTACTGCCGTGACGCGGCCACCGCGGCGCGGTTCCTGCCCGCGCTCGCCGCGGCCGGGCACGGCACGTACCGGTTCGACGCGTCGGCGCAGATGCGGCGCCGCCCGGTCGCTCCGCTCACCGCCGCTTTGCGCGCGCTCGGCGTGGACCTCACGCACGAGGAGGCCGAAGGGCACCTCCCGCTGACGGTGGTCGCCGACGGGCTCAAGGGCGGCGAGATCGAGCTGGACGCGGGGCTGTCCTCGCAGTTCCTCACCGCGCTGCTGCTCGCGGGCCCGCTGATGGCCGAGGGCCTGCGGATCCGCGTCACCGACCTGGTGTCGGCCCCGTACGTGGAGATCACGCTGGCGATGATGCGCCGCTTCGGCGTGGAGGTCGGCCGCGACGGCGACACCTTCACCGTGCCGCCCGGCGGCTACCGGGCCACCGACTACCCGATCGAGCCGGACGCCTCCACCGCCAGCTACTTCTTCGCCGCCGCCGCGCTGAGCGGCCGCAGCGCCACCGTCCCCGGCCTCGGCGCGGACGCCCTCCAGGGCGACCTCCGCTTCGTCGACGTGCTGCGCGCGATGGGCGCCGAGGTCGAGACCGGCCCCGACGCGACCACGGTCACCGGCACCGGACGGCTCGCCGGCACCACCGTCACCATGCGGGACATCTCCGACACCATGCCGACGCTGGCCGCCATCGCCCCCTACGCCGACGGGCCGGTCCGTATCGAGGACGTCTACAACACCCGCGTCAAGGAGTGCGACCGGCTCGAGGCGTGCGCGCAGAACCTGCGCCGCCAGGGAGTCCGGGTGGAGACCGGCAGGGACTGGATCGAGATCCACCCGGGCACGCCCGCGCCCACCGAGATCGCCTGCCACGGCGACCACCGCATCGCGATGAGCTTCGCCGTCGCCGGGATCCGCAACCCCGGCACCACCTTCGACGACCCGGGATGCGTGAAGAAGACCTTCCCCGGGTTCCACGAGTTCTTCGCCGCCCGCCGCGCCGAGTGGGGCGTCTGACGGCCAGGGTGTGTCCTACGGCTTGCGGGCGACGACGCCGAACATCGTCACCGACATGTGCAGCGCCTGCCGCTCCGCCGCCGCGGTGAGATCGGCGTAGAGCGCGTCGCGCTGCTCGGCGGTGATCCGCCCGTCCTTCACCGCCGTGGCGCCCATCATCCGGATCAGCGGCCAGACGACGGTGCGGTGGTCCTGGATCAGCGCCTGCGAGCCGACGTCCTCGATCTCCAGCCCGGCCGCGGCCAGTTGGCCGACGAGCCGCCGTCCCGCGTACGGGTTCGCGGCGGCGGCCAGCACTCCTGAGGTCAGCGCGGCGACCACCTGGGGGTCGCCGGGGTGCAGGATCATCGTGGCCCAGTCCGTGTCGAGCAGCGCGACCCGGCCGCCGGGCCGCAGCACCCGGGCGATCTCCGCGGCGGCCTTCGGCGGCTCGTCCAGGTGCTGGAACACCCGCTCGCACCAGACGGTGTCGGCCTCGCCGTCGCCCAACGGCAGCGCGTACGCGTCGCCTTCGACGAACCGGGCGGTGCTGTTCGCCGTCGCGGCGCGTTCGGTGGCGACCTGCCGCAGGCCCGGGTGCGGCTCGACGCCGATCGCCGTGCCGCGCGGGCCCACGGTCGCCGCCAGGGCCCGCGTCTCGGAGCCGGTACCCGCTCCGACGTCCACGACCTGCCCGCCGGCGGGCGCCGCGACCGCCCGGTGGGCCCACTCCCGCAGCCGCCGCACCCCGGTGTTCGCCGCCTGGGCGTCCAGCGCGTTCACCAGCCGCTCGACGCCGATCGCGTCCGCGTTGTCCGAGTGGAACGCCGAGGTCGGCCGCTGATCCGTCATGCGGCCACTCTAGCCAGCGGGGCCGCTGACCCTCGTCCCTTGCACCACCGGCCGGTGGTGGGCTGGGCGCGCAGTTCCCCGCGCCCCTTCGGGGCACGAGGGTGCCGCTTGCGGTGGTCGGCCGGCTCCCCGGCCGGTGGGGCCTGGTCGCGCAGTTCCCCGCGCCCCCGGGGCGCCCGACGCGGCCTTGGTCAGGCGTCCAGGGGTGCCACCTGCGGTTCGCGGTCCAGGACGATGCTGAAGTGGTCGCGGTAGGCGTCCAGGACCTCGTGCTCGGGGAGTTCGCGCTCCTGGCGCCCGTCGCTTCCGGTCACCACAAGGGTGCGGCCGCTGAGGGTCACCCGGCCGTCCTCGGTGAGCCGGGAGCAGACCAGGGACTGGCGGAAGTGCGACTTCGGCGAGGTCCGCTGCCACCAGCAGGTCGCCTCGAAGTCCGCGAGCTGCCGCGGGCGCCGCTCCAGCCGGTACTGCGGGGCGTCGTCCCTGAGCACGTCGAGGTCGCCCTCCGGCGTCTCCACGAGCCGGAACACGCCCGCGGGATCGCTCTGCTCGCCGCGGCTGTCGAACAGCAGCGGGAAGTGGCTGTGCCGCCCGAAGCCCACGTCCGCCAGCCACGGGCCGCTGCCGTCCGCGGCCGCCACCCGCAGCGCCAGGTGGTCGTACGGCGGCCCCAGCCGCCCGCCCTCGCCGAAGACCCGCGCCGCCATCAAGGTCACCTCGTACCCCAACGCCGCCAGCAGCCCGCCGAACGCGCCGTTCAACTCGTAGCAGAAACCGCCCCGTCCGGCATCGACGATCTTCTCGACCAGCGCCTCCTCCCGCAGCGGCACGTCCTGCCCGAGGTGGATCGAGAGGTTCTCGAACGGCACCACCAACTGGTGCCCGAGATGCAGCGCCCGCAACTCCGCCGCCCCGGCCGTCCCGGGCCGGGGCACCCCGATGTGCTGGAGATAGGCGTCAGCTCGCAAAGAGTCCATGCCCCCTTTATCCACGATCTTCCCCGCCGCGCGCCACCTCCGGAGATCACGGGGGCGCCGACATCGGCAGCCGGGGGTCGGGGCGCTGTCCGGCCCAGGTGCCGCGCACCCACGCGTGGGCGGGATCGTCGCTGATCAGCCACTGCCGCACCGGCCCGGGACCGGCCATCACGTTCAGGTAGTACATGTCGTAGCCGGGCACGGCCATGCTCGGGCCGTGCCAGCCGTCGGGGATGAGCACCGCGTCCCCCGAGCGCACCTCGGCGAGCACGTCGGACGGGCCGCCGGGGGAGGGGTAGACCCGCTGGTAGCCCATCGCGGCCGGGCCGCCGCCGAGTTCGTAGTAGTAGACCTCCTCCAGCACCGACTCGTGCGGCCCCGCCTCGTCGTGCTTGTGCGGCGGGTAGGAGGACCAGTTGCCGCCGGGGGTGAGGACCTCGACGGCGATCAGCCGGTCGCAGGCGAAGGCGTCGGCCGCCGCGAAGTTGTTGACCTGGCGGGTCGCGGCGCCCGCGCCGCGCAGTTCGACCGGTACGGCGGAGGCGGCGCCGTACCGGGCGGGAAGCCGCCGCTCGCAGCGCGCGCCGGCGAGCGCGAACCGCCCTCCGCCGGGGCTGCGCAGCACGGCGGCCGTGTCCCGGGGCAGGTAGGCGAAGTCGCTGACGCCGGAGAAGACATCGGCCCGGCCGTGCAGCGCGAAGTCCGTCCCAGCACCGCCCGCGGCGTCGTCCACCGCGACCGCGCAGCCGCCCGCCAGCGGCAGCACGATCCACTCGCTGCCGCCGGTCGCGAACCGCCGCTCACCGCCCGGCTCCAGGGTGAGCACGCGCAGCGAGGTGAACTCCCAGCCCGCGCCCGCCGGGTCCACCCACAGGTCGTAGCCGTCCCTGGTGGCGCTGCCCGCGGGCAGGTGCGCGGCCGTCATGTCGCCGCACTCCCCTCGCCCAGCGCGGCGTCGATCTCCGCCCGGGTCGGCATGGCGTCCGCGCAGGCCAGCCGGGCGGCGACCAGGGCGCCCGCCGCGTTGGCCGCGCGCAGCACATCGGGGAGCGGGTCGCCCGCGAGCAGGCCCGCGCACAGCGCCCCGCCGAACGCGTCGCCCGCGCCCAGCCCGTTGACCGCCTTGACCGGCACCGGCGGCACCGAGTACGTGGCGTCCGCGGTCCGCGCGAGCACCCCCTCGGGCCCGCGCTTGACGACCGCGGTGCGCACCCCGCGGCGCAGCAGCAGCCCGGCGCCGGTCTCCGGGTCGCGGCTGCCGACCGCGACCTCCACCTCGTCGCGGTTGCCGACGGCGAGCGTGGCGTACGACAGCGCGCGGGCGTACAGCTCGGGCGCCTCCCCGGGATCGGCCCAGAACCCGGGCCGCCAGTCCAGGTCGAACCACACCTCGCGGCCCGCGCGCTCCTCCAGCGCCGCGAAGACGGTGGACCGGGTCGGCTCGACCGCCAGCGCGGAGCCGGTGATCCACAGGGCGCGTGCGGCGCGGACCGCGGCCAGGTCCAGCCGCCCGGGCTCCAGGCACTGATCGGGCGCGACGGGGCGGCGGTAGAAGTAGATCGGGAAGTCGTCCGGCGGGAACAGCTCGCAGAAGACGACGGGCGTCTGGACACCCGGCACGGTCGTCACGAGGGCGTCGTCCACGCCGAAGTCCCGCAGCGCGGTGCGGATGTACGTGCCGAAGGGGTCGTCGCCGACACCGGTGAGGACGGCGGTGCGCAAGGACAGCCGGGCCCCGGCGACGGCCACGTTCCCCGCGGTGCCGCCGAGGGACTTCGCGAAGGTCCGCACCTCGGCGAGGCCGACGCCGCTCTGCTCGGGGTAGAGGTCGACGCCGACCCGGCCGAGGGTGATCACGTCGTGCGGCCGGGGACGCCGCCCGGCCGCGGCGTCGGTCGTACGGCGGCTCATACGGCGGCCAGCCAGTCCAGCGAGGCCCGTACGTCCGCGAGCGGGCCCTCGCCGGGCGGCGGTTCCGCGGTGAGGACGGTGTCCTGCTCCATCACGTACCAGCCGGTGTACCCGGCGTCCTCCAGGGCGGCGACCAGCGTGACCAGGTCCAGGTCGCCCCGGCCGAGCGGGCGGTAGAGGCCCGCGGACACCGCGGCGGTGTACGTGCTGCGGCCGGTGCGCACCTCGTCCGCCCGCGGCGCGGCGACGTCCTTGAGATGGACATGGGCGACCCGGGCGGCGGCGCGGCGGGCCAGCGCGACCGGGTCGGTGCCGCCCACGAGGAGGTGCCCGGTGTCGAGGCACAGGCCGATCGCGCTGCCGTCCAGGACGCGGTCGACCTCGGCGGGGCCCTCGACCACGGTCCCGACGTGCGGGTGGAGCGCGGCCGTCACCCCCAGCGACCCGGCGAGCGCGGCGATCTCGTCCAGCCGGGACAGCAGCACACGCCACCCCCGCGCGCCGATCACCGGACGCTCGTCGTAGCCGTCCAGACCGGTGGCGGCGGCGAGCACCAGGGTGCGGGCGCCGGCCGCGGTGAAGCGGTCGAGCGCGGCCCTGACGTCCGGCAGCGGGTCGTGGCCGGGCTCGTGCAGCACCGCGGGGACGAAACCGCCGACCGCGGTCACGCCGCGGGCCGCGAGCAGCGGTCCCGGCAGGAAGCCGTCCGGGCCGAACTCGCTGGCGGTCAGCCCCAGCCCCGTCAACTCGTCGAGCACCCGCTCGGGTGTCAACTGATGCCCCCAGCCGGGGACTTCGCACACCCCCCAGGAGATCGGCGCCCCCGCGATCCGGTCCCGCCTCATGCGACCACCCCGCTCACCTCGCCCGTAGCTCTTCCCGACCCTCGCAGGGATCCGGGTCCAGGACCACCCGCGACGCGCGGGAAGGCGGCGGGTTCCCCGCCTTCCGCGCGCCCCGGATTTCTGTCCACGCTTTGTCCTGACATACGGACTCCCCGTCACCCGACCGTACCCCTTGACGGATACTTGGCCCGCCGGGAAGGTCGCTCGGAACACTTCTCCCCCGGCAGTAACACTGAACGCAGGAAAGGCAGGGCCTCGTGGCGAAGGCAAGGGCAGGGACACGCGCGATGGGCGCACTGCTGGCGGCGGTGCTCGGCGCGGTCTGCCTGGCAGGGTGCAGCAGCACCGGCGGCAAGCGCGCGGAGGACCGGGCCAAGCAGGCCAAGGCCAACGGCTCGGCGGTCAACACCCCCCGCTGGAAGTTCGCGATGGTGACGCACTCCGGAGCCGGTGACACCTTCTGGGACATCGTGCAGAGCGGCGCCAAGCAGGCCGCCGCCAAGGACAACATCACCTTCCTCTACTCCAACAGCGACCAGGGCGACCAGCAGGCGCAGCTCGTCCAGGCCGCCATCGACCAGCACGTCGACGGCCTGGTCGTCACGCTGGCCAAGCCGGACGCCATGAAGGCCGTCGTCGCCAAGGCGGAGAAGGCCGGGATCCCGGTGATCACGATCAACTCCGGATCCGAGCAGTCCAAGCAGTTCGGCGCCCTCAGCCACATCGGCCAGGACGAGACGATCGCCGGGAAGGCGGTCGGCGACGAGCTGAACAAGCGCGGTAAGAAGCACGCGCTGTGCGTGCTGCACGAGCAGGGCAACGTCGGCCACGAGCAGCGCTGCGCGGGCGTGAAGCAGACCTTCTCCGGCACGGTCGACAACCTGTACGTCAACGGCACGAACATGCCCGACGTGCAGTCCGCCCTGCAGGCCAAGCTCCAGTCGGACAAGTCCATCGACTCCGTGGTCACCCTCGGCGCGCCCTTCGCCGCCACCGCCGTCAAGGCCAAGGGCCAGGCCGGCTCCTCCGCCGAGATCGACACCTTCGACCTCAACGGCCAGGTCGCCACCTCGCTGCAGAACGGCAGCCTCGGCTTCGCCGTCGACCAGCAGCCCTACCTCCAGGGCTACGAGGCGATCGACCTGCTGTGGCTCTACCGCTACAACGGCGACACCCTCGGCGGCGGCCAGCCGGTCCTCACCGGCCCGCAGATCGTCACCAAGGACAACGCGTCGGCGCTGCTGGAGTACACCAAGCGAGGCACCCGATGAGCGTTCTGGCGTCCCCCGTGGACGAGCGGCTGGAGTCGCGGTCCCTTGTGCGGCGGCTGCTGGGGCGGCCGGAGCTGGGCGCGGTGGTCGGCGCGGCGGCGGTGTTCCTGTTCTTCTCGGTCGTCGCCGACTCGTTCCTGCAGGCGTCGAGCATGGGCACCGTGCTGTACGCGTCCTCGACCATCGGCATCATGGCGGTGCCGGTGGCGCTGCTGATGATCGGCGGCGAGTTCGACCTGTCGGCCGGTGTCATGGTGACCAGCTCCGCGCTGATCTCCTCGATGTTCAGCTACCAGATGACCGCCAACGTCTGGGTCGGCGTCGGGGTGTCCCTGCTGGCCACGCTGGCCCTGGGCTTCTTCAACGGCGTCATGCTGGTGCGCACCAAACTGCCCAGCTTCATCATCACGCTGGGCACCTTCCTGATGCTGACCGGCCTGAACCTGGGCCTGACCAAGCTGATCAGCGGCACCGTCTCCACCATGACCATCGCCGACATGCAGGGCTTCCCGACCGCCCGCGACCTGTTCGCCTCGCATCTGACCATCGGCTCGGTCGACCTGCAGGTCACCATCGCCTGGTGGATCGGCCTGGTCGCCGTCGCCACCTGGATCCTGCTGCGCACCCGCGCGGGCAACTGGATCTTCGCCGCGGGCGGCAACGTGGACGCGGCGCGCGCGGTCGGCGTCCCCGTCGCCCGTACCAAGATCGGCCTGTACATGGCGGTCGCCTTCTGCGCCTGGATCTCCGGGCAGCACCTGCTCTTCTCGTTCGACGTGGTGCAGTCCGGCGAGGGCGTCGGCAACGAGTTCCTCTACATCATCGCGGCCGTCATCGGCGGCTGCCTGATGACCGGCGGCTACGGCAGCGCGATCGGCTCCGCGGTCGGCGCGTTCATCTTCGGCATGACCAGCAAGGGCATCGTGTACGCGCAGTGGAACCCCGACTGGTTCAAGTTCTTCCTGGGGGCGATGCTGCTGCTGGCAACCCTCCTCAACGCCTGGGTGCGCAAGAGGGCGGAGGCCACCGCATGACCGACCTCACCAAGGACGGCGAGCCCGTGGGCGAAGCGCCGGACGGGGCGTCCGCGCCCCTGGTACGGCTGACGGACGTCTCCAAGTCGTACGGCCGGGTGCGCGCGCTGCGCGACGTGTCGCTGGAGGTGCACGCCGGGGAGATCACCTGCGTGCTCGGCGACAACGGCGCCGGCAAGTCCACCCTCATCAAGATCATCGCGGGGCTGCACCCGCACGACGCGGGCAGCTACGCCGTCGAGGGCGCCGAGGTCCGGCACGCCTCGCCGCGCGAGGCACTCGACCACGGCATCGCCACCGTCTACCAGGACCTCGCCGTGGTCCCGCTGATGCCGGTCTGGCGGAACTTCTTCCTCGGCTCCGAGCCGACCAGGGGCCGCGGCCCGCTGCGCCGGCTGGACGTCGCCGCGATGCGCGCCACCACCCACGCCGCGCTGCTGCGGATGGGCATCGACCTGCGCGACGTCGACCAGCCCATCGGCACCCTGTCCGGCGGCGAGCGGCAGTGCGTGGCGATCGCCCGCGCCGTGCACTTCGGCGCGAAGGTACTCGTCCTGGATGAGCCGACGGCGGCGCTGGGCGTCAAGCAGTCGGGGGTCGTGCTGAAATACGTGGCGGCGGCCCGGGACGCGGGGCTGGGTGTGGTGCTCATCACCCACAATCCGCACCACGCCTACCTGGTCGGTGACCGCTTCGTCCTGCTGAAGCGCGGCACCATGTCGGGCAGCCACCTGAAGAAGGACATTACGCTGGACGAGCTGACCCGTGAGATGGCCGGCGGCAGCGAGCTGGACGAGCTGACCCACGAACTGCGCCGGGCGACCACCACACCGACCCCGGCCACCGACCCGGAGAACACCGCTTGAGTGCCAATCGTGAACGCGTCCACCGCGGCGCCGCCAGAGCCACGGTGCTGCAGACCGTGGGCCGCCGGGAGAGGCGCTCGCACCTGACGGCGCCCCGGGTGCCGACCGTCGGCATCGACATCGGCGGCACCAAGGTGATGGCCGGGGTGGTGGACGCGGACGGCGTGATCCTGGAGAAGATCCGCACCGAGACGCCGGACAAGTCCAAGAGCCCCAAGGTCGTCGAGGACACCATCGTCGAGCTGGTGCTCGACCTGTCCGAGCGGCACGACGTCCACGCCGTGGGCATCGGCGCCGCCGGCTGGGTCGACGCCGACCGCTCCCGGGTGCTGTTCGCGCCGCACCTGTCCTGGCGCGACGAACCGCTGCGCGACCGGCTCGCCGAGCGCCTGCTGGTGCCCGTCATGGTCGACAACGACGCGAACACCGCCGCCTGGGCCGAGTGGCGCTTCGGCGCCGGGCGCGGCGAGGCCGACCTGGTGATGATCACCCTCGGCACCGGCATCGGCGGCGCCATCCTGGAGGACGGGCAGGTCAAGCGGGGCAGATACGGGGTCGCCGGGGAGTTCGGCCATATGCAGGTGGTGCCGGGCGGGCACCGCTGCCCGTGCGGCAACCGCGGCTGCTGGGAGCAGTACAGCTCGGGGAACGCCCTGGTCAGGGAGGCCCGCGAGCTGGCCGCCGCCGAGTCGCCGGTCGCCTACGGGATCATCGACCGGGTCGCGGGCAACGTCCGCGACATCACCGGGCCGCTGATCACCGAGCTGGCCCGCGAGGGCGACGCGATGTGCGTCGAGCTGTTCCAGGACATCGGCCAGTGGCTGGGCGTCGGCATCGCCAACCTCGCCGCCGCCCTCGACCCGTCGTGCTTCGTCATCGGCGGCGGCGTCAGCGCCGCCGACGACCTGCTGATCGGTCCGGCGAGGGACGCCTTCCGGCGCACCCTCACCGGCCGCGGCTACCGGCCCGAGGCGCGCATCGTCAAGGCCGAGCTGGGCCCCGAGGCGGGCATGGTCGGCGCCGCGGACCTGGCCCGGCTGGTCGCCCGCCGCTTCCGCCGCGCGAACCGGCGCCGCGTGGAGCGGTACGAGCGCTACGGCAAGGTCTACGGACGGCAGGGGACGGCGCAGTGACCACGATCCCCGAACAGCAGGTGGACGACCGGGGCGCCGGCGACCCCGCGCACGGGCCGCTCCCGCCGCGGAACCCGCCGCGCTGGGTCCGCTGGACCGTGCTGCCGCTGCTGGTGCTGGTGCCGATCGGCTATGTGATCATCTCCGCCGAGCAGAGCCGCGACAGCGGCGAGACCAAGCAGGAGGAGGCCGCCGTCACCCGTCTGACGATGGAGACGCCGTCCTCGCTCCAGCAGCGGATCTACCAGGTGCCCTTCCCGGTGGGCGTCACCGGGGCGGGCTATCTGGAGACCAACTCCTGGGACACCAGCAAGCTGTACGTGCAGTTCACCACCACCTCCGGCGGCCTCGACACCTTCCTCGCGCAGATCGGCACCAGCCGGGTCGCGCTGACGGCCGGGAAGAGCGCCATCACGACGGCGCAGACCACGGCCGCCGGCTGGGCGTTCCCCGACGGCCACGACTGGCACGGGACCACGCTGCACCAGGCGGGCGACAAGCCCGACCACGACATCGTGGTGGACCTCAGCACCCCGGACACCCCGACGGTGTACGTGGTGTCGACCGTCAACTTCCAGCACGGCTTCGGGGGCGGGTGACATGGCCGCGGGGTCACTCGATAGCGTGACCGCGATGAGCGACGTGACCGACGACGAGCAGCAAGCGCCGCCCCTGCAGCACCGGTTCGACGGCCCCGCCGACGCCCCCGTGCTGGTGCTCGGACCCGCCCTCGGGGCGACCTGGCACATGTGGGATCGGCAGCTCCCCGTACTCACCGACCAGTGGCGGGTGCTCCGCTACGAGCTGCCGGGACACGGCGGCGCCCCCGCCGTCCCGGCGTCCTCCGTGGACGACCTCGCCGACCGGCTGCTGGCGGTCCTGGACGCCGAGGGCATCGACATCTTCGGCTACGCCGGCTGCGAGCTGGGCGCCGCGATAGGCGCCCGGCTGGCGCTGCTGCGCCCCGACCGGGTCGCCGCGCTGGCGCTGGTCTCGGCCTCGGCCCGGTACGCCACCGGCGACACCTGGCGGCAGCGCGCCGTCGTCATCCGGGCGAGCGGGATGGACGGCACCGCGCACTCCAGCCCCGAGCGCTGGTTCACCGACCCCTTCCTCGCCACCCAGCCCGCGATCACCGACTGGGCGGTGCAGATGGTCAGGACCACCGACCGCGACTGCTACATCGCCGCTTGCGAGGCGCTGGCCGCCTTCGACATCCGCGACGAACTGGGCGCCCTGACCGTACCGACGCTGGTGGTGGCGGGCGCGGACGACACCGAGACACCGCCCGCCGACGCCCGACTGCTGGTCGCGGGGATACCCGACGCGCGGCTGGCCGTCGTCCCGGCCACCGGGCACCTGGCGCCGGTGGAGGAGCCGGTGGCCGTCGGCGACCTGCTGGCCCGGCACTTCGGCAGCGCCTGGACGGAAGGCCCGCCCACCGGGCCCGTGGCCGTACCGGCGCTTCCCGCGCTCCCGCCGGCCGGTGTGCCGCGTCCCGCGCTCCCCGCGGCCGGTCCCGGACCGTACGAGGAGGGTCTGCGGCTGCGGCGCGAGATGGTCGGCGACGCGGAGGCCGACCGGGCGGCGGCGCTCGGCCAGGGCTTCGGCAGCGGCTTCGACACCTTCATGACCCGCTACGCGTGGGGCGAGGTGTGGTCCCGGCCGGGTCTCGACCGCCGTACCCGCAGCTGCGTCACGCTCACCGCGCTGACCGCGCTCGGGCAGCTCGGCGAACTCGCCGACCACACCCGGGCGGCACTGCGCAACGGCCTGACCCCCGCCGAGATCGAGGAGGTGCTGCTGCACACCGCGGTGTACTGCGGCCTTCCCGCCGCCCGGGCCGCCGTCGAGACCGCGCGTACCGCGATCCAGCAGGAGACCGGCGCGCACCCGTAACAAGATCCCGTAGCAAGATGGGGGCATGACCATCAAGCTCACCAAGAAGCGGCACGCGTGCGTCCGGCTCGAGAAGGACGGGCGCACCCTCGTCATCGACCCCGGCACCTTCAGCGAGGAGGACGCGGCCGTCGGCGCCGACGTCATCCTCGTCACCCACGAGCACCTCGACCACTTCAACGAGGACCGGCTGCGGGCCGGTCTGGAGGCCAACCCCGCGGCCGAACTGTGGACGCTGCGCAGTGTCGCGGACCAGGTGTCGGCCGCCTTCCCGGGCCGGGTGCACACCGTGGGCCACGGCGACACCTTCAGCGCCGCCGGTTTCGACGTGCAGGTGCACGGCGAACTGCACGCCGTCATCCACCCGGACGTCCCGCGGATCACCAACGTCGGCTACCTGGTGGACGGTTCGGTCTTCCACCCCGGTGACGCCCTGACGCTGCCCGACCACACCGTGGACACCCTGCTGCTGCCGGTGATGGCGCCGTGGAGCAAGATCTCCGAGGTGATCGACTACGTCCGCGAGGTCAAGCCGCGGCGGACCGTCGACGTGCACGACGGGCTGCTGACCGATCTGGCCCGGCCGATCTACGACACCATGCTGGGCAACCTCAGCGGCGCCGAGCACAACCGGCTGGCGCCCGGCGACAGCACCGACGCCTGACGCCTGACGCGGGAGCGGGCCGGGCCCGCTGTCGTACCCAGCGGCTAGGTTGTGGGCATGCGCATCGCGACCTGGAACATCAACTCGATCACCGTCCGCCTTCCGCGGCTGCTCGCCTGGCTGGAGAGCAGCGGCACCGACGTCCTGTGCCTCCAGGAAACCAAGTGCACCGCCGAGCAGTTCCCGCGGGACGAGCTGCGCGAGCTGGGGTACGAAGCGGCGGTGCACGCCACCGGGAGGTGGAACGGGGTGGCGCTGCTCTCCAGGGTCGGCCTGGAGGACGTGGTCGAGGGCCTGCCCGGCGGACCCGACTACGAGGGCGTGCACGAACCGCGCTCGGTGTCGGCGACCTGCGGCCCGGTCCGCCTCTGGTCGGTCTATGTGCCCAACGGCCGCGAGGTCGGCCACCCGCACTACGCGTACAAGCTCGCCTGGTTCGAGGCGCTGCGCGCCGCGGTGGCCGATGACGCGGCCGGGCAGCGCCCGTTCGCGGTGCTCGGCGACTACAACGTGGCGCCCGCCGACGAGGACGTGTGGGACCTGTCGGTCTTCGAGGGCGCCACGCATGTCACCGAGCCCGAGCGCGCCGCGCTGGCCGCGCTGCGCGACACCGGGCTGACCGACGTGGTGCCGCGCCCGCTCAAGTACGACCACCCGTTCACGTACTGGGACTACCGGCAGCTCGGCTTCCCGAAGAACCGCGGCATGCGGATCGACCTGGTGTACGGCAACGCGCCGTTCGCCAAGGCGGTCGGCGACGCGTACGTGGACCGCGAGGAGCGCAAGGGCAAGGGCGCCTCCGATCACGCGCCGGTCGTGGTCGATCTCGACGTCTGAGGCTGCGCGCCTGTGGTCGGCACGGCATCGCGGGTGACACGCTGGGCGGTATGGACATCCCACTGTTCGGCATGTGGCGCAAACGGCACGGGACGGCCCGCGGGGTCGCGGTCTTCAGCGGCGGCGACCCGGAGGGGACAGCGGTGGCCGAACTCCTCGGCGAGTGCGAGCTGCTGCGCGTCCGCGCCTCGCACTCCGGTGTGGAGCTGGACGGTTCGGAGGAGTCGCTCACCGCGCTCGACCAGATCGTGCCGAGCTGGCGCGACGACCCCGATGTGATGAGCTGGCTCGGCAACGACGCGGGGCTCTACCTGGGCACCGTCATCGTGGAGACCGTGCCCGGCGCCGACTGGCAGGTCTGGCCCAACGGCCACCCCGTGGTGCGGCTGGTCTCCGGCCGGGAGATCGACACCGTGGAACTCGGCCACGCCTGGGCCGAGAGCGGCAGTCCCGAGCTGTCGCAGGTGCTCGCCGAGGCGTCGGAGGACTGAACCCCTGGCGTGTCCGGGCCCGATCGCCCGGCAGGGCGCGGCGGCACGTGCATGATGGCGGAGTTCCCTTCACCTCGTAATCGGAGGCACGACGTGGACTCCCTTCAGCAGCTTCCCAACATCGGGGCGGTGCTCGCCGATCGTCTCCGCCGCGCGGGCGTCGATGACGCGGGTGAGCTCCGCAGACTGGGCTCCGGGCGCGCGTTCGAGAAGATCCGCCCCGATCTCCCCGAGGACGCACGCACCCACACCCTGCTGGCCCTGGAGGGCGCGCTGCGCGGCATGCGCTGGACGGCCATCCCGCAGACGGAACGCGACACCCTGGTCAACCGCGTCCTGGGCTGAGCGCCCGCTCCCGTACTCCCGTACTCCCGCACCCCGCGTGTCCGCCGCGGCCGTTCCACCGGTTACCTGCAGTAACGCGCACATGGGTTACGCGCGGGTAACGATTGTTGTGTGCCCGGCTCCGTCGTGGGCAGCCGCACCGGTGGAAGGGAGACTCATGAACGCCACGGCCAGGAACGACGCACTCCCGGTCGCCGGGGGCATGGACGCCGCCGCACGCGACCGGGCGGCGGAACTCGCCCAGCAGCTCAGAGTGGACTCGGTCCGCGCCGCCGCGGCGGCCGGTTCCGGCCACCCGACCTCCTCGATGTCCGCCGCGGAACTCGTCGCCGTCCTGCTCGGCCGCCATCTGCGCTACGACTTCGACGACCCCCGCCACCCGGGCAACGACCACCTGATCTTCTCCAAGGGGCATGCCTCGCCGCTGCTCTACGCCGCCTACAAGGCCGTGGGCGCCGTCACCGACGAGGAGCTGCTGACCTTCCGCACCCTGGGCAGCCGCCTGGAGGGCCACCCCACTCCCCGGCTGCCCTGGGTCGACGTGGCCACCGGCTCCCTCGGCCAGGGCCTGCCCATCGGCGTGGGCATCGCGCTCTCCGGGGCGCGCCTGGACCACATCCCGTTCCGTACCTGGGTGCTCTGCGGGGACAGCGAGCTGGCCGAGGGATCGGTGTGGGAGGCGTTCGAGCAGGCCGGGATGGAGGGGCTCGACCAGCTCACCGCCCTGCTCGACATCAACAGGCTCGGCCAGCGCGGTCCCACCCGGCACGGCTGGGACCTGCCCGCGTACGCCCGCCGCATCGAGGCGTTCGGCTGGCACACCGTGGAGGTCGACGGCCATGACGTGGACGCGGTCGACGCCGCGATGGCCGAGGCCCGCGCCACCCGCGGCGCGCCCACCGCCATCATCGCCAGGACGAGGAAGGGCCGCGGGGTGGCGGCCGTGGAGAACCGCGAGGGCTTCCACGGCAAGCCGCTGCCCGACCCCGAGGAGGCCGTCGCCGAACTCGGCGGCCCGCGTGACCTGCGGGTGAAGGTCGAACAGCCGCCCGCCGCCGAGGAGCCCCGGCGTGACGGCGCCGACCGCGACGCCGCCCTGCCCCGCTGGAAGACCGGCGAGTCCGTCGCCACCAGGACCGCCTTCGGCGAGGCGCTGGCCGTGCTCGGCACCCGGCGCGGCGACATCGTCACCGTGGACGGCGAGGTCGGCGACTCCACCAAGGCCGCGCTCTTCGGTAAGGACCACCCCGACCGGTACGTGGAGTGCTACATCGCCGAACAGCAGCTCGTGGCCACCGCGGTGGGTCTCGGAGTGCGCGGCTGGACGCCGTACGCCGTCACCTTCGCCGCCTTCCTCACCCGCGCCCACGACTTCCTGCGGATGGCCGCGATCAGCCGCTCCGCCATCAACGTCGCCGGATCGCACGCGGGCGTCTCCATCGGCGAGGACGGCCCCTCCCAGATGGCGCTGGAGGACCTGGCGATGATGCGGGCGATCCACGGCAGCACGGTGCTCTACCCCTGCGACGCCAACCAGGCCGCGGCGCTCACCGCCGCCATGGCCGACCAGCCCGGTATCAGCTATCTGCGCACCACCCGCGGCGACACCCCGGTGATCTACGGTCCCGACGAGGAGTTCCCGGTCGGCGGCAGCAGACTGCTGCGGTCGGGCCCCGACGACCAGGTCACCCTGATCGCGGCGGGCGTCACCGTGCACGAGGCGCTGCGGGCGGCCGACCAGCTCGCCGAGGAGGGGGTCGCGGCGCGCGTCATCGACCTCTACAGCCTCAAGCCGGTCGACGCCCAGCGGCTGCGCGAGGCCGCCGTGGCCACCGGCAGGTTCGTCACCGTCGAGGACCACCACCCCGAGGGCGGTCTGGCCGACGCCGTACTGGAGTCCTTCGGCAACGGCCACCCCATGCCGCTGCTCACCCGGCTCGCCGTGCACTCCATGCCCGGCTCCGCCACCCCCGACCAGCAGCTCGACGCCGCCGGCATCAACGCCCGGTCCATCAGCGCCGCCGCCCGCAAGCTGTGCGCCGGCGAGCGCCCGGTGATCGTCGAGGAGCGGACGAACGCGAGCTGAAGACCACCCCACTTCGGGGTGTCAGGACCATTGACACCCGTCCCCCCGGGCCAGAGCCTGATCGTCGTCAACGTCGACGCAGGGGAGGGGCCCGATGGCCGCTGGCACGGGTACGGACAGGCGCAGGGGCGGGACCGCGGGGGAGCGGCCGTCCGGCAGACGGGCCGCGGCGCTGGGCGCCGCGGCCATCGGCGGGGCGCTGGCGCTCACCGCCGCGGCGGTCTCCCCGGCCGCGGCGAGTCCCGGCCACGACAGGCCCGGCGGTGACCGGCCCGGTCACCACGGCCCGGCCGTCCGCTATGTCGCCCTCGGCGACTCGTACGCGGCCGGTCCCGTCATCCCCACCCAGGTCGACGCCAACTGCGCGCGCTCCGACCACAACTACCCGTCGCTGATCGCGGCGGCGGACAAGTTCGCCTCCTTCACCGACGCGAGCTGCAGCGGCGCCACCACCGTGCAGATGTGGAAGCCGCAGGGCACCAACGGGCCGCAGCTCGACGCGATCAACCACGACACCACCCTGGTGAGCGTGCAGATCGGCGGGAACGACGTCGGCTTCGGCTCGATCATCGCCACCTGCGCCGGGCTGAGCGTGACCAACCCGGCGGGCAGCCCGTGCAAGGACCACTACGTCGCGGGCGGGTACGACCAGCTCGCCATGAACGTCCTCACCACCGCGCCCAAGATCGCCCAGGTGCTGCGGGCCGTCCACGACCGGGCGCCGCACGCCAGGGTCCTGCTGGTCGGCTACCCCGACCTGCTGCCCGACGACGGCGTGGGCTGCTTCCCCGCCGTGCCCTTCGCGGCCGGTGACTTCCCGTATCTGCGGGACACCGAGAAGAAGCTCAACGCCATGCTGCGG
The DNA here is from genome assembly GCF_040680795.1 of Streptomyces sp. NPDC051976. Taxonomy (NCBI): domain Bacteria; kingdom Bacillati; phylum Actinomycetota; class Actinomycetes; order Kitasatosporales; family Streptomycetaceae; genus Streptomyces; species Streptomyces sp. NPDC051976. The sequence goes on from NZ_JBFAXL010000004.1 coordinate 122,844, forward strand.
ATCGAGGCGCTCTTCGGCGGCGCCGAGTACGTCGACACCTACGGCCCGACCGTCGGCCACGACATGTGCAAGGCCCCCGCGGACCGGCTGATCGAGCCGCTGCAGCCCGCGTCGCCCGCCGCCCCCGCCCACCCCAACGCCAGGGGCGAGGCGGCGATGGCCCAGGCCGTCCAGCACACCCTCGACCGGAGCGGACGCGGTCACCGAGGGTAAGGGGCACCCCTGAGTCGCGAGCGCGCAACGCGTCATGGATCATGACCTCATGCCGGTCCTGATAGCCGCGTGCGCGTTCGCGATGACCCTCGTCGGCGGGGTGGTCGCCCAGCACATCGGAGACCGCCGCCATCTCGTCCTCGGGCTCGCCGCCGGGCTGATGCTCGGAGTCGTCGGTTTCGACCTGCTGCCCGAGGCGCTCCAGATGCAGCGGCGCGTCGTCTTCGGCGTGCCCGCGGCGCTGCTGATGTTCGTGGCCGGATTCCTCGCCCTGCACATCGTCGAGCGCGCGGTGGCGATCCACCGCGCGCACGAGGGCGAGTACGCCCCGCACGCGCACGGCCACGGGCACGCCCACGACCCGGTCAAGGGCATCGGGATCACCGCGGCCGTCGCGCTCGTCGGCCACAGCGTCATGGACGGCTTCGCGATCGGCGCGGCGTTCCAGGCGGGCAGCACCGTCGGCATCGTGGTGGCGATCGCCGTGATCTCGCACGACTTCGCCGACGGCTTCAACACCTACACGATCACCCGGCTGTACGGGAACGGGCAGCGCCGCGCGCAACTGCTGCTCGGGGCCGACGCGCTGGCGCCGGTGATCGGCGCCGCGATCACCCTCGCCTTCACCATCCCCAGCGGCGCGCTCGGCCTCTACCTGGGCTTCTTCGCCGGGTTCCTGCTCTACCTGGCGACCTCCGACATCCTGCCCGAGGCGCACAGCCCGCACCCGTCCACGTCCACCCTGCTGTGCACCGTCGCCGGCGTCGCCGCTATGTGGCTGGTGATTGGGCTCGCGGACTGACCTTCTCGCCGCCCGCGGACGACCCGGCGGGCGGCGCGGCCAGGGCGGGCTTGGTGACGTCCGCGACCAGTTCCACCACGTCGGAGCCGTAGCTCTGCGAGTTCACCACCTTCAGCAGCAGGCAGAAGGTGGAGTCTCCGCCGTGCTTGCGGGCCAGCCGGGCGTGGTGCCTGGCCAGGTACCGCGTCGCGGCCTGGTTGGCGATACCGCGCTGGCCGGACGACAGGAAGACCGGGCGCTCGTTGCCCGAGTCGCGGGCGGCGGCCAGCCGGGCCAGCAGGACGTACTCCACCGTGCCCTTCTCCATCCGGTACGTCTGCCCGCCCACGGTGATCGCGCCCTGGTCGGGGCCCGGCGCGGGGTCGGTGTCGATCACGATGCCGGGCAGCATGGAGCGCAGATGGGCGGCCAGCCGGTGGTTGGCCGCGGGGCCGCCGATGCAGAACTCGGTCCGCGCGCCGAACCCCTGCCAGGCGGTGTCGTGCGCGAGCACCTCGGCGTGCGCCCCGCACTCCTTGATCACCGCGGCCAGTTCCAGCAGCGCGAACGCGTCGTGCCTGGCCAGGCTCCAGCCCCGCGACCCGGGGTCGCGCGGCACCACCAGCAGGCACTCGGAGTCCTTCGGCAGGCCGAAGAAGCGCTGCTTGCGGCCGAGTGTCCGGCGCCACAGCGCGCTGCGCAGGAACCAGCCGAGCGCGGCGGCGAGGACGCAGGCGGCCAGCACCAGGACGAGGTTGCGGAGGTCGTCGCTCATGGCGGGGCATCGTAGCGGTGTTCGACCAACAGCGCCGCCCCGCGGTCCTTACGGGACGGGTGAGGTGAAGTTACGCTGCCGTGACGGTCGTTGAGTGGAGGCTCCGCAATGGGACGCAACCGACAAACGCAACGCAATCGCCGTACCGGCCGCACGCGCGGGCCGGCGTTGAGGATCGCGGCGGCGCTCGCCGTCACCGCGGCGGTGGGAACGGTCAGTGCCGCGGCCCCCGCGCCCGTGCCGCGGGCACACCAGGCGGCGCCGCCCGCGGCCGCGAAGAGCCCGCTGGCCGTCGGCTACGGGGGAGCGGTCGCCAGTGTGGACGCCGACGCCTCGGCGGCCGGTATCGAGGTGCTGCGGCGCGGCGGCAACGCGGTGGACGCGGCCGTGGCGACCGCCGCCGCGCTCGGTGTCACCGAGCCGTACTCCTCGGGGATCGGGGGCGGCGGCTACTTCCTGTACTACAACGCCCGGCAGCACCGGGTCTTCACCGTCGACGGCCGCGAGACCGCCCCGCACAGCGCCACCGACCAGCTCTTCGTCGAGAACGGGAAGCCGCTGGCGTTCGCGGACGCCGTCACCAGCGGCCGCAGCGTCGGCGTGCCCGGCACCGCCGCCACCTGGCAGACCGCCCTCGACTCCTGGGGCTCGCAATCGCTCGACCAGGTGCTCCGACCGGCGGAGAGGATCGCCCGCGACGGCTTCACCGTGGACGCCACCTTCAACGCGCAGACCGCCGCCAACCAGGACCGTTTCAAGGACTTCCCCGACACTGCGCGGCTCTTCCTGCCCGGCGGGCAGCCCCCGGCCGTCGGCTCCACCCTGCGCAACCCGCAACTCGCCCGCACCTACCAGGAACTGGGCGCCAAGGGCGTCGGCGCGATCTACCACGGCGACATCGGCGCCGACATCGTCCGTACCGTACGCCAGCCCCCGGTCGACCCGGCCGCCACCCGGGTGGTGCGCACCGGAGACCTGACGACCGCCGACCTGGCGGCGTACCGGGCCAAGGAGCAGGCGCCGACGCACACCGGGTACCGCGGCCTCGACGTCTACGGGCCGGCGCCGTCGTCGTCCGGCGGCACCACCGTGGCCGAGGCGCTGAACATCCTGGAGCACACCGACCTCGCGCACGCCAGCGAGGCCCAGTACCTGCACCACTACCTGGAGGCCAGCAGGATCGCCTTCGCCGACCGCGGCCGCTGGGTCGGCGACCCGGCGTTCGAGCAGGTGCCGACCGCCGGGCTGACGTCCAAGGCGTTCGCCGCCTCGCGCGCCTGCCTGATCAAGGACGACGCGGCGCTGACCAGCCCGCTCGCCCCGGGCGACCCCGCGCACCCCGTGCCCTGCGGCGCCACCGGCACCGCCGCGCCGACGACCTACGAGGGCGACAACACCACGCACCTCACCGTCGCCGACAAGTGGGGCAACGTGGTGGCGTACACCCTCACCATCGAGCAGACCGGCGGCAGCGCCATCACCGTGCCCGGCCGCGGATTCCTGCTCAACAACGAGCTGACCGACTTCTCCTTCGTGCCCGCCAACCCGGCCGTGCACGACCCGAACCTGCCGGGGCCCGGCAAGCGCCCGCGGTCGTCGATCTCGCCGACCATCGTGCTCAAGGACGGGCGGGTCGACTTCGCGCTCGGCTCGCCCGGCGGCGCGACCATCATCACCACCGTCCTCCAGGTGCTCACCGAACACGTCGACCGCGGCCTGCCGTTGGTCGACGCGATCGCCGCGCCGCGCGCCAGCCAGCGCAACGCGGTCAACACGGAGCTGGAGCCCGCGCTCTGGGGCAGCCCGCTCCAGGCCCAACTGGAGGCGATCGGCCACCACTTCACCCAGAACCCGGAGATCGGAGCGGCCACCGGCATCCAGCGCCTCCCCGACGGCCGCTGGCTCGCCGCCGCGGAACCCGTACGCCGAGGCGGCGGTTCCGCCCGGGTGGTGTGCCCTTCGACGTAACTCTCCGCGCTCCCCGTGACTCCTTCCGTGATCCGCAGTAAGGACGAAAACCGTCCGTAGCGCTCCCGTAACACAACGGGTGTCGAATGCGGGGAGCGGGAGGAGTCGCGGTGGAGGGTGTGGTGACGACGGGAACGGACGAGGCGCAGGCGCGGTTCACGTTCTGGTTCCGGTCGGTGGTGGCGGCCCTGGGTGAACGCACCGGCTGGTACGGGGTGTTCGCGAGCCGTGAGCCGCAGGCCGCGCGGACCTACGAGAGCGGCGCCGAAGTGCCGCCCTGGGACGTCGTGCTGGCGGTCCTGCACGACCTCGCCGCGCGCGGCGGCGGACTCGTCGACAACGCGGTGGCCGAGCGCGCGCGGGCCATGCACCGGGAGGCCGTCGCCGCCTGGGACGCCGCGCCCGGCGCGCGGGAGGCACTGCGCGCCCGGCTGGACGCCGCCACGCGCGCCCGCGACCTGGCCGTGCTCCGCGAACGCGAGGCCGTCCGCGCCCTCGACCACGCGTCCGCCACGCCGTCGGCCCCCAACGCGGGCCGCCTCACCAACGTCCTCGCCTGGGCCCGTGACGACCGCGAGCGCGCCACCGCCCGCCACGCCGACCTCCGCACCCGCCTCGCCGCCCTGTCGGGCGCGCCCGAACTCCCCGCCGACTGGTTCCGCCCGGCGGCACACCCCGGCCCGACGGGACCTGCCGGCTCCGCGACCCCGGCCGCTCCCGCAACTCAGGCTGCTCGGACCGCCGCCGGCAGGCCCGCGCCGCGATGGGGCGAGCAGGAGCCGCGTTCCCCGCACCAGTCCCCTCAGGCGGCGCGGTCCCCGGCCCCGCCACCGCCGGGGGCGTTCGGGGAGACGCCCGCCCCCGAACCGCCGCCCGCCGCCGAGGCGTCGCGGCGGTCGGCCAGGAAGAAGCCCAAGGACCGCGGGCGACCGCGGGGCGCGCGATTCGCGGGGGCGTTCGAGGAGGACACCGGCACCGAGGAGCCGCCGCCTCCCGAACTGCCCGGTACGAGCGCGGCGCCGGTCGCGACCGAGAGCCTGCGGGGGGCGCGGTTCGCGGGAGCGCCGGAGGGCGGGGCCCGGCCCGCCGTCACGGCACCGGGTGTGGCGGAGAGCCCGCGGGGCGCCCGGTTCGCCGGGGCCGGCGAGGTGCGGGAGGCGCCCGCGGCGGTGGTGGAGGATCCGCGGTGGGCGGCGCAGGCGCGGCAGGAGGCGGCGCGGCTGGGGGCTCTGCGGCAGGACGGGCACACCGGCGCGGCGTATGTGGTGCTCTGCGAGGCCGCGGAGGGCCCGGCGGCCCGGCTGCCGTATCTCGTACGGGAGTTGGAGCGCACCGGGCTGGGCGCGGACGTGGCCACGCTGCTGTGGGAGGTCGCCGCGCTGCCGCCGGGACCACTGGCCGCGGCGGCGGCGGAACTGGCCGCCGCCGGGCGCGCCGAGGACTGCAAGACCCTGCTGCACCAGGCCGCGGCGCGCCCGCCCGGGGACATCGCGCTGACCGCCGCCGCCCTGTGCGCCGCGGGCCGTGACGACGAGGCCGGTGAACTCCTGGGCACCGTCGCCCGCGCCCGCCCCGCCGAGGACGCCGCCGCCGTCGTCCGCGCCCGCCACGACCTCGCCGCCCCCCTGGTCGCCGCCGCGGAGCGCGTCTCCAAGCCCCGCCGCCGCGACGTCGTCGCCGCCCTGCGCCGCGCGGGCCTGCCCGACCGCTGAGCCGAGACCGCCCCCTCCGTGACAGGAGCAGGGGCGATTTCCGGCGTTACGGTGGAAACGCCGCCGAACGGGTTCCGCGCGGGAGAAACGTGATCGTCTTGGGCCGGTAACGGTAGCGGTCTTGCCACAGTGGGTAAGGCGCTTCTACGTTCTTCCCCACGACGGGATCTACGTGCGTAGAACCGGCGTGACGTCACGTCAGAGGAGCTGCTCATGAGCAATGTCGTGCGTGCCGCACTGGTCCAGGCGACCTGGACAGGTGACACCGAGTCGATGATCGCCAAACACGAGGAACACGCGCGCGCCGCCGCCGCGCAGGGCGCCAAGGTGATCGGCTTCCAGGAGGTGTTCAACGCCCCCTACTTCTGCCAGGTCCAGGAGGCCGAGCACTACCGGTGGGCCGAACCCGTGCCCGACGGCCCGACCGTGCGGCGGATGCAGGCGCTGGCCCGCGAGACCGGCATGGTGATCGTGGTACCGGTCTTCGAGATCGAGCAGGACGGCTTCTACTACAACACCGCCGCCGTGATCGACGCCGACGGCTCCTACCTCGGCAAGTACCGCAAGCACCACATCCCGCAGGTCAAGGGCTTCTGGGAGAAGTACTACTTCAAGCCCGGCAACCTCGGCTGGCCGGTGTTCGACACCGCCGTCGGCAAGGTCGGCGTCTACATCTGCTACGACCGGCACTTCCCCGAGGGCTGGCGCGCCCTGGGCCTGGCCGGCGCCCAGCTCGTCTACAACCCGTCGGCCACCAGCCGCGGTCTGTCGGCGTACCTGTGGCAGCTCGAACAGCCCGCCGCCGCCGTGGCCAACGAGTACTACATCGCGGCCATCAACCGCGTCGGCCGCGAGGAGTACGGCGACAACGACTTCTACGGCACCAGCTACTTCGTCGACCCCCGCGGCCAGTTCGTGGACGGCACCGCCTCCGACTCCAAGGAGGAACTGCTGGTCCGCGACCTGGACTTCGACCTGATCACGGAAGTGCGCCAGCAGTGGGCCTTCTACCGCGACCGGCGGCCCGACGCCTACGGCGACCTGACGGGGGCCTGAGCCGATGGCCACCGCCGACGAGGGCACGCACGCCGCCCTGCACTCCCGCCACCGCGCCGTCCTGCCCGACTGGCTGGCCACGTACTACGCGCGTCCGATCGAGCTGACGCACGGCGAGGGCCGCCATGTCTGGGACGCCGAGGGCAACCGCTACCTGGACTTCTTCGGCGGCATCCTCACCACGATGACCGCCCATGCGCTGCCCGAGGTGACCAGCGCCGTCGCCGAGCAGGCCGGCCGGATCCTGCACTCGTCGACGCTCTACCTCAGCCACCACGCCGTGGAACTCGCCGAGCGCGTCGCCCGGCTGTCCGGCATCCCCGACGCCCGGGTCTTCTTCACCACCTCGGGCACCGAGGCCAACGACACCGCGCTGCTGCTGGCCACCACCTACCGCCGCTCCAACCAGATCCTGGCGCTGCGCAACAGCTACCACGGCCGGTCCTTCACCGCGATCGGCATCACCGGCAACACCGCCTGGTCGCCGACCAGCCTGTCCCCGCTGCAGACCCTCTACGTGCACGGCGGGGTGCGCAGCCGCGGACCGTACGCGGCGCTGTCCGACGCCGAGTTCACCGCCGCGTGCGTGGCGGACCTGGAGGACATCCTCGGGCAGGCCAACGGCACGGTGGCCGCGATGATCGCCGAGCCGATCCAGGGCGTTGGCGGCTTCACCTCGGGACCCGACGGACTGCTCGCCGCGTTCAAGCGGGTGCTCGACCGGCACGGCATCCTGTGGATCACCGACGAGGTGCAGACCGGCTGGGGCCGTACCGGCGACCACTTCTGGGGCTGGCAGGCACACGCGGACGCCGGGCCGCCCGACATCCTCACCTTCGCCAAGGGCATCGGCAACGGCCTGTCCATGGGCGGCGTGGTGGCCCGCGCCGAGGTGATGAACTGCCTGACCGCGAACTCGATCTCCACCTTCGGCGGCAGCCCCGTCACCGCCGCGGGCGCGCTCGCCAACCTCACCTACCTCGTCGACCACGACCTGCAGGGCAACGCGCGCCGCGTCGGCGGTCTGCTCAAGGCCCGGCTGTCGGCGATCGGCGCGGCCACCGGCATCGTGCGCGAGGTCCGCGGCCGCGGCCTGATGCTCGGGGTCGAACTGGTCGACCCGCTCACCGGCGGCCCGTCGGCGCCCGCCGCCGGCGCCGTCCTCGAATCCGCCCGCGAACACGGCCTGCTGATCGGCAAGGGCGGCCGCGAGGGCAACGTGCTGCGGATCGCCCCGCCGCTGTCGCTGACGGTGGCCGAGGCGGAGGAGGGCGCCGACGCCCTGGAGGCAGCGCTCAAAGTCGCCCAGTCCGAGCTGGAAGGAGGGGCAGCGCAGTGACCGCGAACCGTACCGTCATCCGTGGCGGCCTCGTCATCACCGCGTCCGACGAAATCCACGCCGACGTCCTCGTCGAGGACGGCCGGATCGCCGCGCTGGCCGCGCACGACTCGGCCGCCGCCAGGAGCTGGGACGACGCCCAGGTGCTCGACGCGACCGGCAAGTACGTGATCCCCGGCGGCGTCGACGCCCACACCCACATGCAACTGCCCTTCGGCGGCACCTTCGCCTCCGACACCTTCGAGACCGGCACCCGGGCGGCCGCGTGGGGCGGCACCACCACCATCATCGACTTCGCGGTGCAGAGCGTCGGCCAGTCGCTGCGCGGCGGCCTCGACGCCTGGCACGCCAAGGCCGACGCCCAGTGCGCCATCGACTACGGCTTCCACATGATCGTCTCCGACGTGAACGACCACACGCTCAAGGAGATGGACGTCCTGGTGCAGGAGGGCGTCACCAGCTTCAAGATGTTCATGGCCTACCCGGGCGTCTTCTACAGCGACGACGGCCAGATCCTGCGCGCCATGCAGCGCGCGTCCGTCAACGGCAGCCTGGTGATGATGCACGCCGAGAACGGCATCGCCATCGACGTCCTGGTCCAGCAGGCGCTGGCCGCCGGAAAGACCGACCCCCGCTACCACGGCGAGGTCAGGCACGCCCTGCTGGAGGCCGAGGCCACCCACCGGGCCATCCAGCTCGCCCGGGTCGCGGGCGCGCCGCTCTATGTCGTGCACGTCTCCGCGCAGGAGGCGCTCGCCGAGATCACCGCCGCCCGCGACCTGGGGCTCAACGTCTACGGCGAGACCTGCCCGCAGTACCTCTTCCTGTCCACCGACAACCTGGCCGAGCCGGACTTCGAGGGCGCCAAGTACGTGTGCAGCACACCGCTGCGCCCGCGGGAGCACCAGGCCGCGCTGTGGAGGGGCCTGCGCACCAACGACCTCCAGGTGGTCTCCACCGACCACTGCCCGTTCTGCTTCAGCGGGCAGAAGGAGCTGGGCCGCGGCGACTTCTCCAAGATCCCCAACGGCCTGCCCGGTGTGGAGAACCGGATGGACCTGCTGCACCAGGCCGTGGTCGACGGGCACATCACCCGGCGCCGCTGGATCGAGATCGCCTGCGCCACCCCCGCCCGGATGTTCGGCCTCTACCCGCGCAAGGGCACCCTGGCGCCCGGCGCGGACGCCGACGTGGTGATCTACGACCCGCACGCCGAGCAGGTGATGTCGGCCGAGACGCACCACATGAACGTCGACTACTCGGCGTACGAGGGACGGCGGACCACCGGCCGGGTGGAGACCGTGCTCTCCCGAGGTGTCCCGGTGATCGACGCCGGGTCGTACGTGGGCAGGACCGGACACGGCCAGTACCTGCCCCGCGGCACCTGCCAGTACCTGATCTAACGAAGGAGTGGCGCCCATGGAGTTCGGCCTCGTCCTGCAGACCGATCCACCCGCCTCGAACGTCGTCGGCCTGATGCGCCGCGCCGAACGCAACGGCTTCACCTATGGCTGGACCTTCGACTCCGCCGTGCTGTGGCAGGAGCCGTTCGTCATCCACAGCCGCATCCTCGAGCACACCGAGCACCTCAAGGTCGGCCCGATGGTGACCAACCCCGGCACCCGCACCTGGGAGGTGACCGCCTCCACCTTCGCCACCCTCAACTCGATGTACGGCAACAGGACGGTCTGCGGCATCGGCCGCGGCGACTCGGCGATGCGGGTCGCCGGGCGCAAGCCCAACACCCTGGCCAGGGTGGGCGAGGCGATGCGGGTCATCCGCGACCTCGCCGAGGGCCGCGAGGCGGACGTCGACGGCACCCCGCTGCGGCTGCCGTGGGTCAGCGACGGCGAACTGCCGGTCTGGATGGCCGCCTACGGCCCCAAGGCGCTGGCGATGGCGGGGGAGCAGGCCGACGGCTTCATCCTCCAGCTCGCCGACGTCTACCTCACCGAGTACATGGTCAAGGCGGTACGCGCCGCCGCCGAGAAGGCCGGACGCGACCCGGCGTCGGTCACCGTTTGCGTCGCCGCGCCCGCGTACGTCACCGCCGACGACTCACCCGAGGCGATCGCGCACGCCCGCGAGGAGTGCCGCTGGTTCGGCGGCATGGTCGGCAACCATGTGGCGGACCTGGTCAGCCGGTACGGCGAGCACTCCTCGGTGGTGCCGGAGGAGCTGACCGCGTACATCAAGCAGCGGCAGGGCTACGACTACGCCCACCACGGCCGCACCGGCAACCCCGACACCGCGTTCGTCCCCGACGAGATCGTGGACCGCTTCTGCCTGATCGGGCCGCCGCAGGCGCACATCGCCAAACTGCGGGCGCTGCGGGACCTGGGCGTCGACCAGTTCGCGGTCTACGACATGCACGACGCCAAGGAGTCGACCATCGACGCCTACGGCAAGGACATCATCCCCGCGCTGAGATGACCTGAGACGAGGTGACCATGGCCATAGCCACGGATGCGGGTGACCGCGTCGAACTCCCCGCCGACGCGGCCCCGCCCACCGGGTCGTACGCCAACGCCGATCTGCTGCCCGTCCCGGTCGCACAACGCACCTGGACCACCTACAACTTCACCGCGCTGTGGATCGGGATGGCGCACAACATCCCGTCCTGGACCCTCGCCTCCGGTCTGGTCGCGCTGGGCATGGACTGGAAGCAGGCCGTGCTCACCATCGCGCTGGCCAACCTCATCGTGCTGGTCCCGATGCTGCTCACCGGGCACGCGGGACCGAAGTACGGCATCCCGTTCCCGGTGCTGGCCCGCGCCTCGTTCGGACTGCGCGGCGCCAACCTGCCCGCGCTGGTACGGGCGCTCGTCGCCTGCGCCTGGTTCGGCATCCAGACCTGGATCGGCGGACAGGGCATCTTCATCCTGCTCGACCGGATCGTCGGCGGCGACTGGGCGTCCGCCCACCACATCGGCGGCTACCCGTGGCCGCTGTGGCTGTGCTTCGTGCTGTTCTGGATGCTGGAACTGGCCATCATCGCCCGCGGTATGGACACCCTGCGCCGGTTCGAGAACTGGGCCGCGCCCTTCGTGCTGGTCGGCGCGATCGTGCTGCTGATCTGGATCGCGGTCAAGGCGGGCGGCCTCGGCCCGCTGCTCGACCAGCCGTCCGCGCTCGGCTGGGGCAGCGGCTTCTGGAAGATCTTCTTCCCGTCCCTGATGGGCATGATCGGCTTCTGGTCGACGCTCTCCCTCAACATCCCCGACTTCACCCGCTTCGGCGCCGGCCAGCGCGCCCAGGTCTGGGGCCAGTCGCTCGGCCTGCCCACCACCATGACCGCCTTCGCCCTGCTGTCGGTGCTGGTCACCTCCGGCGCCCAGGCCGTCTACGGCACCAAGGACAGCACCCTGTGGGACCCGGTGGCGCTCACCGCCAAGAGCGGCAGCACCTTCGGCCTCGCCTACGGCCTGCTCACCGTGCTCGTCGCCACCATCTCGGTCAACATCGCCGCCAACGTGGTCTCCCCGGCCTACGACCTGTCCCATCTCGCGCCGCGGCTGGTCAACTTCCGCACCGGCGCGCTGATCACCGGCGTGGTCGGCGTCGTCATCTTCCCGTGGAAGCTGATCTCCACCCCCGAGCTGTACATCTTCACCTGGCTCGGCGTGGTCGGCGGCGTCCTGGGCACCGTCGCGGGCATCCTCATCGCCGACTACTGGATCATCCGGCGCACCGTGCTGCACCTGGCCGAGCTGTACGACCCGGCCGGCCGCTACTGGTACGACGGCGGCTGGAACTGGCGCGCGGTGACGGCCTTCGCCGTCGGCGGGGTGCTGGCGATCGGCGGCTCGTACTCCGCGCCCGGCAAGGGCCCGTTCCCCGCGCACGGCCTGATCCCGTTCCTCAAACCGCTGGCCGACTACGGCTGGGCGGTGGGTCTGGCCTCCTCCCTGCTGCTGTACGTGGCGCTGATGTGGACCGCCCCGCCGCGCGCGGCCGCCGTCTGATTGGATGGCCGCATGCGCAACGAGGCCGGTGCGGTGACACCGGGCGGCGACCGCACCGCCCGCGGTGACGACGTCGACGACGCGCTGCTCGCCGCCGTCGAGGACGCGATCAGGGCGGTCGTCGCCGAAGAGGTGCTGCCGCGCTGGCGGAAGCTGTCCGACGGCGACGTCGTGGAGAAGAACGGCCCCAACGACCTGGTGACGGTCGCCGACCGGCGGGCCGAGGAACGCCTCACCGAGCGGCTCACCGCTCTCCTCCCCGGCTCCGTCGTCGTCGGCGAGGAGGCGGTGAGCGCGGACGCCTCCGTACTGGAACGGCTCGGCGGCGACGCCCCGGTGTGGGTGATCGACCCCATCGACGGCACCGCCGCGTTCGTCCGCGGCGAGGACGGCTTCGCGACGCTGGTCGCCCTCGTGCGGCACGGCGAACCGCTGGCGTCCTGGACGTACGGGCCGCGGCGCGGGCTGTTCGCCACCGCCCGCCGCGGCCGCGGCGCCCACCTCGGCGGCGAGCGGCTGCGCACCCGTACCGGCGCACCCGGCGAGCCCTTGCGGCTGTGGACCTCCAACCCGGTCTACCGCACCGGCTACGAGCGCGAGGTGCTCGGCAGGCTCGCCGCGTCCGGCGCGCAGTGCAGCCCCTGCACCTGCGCCGGTCTCGCCTATCTCGACGTGGCGCGCGGTGACATGGACGGCGTGGCCTTCTTCTGGGAGGCGCCCTGGGACCACGCGGCCGGGCTGCTGCTGGCCGCCGAGGCGGGCGGCGTCAGCCTCACCTCGTCCGGCGCGCCCTTCCGGATTCCCGGCGGCAACACGCTGCCGTTCGCCCTCGCCCGGGACGAGGCCACCGTCCGGGAGGTCGTCGCGGTGATGGGGGAGCAGCGGTGACCCGGGCCGTCGTGGCCGACGCCGTCGTGGTCGGCGCCGGGCCCAACGGACTGACCGCCGCCGTCGAACTGGCCCGCGCCGGGCTGTCGGTGCAGGTCTTCGAGGCCGCGGAGACGGTGGGCGGCGGCGCGCGCACCGAGGAGCTCACGCTGCCGGGCTTCCGGCACGACCCGTGCTCCGCGGTACACCCCTTCGGCATCGGGTCGCCCGCCTTCGGCGCGCTGCCGCTGGCCGCGCACGGACTGGAGTGGCTGCAGCCCGAACTGCCGATGGCCCACCCGTTCCCGGACGGGACCGCGGCCGTCCTCGCGCCCACCGTCGGCGAGACCGCCGCCTCGCTCGGGGCGCGCGACGCGGGCACCTACCGGCGGCTGCTGGAGCCGTACACCGGCCACTGGGACACGATGGCCGCGGACTTCTTCCGCCCGCCGTGGGCGGGGCTGCCGCGCGACCCGTACCGCTTCCTGCGCTTCGGGCTGACCGGCACCCCGCCGGTGGGTGTGCTGGCGCACCGCTTCCACGACGCGAAGGGCCGGGCGCTGCTCGCCGGGCTCGCCGGGCACGCGATCTGCAAGCTGACCGAGCCGTTCACCGGGGCGATGGCGCTGATGTTCGCGCTGGCCGCGCACGAGAACGGCTGGCCGGTCGCCCGCGGCGGCTCGCAGGCGATCTGCGACGCGCTCGCCGCCCACCTCACGGAGCTGGGCGGTGTCATCCGCACCGGGTTCACCGTGCGCAAGCTCGACGAACTCCCGCCCGCCCGCGCCTATCTCTTCGACACCTCGCCGACCGCGCTGGCCAGGATCGCCGGGCTCGGCGACGCGTACCGCCGCTACCGGTACGGCCCGTCCGTGTTCAAGATCGACTATGCCCTGGACGGCCCGGTGCCGTGGACCGCGCCCGAGGCCCGGCGCGCGGGCACCGTGCACATCGGGCCCACGTACACCGAGATCGGCGACGCGCTGACGCGGGCGGTCACCGGCCGCCCGCCACAGACGCCCTTCATGATCACCTCGCAGCCCACCGTCGTCGACCCGTCCCGGGCGCCCGAGGGCAAGCATGTCTTCTGGGCCTACGCCCATGTCCCGCACGGCTGGCACGGCGACGCCACCGACGCCATGGAACGGCAGATCGAGCGCTTCGCGCCCGGTTTCCGCGACCTCGTGCTGGCCCGCGCGATCGCGGGACCCGCGCAGATGGCCGCCCGCAACGCCAACTACGTGGGCGGCGACATCGCCTGCGGTGCCTACTCCGGGCTCCAGTCCGTCATCCGCCCCCGCCTGGCCGCCGTCCCCTACGCCACCCGCCGCCCCGGCATCTTCCTCTGCTCCTCCGCCACCCCACCCGGCCCGGGCGTCCACGGCATGAGCGGCCACAACGCCGCCCGCGCCGCCCTGCGCCACCTCCGCAGAACAGCGGCGCGCTAGGGCGCAGGGCGCCCAATCCCCGCGTCCCCGAGGCGCTGCCGCGTTGCCCCGCCGGGGGCCGGAAGACCAGGGTTTGCGATCCGTCGCAGCGGCGCCGCGCCACGACGGCGTGGCTCGACGGTGCCGAGCGCGCCGTCAGCGCCGTGGCCCCGCGGCTTCGCTGAATACCCCCCCGCCGGAGGCGTCGGGTGCCGAGCGCGGCGTTGCTTCAGGCGTTCTCGGTTGATTCCTTCGCCAGGGTGTCCAGGAGGGCGGGGAGGGCGGTGCCGATGGGGGTGCGGACGACTTCGGTGGCGAGGGGGTCGTAGGGCGTGGGCTCGGCGTTGATGATGACGAGGCGGGCGCCGTGTTCGGCGGCGAGGCCCGCGAGCGAGGCCGCGGGCTGGACCTGGAGGCTGGTGCCGACCGCCACGAACACGTCGCAGCCCTTGGCGATCGCGACGGCCTCCGACAGCACTCGCGGGTCGAGCCGCTGCCCGAACATCACCGTCGCGGACTTCAGGATGCCGCCGCAGGCCAGGCACGGCGGATCCTCCTCACCGGCCACCACCCGCTCCAGCGCCTCCGCCATCGGGCCGCGCGCGGAGCACTTCGTGCAGACCACCTCGCGTGCGGTGCCGTGCAGTTCGAGCACCTTGCGCGGGGTGAGCCCCGCCAACTGGTGCAGCCCGTCCACATTCTGCGTGATCACCCGCACGGGCACCCCGGCCCGTTCCAGCCGTACGACCGCCTCGTGCGCCGCGTTGGGCCGGGCGTTCCAGGCGGGGCTGTCCCGCCGGGTGCGCCAGGCGCGGCGCCGCACCTCGGGGTCCGACATGTAGACGTCGTAGGTGGAGAGCTTCTCGGCCTCCGGATCGCGGCGCCACACACCGTTGGGCCCGCGGTAGTCGGGGATGCCGGAGTCCGTGGAGATGCCGGCGCCGCTGAGCAGCGCCACGAGCGGCTTGCGCTGGGCCATATGTCCGAGCGTAGGCGCGGGCCCCCGCCGGGCGCGACCGCGTTATTCGCGGGCGCCCTGTCGTACTCCCGGCCTACAGTCGGCGGCATGACTGATCTTCGCGCGTTCCACCGGGAGGCACTCGACGTCGCCCGTACCGTCGTCGGCGCGGTCGACGCCGCGGCGCTCGACGTACCCACCCCCTGTTCCGCCTGGACGCTCGGCCAGCTCCTGGCGCACATGACCGGCCAGAACCACGGCTTCGCCGCGTCCGCCCGCGGCGGGACCCAGAACATCGGCATATGGGCGGACCGCCCGGTCGGCGCCGAGCCGGCGAAGGTCTTCGGCGAGTCCGCGGCCGACGTGGCGGCGGCCTTCGCCGAGGACGGCGTGCTGGAGCGCGGCTTCTGGCTGCCGGAGATCCGCGACGACTGCCTCTTCCCCGCCTCCCTGGCGATCGGGTTCCACTTCGTCGACACCGTCGTGCACGCGTGGGACGTGGCCAAGTCCATCGGCGTGACAGTGGAGTTCGACGCACCGCTGCTCGACGCGGTGCTGCCGATCGCCCTGGCGGTCCCCGGCGGCAGCAGCCGCCTCGCCGAGGGCGCCGCCTTCCGGCCGGAGCGGGAGGTCCCCCCGGGTGCGTCGACGCTCGACCAGGTGGTGGCGGTGCTCGGCCGCGACCCGCAGTGGACGCCCGCCGCCCGCTGAACCGCCGTGCGGGCGCGGCCCGCTGTGCCCCTCGCGGCCCGCCCGCACCACACCGCGTCTTGTCAACGTGCCCAGCCGAACCTACTCTTACTCACCAGTAAACTTACTGACGAGTCAGAAAGGTCTCCGCATGGCGGCGCTCGACGGCATCGACCTGGAACACCTCGACTTCGGCGCGGTGGAACCGAAGGAGTTCGCCCGGATCGTGAAGGGGCTGCCCACCGGGCAGATCGCCGACTTCATGGCGGGGCCGGAGCGCCGACGCGTGCTCGACGAGGTCTTCCAGCGGATGCACACCCTGTTCAAGCCGCAGGCGGCGGGCAGCAGGGACGCGCTGGTCCGCTGGCGGATCACCGCCGGCGACGAGGCGCCGGACGTCTACGAGACGCACATCGCCGACGGCACCTGCACCGTCACCGCGTCCGAGACCGACCGCACCCCGCGCCTCACCCTCACCATGGCCGCCCCCGAATTCCTCAAGCTGGTCTCGGGAAACGCCTCCGGACCCACCCTGTTCTTCACCCGTAAGCTGAAGATCCAGGGCGACATCCGGCTGGCGGGCGGGCTGACGTACTTCTTCGACATCCCCAAACCCTGACCGCCGCGGGACGCCGCCCGCACCAACAGGCGACGGGGAACGGGGAACAGCGGCAGTGACCTTGATACGGACGCCCCGGCGGGCGGCGCGCGTGGCGATCCTCGCACCCGACGGGGCGGTCTTCCTCTTCCGGTACGACAACTCCGAGGTCGGCGTGCACTGGGCGATGCCCGGCGGCGGCCTGGAGGACGGCGAGCAGCCGCGCGAGGCCGCGGTGCGCGAGGCCCGGGAGGAGACCGGCTGGACGGACATCACGCCGGGCCCCGTGCTCTGCACCTGGGAGCACGACTTCACCCGCGCCGGTGTCCCCGTACGCCAGCACGAGCACATCTACCTTGCGTACGCCCCGCGCAGACCGCTTGCCGGGGGGCTCGCGGCCGCGCACGCCGAGGACGGCATCCAGCACGGCCGCTGGTGGTCACCGGCCGAACTCGCCGCCACCGGCGACGCGTTGTGGCCGCCGCAGCTCCCCGCGCTGCTCGCGGAGGTTGCGGCGCACGGTCCGCAGGACCCGCCGCCCGACCTCGGGTTCGTGCCGAACACGCCCTAGGGCGTCACTCCTTGCCGCTCGCCGGGCGGCCGTTGACCAGTTCGGCCGGGCCGGTGCCCGCGGCGAGGGCGGCCAGGGCGGCGAGGACGAGGCGGGCGGCGCCGGGGGTGAGGTAGGTGGCGATCTCGTCGGGTGCGACCAGCCGCCAGGAGTCCAGCTCCTCCGCCTGGAGGCGGATCGCCGCGAACTCCTCCTCGGCCAGGACGCCGCCGTCGTAGAGATAGCTCGCCAGCGGCGGCCGTCCGGGACCCATCACCCAGTCGACCGCCAGCAGCGCGCCCGGCACGACCTCCAGGCCGATCTCCTCCACGCTCTCCCGGAAGGCCGCCTGCCGCGGGGTCTCGCCCTGGTCGGACTCGATGGTGCCGCCCGGCAGCGTCCAGGAGCCGTCGTCGCGGTAGTTCGGCTCCACGAGCAGTACCCGGCCGTCGGGAGAGCGCAGCAGGGTGTTCGCCCCCGCGATGATCTTCGGCAGCGAGGCGATGTAGGTGGCGAAGTCGGTCGTCATACCGCCAACCTACGGGGCCGCGCGGCGCGTGTGAGCGGTGGCGCCTGACCGTGGTCGGATCATGACGCTCCGTCGCGCCCATGGGCAGGCGGCCCGGGGCGAGATAGGGTCCGAGCGGCGCGATGTTCCGTTTTCGGATGGGGAGTACGAACGTGTCCGACGCTGTAACCAATTCCACGGGGCGCGTGCTGATCGCCGCGGACAAGTTCAAGGGGTCACTGACCGCGGTGGAGGTGGCCGCGCATGTCGAGGCCGGCCTGCGCGAAGTGGTGCCCGGACTGGCGGTCGTCTCGCTGCCTGTGGCCGACGGCGGTGACGGCACGGTGGACGCGGCCGTCGCCGGCGGCTTCGAGCGCCGTACCGTCGAGGTCACCGGGCCGCTGGGCACCGCGGTGACCGCGGCCTACGCGCTGCGTGAGGGCACCGCGGTGGTCGAGATGGCCGAGGCCTCCGGGCTGCGGTATCTGCCCGACGGCGTCTTCGCGCCGCTGACCGCCACCACCTACGGCACCGGGGAGCTGCTGCGCGCCGCGCTCGACGCGGGCGCCCGCACCATCGTGCTCGGCGTCGGCGGCAGCGCCACCAACGACGGCGGCGCGGGCATGCTCGCCGCGCTCGGCGCCCGCCTGCTGGACGCCGAGGGCGCGCCGGTGGCGCCGGGCGGCGGCCCGCTGGCCGCGCTCGCCACCGCCGACCTGAGCGGTCTCGACCCGCGGCTGGCCGACGCCGAGATCGTGCTGGCGAGCGACGTCGACAACCCGCTGCTCGGCCCGAAGGGCGCCGCGGCGGTCTACGGGCCGCAGAAGGGCGCCTCCGAGCAGGACGTGGCCACGCTGGACGCCGCGCTCGGCCGCTATGTGGAGGTGCTCACGGCGGCGCTGGGACCGGTCGCCGACGAGGCGGCGCAGGCACCGGGCGCCGGGGCCGCGGGCGGTATCGGCTACGGGGCGCTGGTGGCCCTGGGGGCCTCCTTCCGGCCCGGCATCGATGTGATGCTCGACGTCCTGGGCTTCGCCGAGGCGCTGGAGGGCGCCGATCTGGTGATCACCGGCGAGGGGTCGCTCGACGAGCAGACGCTGCACGGCAAGGCTCCGGTGGGCGTCGCGCAGGCGGCCAGGGCCCGCGGTATCGACGTGGTGGCCGTCTGCGGCCGCCTCGCGCTCGGCCCCGCCGCCCTGGGCGCCGCCGGTATCCGCCGTGCGTACGCCCTCACCGACCTGGAGCCCGACCCGGCCCGCTGCATGGCGGAGGCGGCCCCGCTGCTGGAGGAACTGGCCCGCAACCTGGCCCAGGACTTCCTGCCGCACCTCGACCGCCGCTGAGGCCCGGGTGGGCCCGGGACCGCTGAGGCCAGGGAAGGCTCGGTAGGCCCCCAGCCCCCAGGCAGCAGGAAGGCCCCGTACCCCTCACTGCGAGGGATACGGGGCCTTTCCGTGGCCGAGCGCGGCGCGCTGTGCGGGTGGCTACGCCTGTTCCGCCCGCGCCTCGCGGCGGTTGTTGCGGATCGTGTTGACCCGCCGGGTGGTCGCGAAGCAGGGGATGACCGCCGCGGCCACGCACTGCAGGGCGCAGCCGGTCTGCAGCAGCAGGTGGCCGCCGGGGACGTCGAGCGTCCACGCGGTGAGGCAGCCCATGCTGATCAGGATCCAGGCCAGGGTCATCACCGCGAGCCGTCCGCGCGGCTTGGGGTACTCGACCCGGCTGACCATGAGCCACGCCACACCGACGATGGCCACCACGGTCGGCACGAAGGGCAGCTCCAGCAGGACGACGGAGACCACCGTCATCGCGCCGAAGGGGCTCGGCATGCCCTGGAAGACACCGTCCCGCACCGTGGTGCAGGAGAAGCGGGCCAGCCGTAGCACCACCGCCAGCACGACCAGCACCGCGGCGACCGCGGACACCTTGCCGTGCGCGTCGTCGGCGACCAGGCCCCAGACGACCACGAAGTACGCGGGCGCCAGCCCGAAGCTGATCAGATCCGAGAGGTTGTCCAGCTCGGCGCCCATCGCCGAGCTGCGCAGCTTGCGCGCCACCAGCCCGTCGAAGAGGTCGAAGACCGACGCGAGCAGCATCAGCGTGACCGCGGTGGCCGCGCTGTGCTTGGACATCCCGCCGTCGCTGGTGCCCATCAGATGCGGTACCAGGACCCCGGTGGTCGTGAAGTACACGGCCATGAATCCGCAGATCGCGTTACCGAGCGTGAGCGCGTCGGCGATGGACAGCCGGGTGGAGAGCGGAAGGTCGTCGACCTCCTCCTCCAGCTCGGTCACCCAGGTGGACTGTGTGTCGGGATCAATCACGGTCAAGACGAGTCACCCCAGCCATGGTGGTCTGTCCGACCTCGACCGCGGGCTCCACGCCCTCGGGCAGATAGATGTCGACCCGGGAGCCGAAGCGGATGAGGCCGATCCGGTCGCCCTGCTCGACCTTGCAGCCGCGGGGCACGTACGGCACGATCCGGCGGGCCACGGCACCGGCGATCTGCACCATCTCGATGTCACCGAGCTCGGTGTCGAAGTGCCAGACCACCCGCTCGTTGTTCTCGCTCTCCTTGTTGAACGCCGGAACGTATCCGCCGGGGATGTGCTCGACGGAGGTGACCGTGCCCGCGAGGGGGGCACGGTTCACATGGACGTTCAGCGGGCTCATGAAGATCGCGACGCGGGTGCGTCCGTCCTTCCACGGCATGATGCTCTGCACCACGCCGTCGGCCGGGGAGATCACTCGTCCGTCGGTGATCTCCCGCTCCGGGTCGCGGAAGAACCACAGCATCCCCGCCGCGAGCGCGGTGGCGGGGACGGCCACGGTCGCCCAGCGCCCGGAACGGCGCGCACGGGCGAGGCTGACCGCCGCGGTGGCCACGGTCGGCAGGAGCCACGGCGACGCTCCGCGCGCGAGTCGTACGCCGGCCAGGCTGTCGCGTGGTGCAGAGGAATGGCTGTGGGGCATGGAAGACCTTCGTAGCGGAGGGGTGCCGCGAATTGCTTCTGGGGACGGCGGCTTTAACTCGATGGTATCGGTTGGCCCCGGCAACTCGGCAAGCTCGGTGGCGAGTCGATGGCTGGTTCACACAGCAGACACCCGCACACTGTGTGACCTTTGCCTCGGGCAAACCACCACATATTCGGACATTCAGCCCTGAATACGGTACTCCTCCAACAGGCGCCGTCCAATGATCATTTTCTGGATCTCAGCGGTACCCTCACCGATCAGCAGCATCGGCGCCTCGCGGTACAGCCGCTCGATCTCGTACTCCTTGGAGAAGCCGTACCCGCCGTGGATACGGAAGGCGTCCTCCACGACCTCCTTGCAGTACTCGGCGGCCAGGTACTTCGCCATCCCGGCCTCCAGGTCGTTGCGCTGGCCGGAATCCTTCTTCCGTGCGGCGTTGACCATCATCTGGTGCGCGGCCTCCACCTTGGTGGCCATCTCGGCGAGCTTGAACTGGATCGCCTGGTGCTGGGCGATCTGCTTGCCGAAGGTGTGCCGCTGCTGGGCGTACGAGATGCCCAGTTCGAAGGCGCGCCGGGCGACACCGCAGCCGCGCGCGGCCACGTTGACCCGGCCGACCTCGACACCGTCCATCATCTGGTAGAAACCACGCCCGGTCTCGCCGCCGAGCACCCGGTCGGCCGGGACGCGGACGTCCTCCAGCACGAGCTCGGTGGTGTCGACGCCCTTGTAGCCCATCTTGTCGATCTTCCCGGGCACGGTGAGCCCCGGCACCGACGGATTCGGGCCGAAACCGGGCTCCTTCTCGATCAGGAAGGTCGTCATCGACTTGTGCGGCGGCGCGTCGGCCGGCTGCCCCTCGTCGGTGCGGCAGAGCACCGCCACCAGGTTGGAGGATCCGCCGTTCGTCAGCCACATCTTCTGGCCGTTGACCACGTACGCGTCCCCGTCGCGCACACCCTTGGTGCGGATCGCCCCGACGTCCGAGCCGAGACCGGGCTCCGACATCGAGAAGGCGCCGCGCACCTCGCCGGTCGCCATCCGGGGCAGGAAGTACTCCTTCTGCTCCTGCGTGCCGTGCTGCTTGAGCATGTAGGCGACGATGAAGTGCGTGTTGATGATGCCCGACACGCTCATCCAGCCGCGGGCGATCTCCTCCACGGTGAGCGCGTACGTGAGCAGCGACTCACCGAGGCCGCCGTACTCCTCGGGGATCATCAGCCCGAAGATGCCCAGGTCCTTGAGGCCCTCGACGATGTCCGCCGGGTACTCGTCGCGGTGCTCCAGCTCGGTGGCGACCGGCAGGATCTCCTTGTCGACGAAGCTGCGCACCGTCGACAGGATCTCCTGCTGGATGTCGGTCAGCCCGTCGGTCTGCGCGAGGCGGTTGGCCATGTCAGTTCTCTCCCAGCTCCGGGCGGCCGGGCTGCTCCCCGCCCCGCTCCTTGATGTACGTGGCGGTGGGGACCATCACCTTGCGGCGGAAGACGCACACCAGGGTGCCGTCCTGCTTGTAGCCCTTGGTCTCCACATGGACGATGCCGCGGTCGTCCTTCGACTTCGACGGCCACTTGTCGAGCACGGTGGTCTCGCCGTAGATCGTGTCGCCGTGGAAGGTCGGCGCCACGTGCCGCAGCGACTCGATCTCCAGGTTGGCGATGGCCTTGCCGGACACGTCGGGCACGGACATGCCCAGCAGCAGCGAGTAGACGTAGTTGCCGACGACCACGTTGCGGCCGAAGTCGGTGGACTTCTCCGCGTAGTTGGCGTCCATGTGCAGCGGGTGGTGGTTCATGGTCAGGAGGCAGAAGAGATGGTCGTCGTACTCCGTGACCGTCTTCCCGGGCCAGTGCTTGTAGATCGCACCGATCTCGAACTCCTCGTAGGTGCGGCCGAACTGCACGTCATACCTCCAGCTTGTTCGCGAGCCGGATCTCGTCCACGATCCGGCCGATGATCTCGGTGATACCGAAGTCCTTCGGGGTGAAGACCGCCGCCACGCCCGCCGCGCGCAGTTCCTTGGCGTCCGCCGAGGGGATGATGCCGCCGACCACGACCGGGATGTCGTCCACCCCGGCCCGGCGCAGCCGGTCCAGCACGTCGGGTACCAGGGCCGCGTGCGAGCCGGACAGGATCGACAGGCCCACGCAGTGCACATCCTCGGCGACGGCCGCCGACACGATCTGCTCGGGTGTCAGCCTGATCCCCTGGTAGACCACCTCGAAACCGGCGTCGCGGGCCCGTACGGCGATCTGCTCGGCGCCGTTGGAGTGCCCGTCGAGGCCCGGCTTGCCGACCAGCAGCCGCAGCCGGCCGTCGCCCAGCTCGGTGGCGGTCTCGGCGACCCTGCGGCGGACGTCGGCCAGCGGGCTGCCCGCCTCCGCGGCCACCGCGACCGGGGCGCTGCTCACCCCGGTCGGCGCCCGGAACTCGCCGAACACGTCGCGCAGCGCCCAGGACCACTCGCCGGTCGTCACGCCCGCCCTGGCGCACTCCAGCGTCGCCGTCATCAGGTTCTCGGTGCCCGCGGCGGCCGACCGCAGCGCGCTGAGCGCGGTCTGCGCCCGCTGCTCGTCACGCGCCACCCGCCAGTCGTGCAGCGCGGCCACCACCCGGGCCTCGTTGGCCGGGTCGACCGTCATGATGGCCGTGTCGAGGTCGGCGGTCAGCGGGTTCGGCTCGGTGGTCTCGTAGATGTTGACCCCGACGATCTTCTCCTCGCCGGACTCGATACGGGCCCGCCGCTCGGCGTGCGACGACACCAGCTGCGACTTGAGGTAGCCGGACTCGACGGCCGCCATGGCGCCGCCCAGCTCCTGGATGTGCGCGATCTCCGCGGTGGCCAGCTCCACCAGTTCCTCGACCTTGGCCTCGATCACATGGCTGCCGGCGAAGATGTCCTCGTACTCCAGCAGGTCGCTCTCGTGCGCCAGCACCTGCTGGATGCGCAGGCTCCACTGCTGGTCCCAGGGGCGCGGCAGGCCCAGCGCCTCGTTCCAGGCGGGGAGCTGGACCGCGCGGGCGCGGGCGTCCTTGGAGAGGGTGACCGCCAGCATCTCCAGCACGATGCGCTGGACGTTGTTCTCCGGCTGCGCCTCGGTCAGGCCCAGCGAGTTGACCTGCACGCCGTAGCGGAACCTCCGCTGCTTCGGGTCCTCGATGCCGTATCGCTCGCGGGTGATCGTCTCCCAGATGCGGCCGAAGGCGCGCATCTTGCACATCTCCTCGACGAACCGCACGCCCGCGTTCACGAAGAACGAGATACGGGCCACGACCTCGCCCCTGCGCTCGTCGGGGATCTGCCCGGAGGCGAAGACCGCGTCCAGCACGGCGATCGCGGTGGACATCGCGTAGGCGATCTCCTGCACCGGCGTGGCCCCGGCCTCCTGCAGGTGGTAGCTGCAGATGTTGATCGGGTTCCACTTGGGCAGGTGGTTGACCGTGTACGTGATCATGTCGGTGGTCAGCCGCAGCGACGGGACCGGGGGGAAGACATGCGTGCCGCGGGAGAGGTACTCCTTGACGATGTCGTTCTGCGTCGTGCCCTGGAGGGCGGCCAGGCCCTCGGGGCCGAGGCCCTGCTCCTCGGCGACCACCTGGTAGAGCGCCAGCAGCCACATGGCGGTGGCGTTGATGGTCATCGAGGTGTTCATCCGCTCCAGGGGGATGTCCTGGAACAGCCGCCGCATGTCGCCGAGATGCGCGACCGGCACCCCGACCCGGCCGACCTCGCCGCGGGCCAGCACGTGGTCCGCGTCGTAGCCGGTCTGGGTCGGCAGGTCGAAGGCGACCGACAGGCCCGTCTGGCCCTTGGCGAGGTTGCGGCGGTACAGCTCGTTGGACGCCTCGGCGGTGGAGTGCCCCGCGTAGGTGCGCATGAGCCAGGGCCGGTCCCGCTTCTTCGGCTGAGTCATCGCCCGTCCCGTCTCAGATGTTCCGGAAGCGGTTGATGGCGGGCAGGTGCCGCTCGCGCAGCTCCGGGTTCGTCACGCCCATGCCCTCCTCCGGGGCCAGCGCCAGCACGCCGACCTTGCCCTGGTGCAGGTTGCGGTGCACGTCGTACGCCGCCTGTCCGGTCTCCTCCAGCCGGTAGGTACGGGACAGGGTGGGGTGGATCTTGCCCTTGGCGATGAGCCGGTTGGCCTCCCACGCCTCGCGGTAGTTCGCGAAGTGCGAGCCGATGATCTTCTTCAGGCTCATCCACAGGTAGCGGTTGTCGTACTCGTGCATGTAGCCCGAGGTGGAGGCGCAGGTGGTGATGGTGCCGCCCTTGCGGGTGACGAAGACGGACGCGCCGAAGGTCTCGCGGCCGGGGTGCTCGAAGACGATGTCGATGTCCTCGCCGCCGGTGAGCTCGCGGATGCGCTTGCCGAAACGCTTCCACTCCCTCGGGTCCTGGGTCCGCTCGTCCTTCCAGAACCGGTAGCCCTCGGCGTTGCGGTCGATGACGTTCTCGGCGCCCATCGACCGGCAGATCTCGGCCTTCTCCGGGCTGGACACCACACAGATCGGGGTGGCGCCGCCGGCCAGCGCGAACTGCGTGGCGTAGGAGCCGAGTCCGCCGCTGGCGCCCCAGATCAGCACGTTGTCGCCCTGCTTCATGCCCGCGCCGTTGCGCGAGACGAGCTGGCGGTACGCGGTGGAGTTGACCAGGCCGGGGGCGGCGGCCTCCTCCCAGGTGAGGTGCTCGGGCTTCGGCATCAGCTGGTTGGACTTCACCAGCGCGATCTCGGCGAGGCCGCCGAAGTTGGTCTCGAAGCCCCAGATGCGCTGCTCGGGGTCGAGCATCGTGTCGTTGTGCCCGTCGGCGGACTCCAGCTCGACGCTGAGGCAGTGCGCCACCACGCGGTCGCCCGGCTTCCACGCGTTGACCCCGGGGCCGGTACGCAGCACGACGCCGGCCAGGTCGGAGCCGATGACGTGGTACGGCAGGTCGTGCCGCTTGGTGAGCGGCGACAGACGGCCGTAGCGCTCCAGGAACGAGAAGGTGGAGACCGGCTCGAAGATCGAGGTCCACACCGAGTTGTAGTTGACCGAACTGGCCATCACGGCGACCAGGGCCTCACCGGGGCCGAGTTCGGGCAGCGCGACCTCTTCGAGGTGCAGCGAGGTGCGCGGGTCCTTGTCCCGGCTCTCCAGCCCGGCGAACATCTCCGCCTCGTCCTTGTGGACGGTGACGGCCCGATAGGACTCGGGCAGCGGCAGAGCCGCGAAGTCGCTGGCTGAGCTCTCCGGCGCGAGGATCGCGTCCAGGATTTCCTTCATGGTGGCCTCCGGCGAAGCGTGCTGCGCTGCGATAACGCGTTGCCGCGATAGCGCTTGAGGGAACGCAGGGGAGTTGGGTGCTGAGGGTGCCGTCGTCGGTCCGGCGAGTGGAACGGGTGGAACGGGCCATGCCG
This sequence comes from Streptomyces sp. NPDC051976, assembly GCF_040680795.1. NCBI lineage: Bacteria > Bacillati > Actinomycetota > Actinomycetes > Kitasatosporales > Streptomycetaceae > Streptomyces > Streptomyces sp. NPDC051976. The sequence continues at coordinate 148,626 of NZ_JBFAXL010000004.1, forward strand.
CGCGGTGGCGCGGGGATACCTGTGACGCGGTCGTCCGGGCCTGGGGGACAGACGGCGTGCGAGGGGGTTGCGCGCACACCGCCCGCTCGGACGGTCTCCCGGGTGACGCCGGGAGTGCCCCTACGGTATGGCACGCGGTGCCACTCGTAAAGACACTGCGTGCCAACAATTTCTCTCAAGTGTCACCCCGCGTCCACAAACGAGCAACAGCGGCCGACCGGGGGTTCCGGTCGGCCGCTGCGGGCGGCTCGCTGTGGTGTCTGGACGGGTGGCGGGGGAGGGCGGTACGCGGCGCTCAGGGGTGGTACGCGGCGCTCAGGGGCGCCGCAGGGCCTGCTCTATGGTCCGCAGGATCTCGGCGGGGGAGGCGTCGGTACGGGCCACCGCCACCACCACCTCGCCCTGCCGGGACACGGCCGCGGCGGGCTCCGCGGTGCTCCTGGACGGTATCCGGCCCGCCCCGATGCCGGTCCCGAAGGTGGCCTTGATGACGTCGAAGGCGTGGTCGAGCTGTACCTCGACATCGCCCTTGCCGTCGTTGCGCAGCCAGCGGCGCAGCACATGGTTGTGGGCCGCGACCACCGCGGAGGCGGCCACCTCGGCCAGCAGCGGGTCGTCGTCGCCGTCCCGGTGCGCGCCCTCGTCGAAGTGGCCCAGCAGATAGCGGGTGAACAGTCGCTCGTAGCGGGCCACCGAGGCGATCTCCCGCTCCCGCAGGGTCGGTACCTCGCGGGTCAGCCGGTACCGCTCGACCGACACCTCCGGCACCTGCGCGTACATCCGCAGCACCTCGGTGATGCCGCGGCACACCGTGTCCAGCGGGTGTTCGTGCGGGTCGGCCGAGTCCAGCACCGCCTGGACCCGGACCAGGGTGTCGTCGTGGTCGGGGAAGATCGCCTCTTCCTTGGAGCGGAAGTGCCGGAAGAACGTCCGCCGGGCCACCCCGGCGGTCGCCGCGATCTCGTCGACGGTCGTCGCCTCGTACCCCTGCTCCGCGAACAGGTGCATCGCGGCCGTGGCGAGGTCCTGCCGTACCCGGTGGCGCTGGGCTGCGGCGCGGCGGCCGCTCGCGGTCTCGGGAGCGTCGGACTTCACGGGCTGGGACATGTGGGGAACGTAACACGGCGGAGCCGCCCGTCCGGCGGCTGGGGGAAAACCACCCCAGCCCGCCGCACGGGTGCCGTCCCGCGCGTCGGCGTCCCCGTTCCGCCGTCCGCCGCCCTGCCCGCGTCCACGCCCGCCGGAACGGTCAGCGCCGGGCATACTCGCGGAAGCCGCGGCCGGTCTTGCGGCCCAGGCAGCCCGCGGACACCAGGTGCTCCAGCAGCGGCGCGGGCGCCAGGCCCGGGTCGCGGAACTCCTCGTGCAGCACCTGCTCGATCGCCAGCGAGACATCGAGGCCCACCACGTCCAGCAGCTCGAACGGGCCCATCGGGTAGCCGCCGCCGAGCTTCATCGCCGCGTCGATGTCGTCGACGCTCGCGTAGTGGTCCTGCACCATCTTCACCGCGTTGTTGAGGTACGGGAACAGCAGCGCGTTGACGATGAACCCCGCCCGGTCGCCGCAGTCCACCGCGTGCTTGCGGACCGCCGCGCAGGCCTCGTGCACGGTGGCGACCACGTCGTCGGCGGTCAGCACGGTGCGGACCACCTCGACCAGCTTCATCGCGGGCGCCGGGTTGAAGAAGTGCATCCCCACGACGTCCTGCGGGCGGCCGGTGGCGCGCGCGATGGCGACCACCGGAAGCGACGAGGTGGTGGTGGCCAGCACCGCGCCCGGCTTGCAGACCTTGTCCAGCGTCTGGAAGAGCTGCTGCTTGACCAGCAGGTCCTCGGCCACCGCCTCCACCACCAGATCGGCGTCCGCGAAGGCGTCGTACGACCCGGCCGGGGTCACCCGCGCCACCGCCTGGTCGCGCTGCTCCTGGGTCAGCCGCCCCTTGGCGACCGAGCGGTCCAGCGAACCGGCCAGCCGCGCCACCGCGGTGTCCGCCTTCTCCTGGCTGCGGGCGGCCAGCACCACGTCGAAGCCCGCCTTGGCGAACACCTCGGCGATACCGGTCGCCATGGTGCCGGAGCCCGCGACGCCCACGGTGCGCACGATCCGCCCCGAGACCCGCGCGTGGCTGTCGCCGGGCGTCTCCGCGTCGGGCACCACGGCCGTGCTGCCCGGTGCCTCGTAGCTGTAGAAGCCGCGCCCCGACTTACGGCCCAGCAGCCCCGCCGCGGTGAGCTGCTTGAGGATCGGCGCGGGGGCGTGCAGCCGGTCGCGGGACGCCTCGAACATCGCCTCCAGGACGGTGGTCGCGGTGTCGACGCCGATCAGGTCGAGCAGCGCCAGCGGGCCCATCGGCAGGCCGCAGCCCAGCCGCATCGCCGCGTCGATGTCCTCCCGGGTGGCGTACCGCGCCTCGTACATCGCCGCGGCCTGGTTGAGATAGCCGAACAGCAGCCCGTCGGCGATGAATCCGGGCCGGTCGCCGACCGGGACGGGCTCCTTGTCGAGGGTGCGCACCAGCTCGGTGACCGCCGCGGTCGCCTCGGGCGCGGTCAGCACGGTGGAGACCACCTCGACCAGCTTCATGGCCGGCGCGGGGGCGAAGAAGTGCAGGCCGAGCACCCGGTCGGGGCGGGCGGTCTCGGCGGCCAGCCGGGTCACCGACAGCGCGTTGGTGCCGGTGGCCAGGATCGCGCCGGGCTTGACCAGCGCGTCCAGCGCGGTGAACACGTCCCGCTTGGTCTCGTAGCGCTCGTCGACCACCTCGATCACCAGGTCGGCCTCCGCGACGGCCTGCAGGTCGGGGAAGGTACGGAACCGGGCGAGCGCGTCGGCGCGCTCCGCCTCGGAGAACCGGCCGCGCTCGACGGAGTGCGCCGTGGAGCGCTCCAGGGCGGTCACGGCGCGGCGCGCGGCGGCGGCGTCGGTGTCGATGCCGACGACCTCGTGGCCCGCACGGGTCAGGACCTCGGCGATGCCGGTGCCCATGGTGCCCAGGCCGACGATGGCGACGACCCAGGGGGAGGCGGTGGCTGAGGAAGGGGACGCGGAAGATGTGGACGGACGGTCCATCGCGGGACTCCAAGTGCTGGGATGCCGGGGCGCGAACGCGCGCGCACGGCTGAGATGAGGGTGGAGTCGCGGGCGAGTGGCCTGGATCGGGCGCGCCCGCGCGAAGAGTTGGCGGGCCCTGTCCCGGGGCCGCGCCGCGATGTTGCAGAACCGACGTGGTGGTGCTGTGCCCGGCGGTTGCGTCACCAAACCGCTGTGCACGTTGGTCCGAGGGTAACCGGCGGGTAACTTCCGCGCCACCCCTGCGCCCATGTGATTTGGGCCGCCCACAGATGAGCGTCCCGCGACATCGCGCGACACGGTCCCGGCGCCCGTGCGCGGACCCGGCGGCGGCCCGCCGCGAAGCCCTACTGTGGTCGGATGGACTTATCCACCCGGGACCGGCTGGCGCTCGTCCTCACCGCGCCCGGCCAACCGCTGGAGAGCCGGGAGGCCGCGGCGACGGAGCTGGCCCGAGCCGGTGACCGGCGGGCCTTCGAGACGCTGGCGCTGCTGCTCAACTACCGCGACGAGACGCGCGCGAGCCGCGCGGCCGAAGCGCTGGCCCTGCTCGGCGACCCCCGTACCGGCCGCGCGGCCGCGGCCCTCGCCACCAACCCGCTACGGGTCGCCTACGCCCTCCCGGCCATCCGCCTCCTCGTCCGGCTGCGCGCCCCCGAGGCGGTCCCCGCCCTCACCACCACCCTGACCCGCCTCGTCTCCGGGCCCCCCGCCCCTCCCGCCCCCCTGCCGCACCAGCGGATCGCCCTGGCCTGCGTGCAGGGCCTCGGCGAACTGTCCGCGGCCACCTCCCACCCACCCGCCGAGCAGGCCCTCCGCGCCGCCGGCGCCCACCCACCACTGGCCGAAGCGGCGCAGGTCGCTCTCGCGGGCGGCTGAGGGCCGCGGATTGCCGCGCGGGCCACGCGCCGCGCGCGGTCGGCGTTCCGACAGACGGGCCGTGGCACGGGGTCGCCGCCGCGCGCGGCACGCCGCACTACAGATCGCGCGCGTAGCGCACTTCGCGCAGCGGGACGCCGTCGCAGTCGTCGACCGTCTCGGCGCCGTCCGGGGTGAAGCCCGCGCGCGCGTAGAAGTCGCGGGCGCGGGTGTTCTCGGCCAGGACCCACAACAGCAGGCGGTCCCAGCCGAGTTCGGTCGCCCGGTCCAGCGCGGCGGTGATCAGCGCCCGGCCGACACCGGTGCCGATCCGGTCGGGGTGCACGTAGAGGGCGTACAACTCCCCGACGCCCGCCGGGAACTCATGGCTGCGGTACGGCCCCAGTGACGCCCAGCCCGCCAGTTGGCCGTCCGCCGACTCGGCGACCAGATTGTGCACGCGGCCCGCCGACTTGGCGAAGAACCTGCGTCGCTCGGCCGCGTCCCGCGTCACCGACATCTTGTCGAGAAAGCACTGCGGCACGATCCCGACATACGCGCTCTGCCAGCCCCGTACCCGGATCGTGGACACGGCCTGGATGTCGGCCCCCGTCATCACCCGTATGTGAACCATAGGGCAGAGCCTAGAAGGCTTTCACAGCAGTGTGAGCTGGGTGTCGGCGGAGGGCGCGCCTCCCGGCGCGGGCACCGCCTCGGCCGCCCGGCCGCCCGCGGCCTCACCCGCCGCCCGCAGCCGCTCACCGGCGTCCCGCCGGGCCGGGCCGCAACCGAACTCGGTGGCGAACTCGTGCACCTGGCGGGTGATCCGGCGCTGGTACCACGTGGGGGCGTAGGAGCCGCCCGCGTACAGCGCCTCGTAACGCCGCACCAGGTGCGGGTGGTGCTGCCGCAGCCAGGCGGTGTACCACTCGCGGGCGCCCGGCCGCAGATGGAGCACGAGCGGGGTGATCGAGGTGGCGCCCGCGGCGGCGATGGCGCGCACCGTCGCGCGCAGCTGCTCCGGGGTGTCGCTGAGGAAGGGCAGCACCGGGGCCATCAGGACCGTCGGGGGTATGCCGTTCTGGGCGAGGGTGCGGCAGACCGCCAGCCGGGTCTCGGGGGAAGGCGTGCCCGGCTCCACGCTGCGCCACAGGTCCCCGTCGGTGAAGCCGACCGAGAGCGCGATGGACACGTCGGTGACGCGGGCGGCCTGCCGCAGCAGTTCCAGGTCGCGGAGGATCAGCGAGCCCTTGGTGAGGATCGAGAAGGGGTTGGCGTAGTCGCGCAGCGCCGTGAGGATGCCGGGCATCAGGGCGTACCGCCCCTCGGCGCGCTGGTAGACGTCCACGTTGGTGCCCATCGCGATGTGCTCGCCGTGCCAGCGCGCCGACGCCAGCTCACGGCGCAGCAGCTCCGGCGCGTTGGTCTTCACCACGATCTGTGAGTCGAAGCCGAGCCCGGTGTCCAGGTCGAGATAGCTGTGCGTCTTGCGCGCGAAGCAGTAGACGCAGGCGTGGCTGCACCCGCGGTACGGGTTCAGCGTCCACTCGAAGGGCATTCGGGAGGCGCCCGGCACCCGGTTGAGGATCGACCGGGCCCGCACCTCGTGGAAGGTGATGCCGCGGAAGCCGGGGGTGTCGAAGGTGCGGGTGACGACCGCCTCCGTACCGAAGAGCGCCGCGGGGGTGTCGGCCGCGGAGCCGTCGTCCCCCAGGTGGTCCCAGCGCATCGCGCCCTCCTTCGGTCGTCCGTCACCCCATAATAGAACACAGATTCGAAATCCGGGTGTGGTTGGCTTGTGCGGTGCGTGAAGATCGCGCGCGGAAACGGACCTGAGGAGAAGTCATGGCGCTGGTCGAGGCCACCACGGAGCGGATCGTCGCGGCGGAGCCGGAGCGGGTGTACGACGCCCTCGCCGACTACGCGGGCACCCGCGGCCGGGTGCTCCCTGAGCAGTTCAGCGAGTACGAGGTCCGGGAGGGCGGCCACGGCGCGGGCACGCTCGTGCACTGGAAGCTGCAGGCCACCAGCAAGCGCGTCCGCGACTGCCTCTTCGACGTCACCGCGCCCACCGCGGGCCAGCTCGTGGAGACCGACCGCAACTCCTCCATGGTCACCACCTGGACAGTCACCCCTTCAGGTGAAGGCCGCAGCAAGGTCGTCACCACCACCACCTGGCAGGGCGCCGGCGGCATCGGCGGCTTCTTCGAGCGCACCTTCGCCCCCAAGGGCCTGAACGGCATCTACGACTCGGTGCTTGCCGCGCTGGCCGCGGACGTCGAGAAGTAGCGGACCGCGCTGTCGGCCGTCAGTGGCGCGCGGCGATCGCGTGGAGCTCGCGCGCCAGGCGGGCGACGGCCTGCGCCGGTGTCTCCCGCTGCGCCATCGCGTCCTGCATGACGGCCTGGATCGCCAGGTCCACCTGCTCGTAGCGGGGGCTCTTCGGGCGGGGCTGGGCCGCGAGCACGCTCTTGCGGAGCGTGGGCAGGTACGGGAACTGCCGTACCAGCGCCGGGTCGCTGTAGAGGTCCGCCCACACCGGCGGCAGCGCTCCCTTGGTGAGGACCTGCCGCTGGACCGCCCTGCTCGTCATGTAGCCGAGGAACTCGGCCGCCGACTCCTTGTGCCGGGAATGCGCGTTGATCGCGAGGTTCGACCCGCCGAGGATGCTCGCGGCCGGTCCGTCCGGGCCCGGCAGGGGGACCACCCCGAACTTGCCCGCCACCTTCGAGTCCGGGCGCTCGGCCAGGGCGTGGACGTAGGGCCAGTTGCGCAGGAACAGCAGCCTGCCGTCCTGGAACGCCTTCCGGGACTCCTCCTCCTTGTACGTCAGCGCCTCCTTCGGGATCCAGCCGTCCCGGACGCCGTCCGCCAGGAACGCGATGCCCTTCAGCGCCTGGGGTGAGTCGACGGTCACCCGCCTGCCGTCGTCCGCCAGGAACGACCCGCCGGCCGACTGCACGGCCTCCGCGGCATTGACCGTCAGCCCCTCGTACGGCAGGAACTGGCCCGCGTAGCCGTCCAGTCCGTATTTCGGGGCGACGGTCTTCGCCAGGTGTTCCAGTTCGGACCAGGTGCGCGGCGGCTTGTCGCCCTCCCGGTCCAGGATGTCCTTGCGGTAATAGAGCAGGCCGGCGTTCGTGACGTAGGGGAGGGCGTACAGCCGGCCGTTGTAGGTGGCGGTGTTCACCACGGGCGGCAGGAATTCCTTTGTCGGGAAGCGGGCGGCGTCCAAGGGGGCCAGCCAGCCCGCGGCGGCGAATTCGGTGTTCCATGCCACGTCGATATTGAGAACGTCGTAGCGGTCGCTTCCGGACCGCAGGCTGGTGGCCATCTGCGCGCGGACCTCGTCCGCGGCCTGCGGCAGTTCGACGAGGGTCACCTTCTCGGCCGGATGCGAGCGGTCCCAGTCGTCGAGGACGCCGCGCAGATAGCCGCTCAGATCGGCGCCCGTCACCAGGGTGAGCGGGCCGCGGCCGTCCGGGGTGTCCGTGGTCCGCCCGGACGGGGCGCACGCGCCGGCCACGCCGGCCAGGACGAGCGTGCCCGCGACGAGGGCCCTGCGCAGGGCGCGCGACCGCGGCATCGCTCTCTCCTCACCCCACCGGTCACCGCCGCCGCCCCGGGCCCTGCATACCCGTTAGCTATACGGGATAATGGATGTCACGGTATCCCGAGGGCGGAGCCGACGCGGAGCCGGAGGATTCTAGTCAACGGGAAGGTATCCGCGGGAAAGGAGGAGGCATTGTGCGAATGCCTCTCCTCGCACTCCTCGCACGGGGTCCTGCCCATGGATACGAACTCAAGCAGGCCCTCGAAAAGCTTCTGGGCGCAGCCTATCCGTCGCCGAATATTGGGCAGATATATGTTACTCTGGGGCGCCTGGAAAAGGCCAGGCTGATCGAGGGACAGGACGTCGTCCAGGCGAATCGGCCGAACAAACGTATTTACCGGCTGACCCCCGCGGGAGACGAAGCGGTGGCGGGCTGGTTCGAGGAGCTGACCGACGAGCCGCGCGTGCGGGACGAGGTCTTCATGAAGCTCGTCCTGGCCCCCGAGCCCGGCCGCCAGGTGGCGCTGATCAACAAGCAGCGCCGGCATTACCTGAACGCGATGCGGGACCTGTCGAGAATCGCCGCGGCCGAGGATCCGGACAACCGGTTCGCGCACCTGCTCATCGAGGGCGCGATGCTCCACCTGCAAGCCGACCTCGACTGGTTGGAGCGGTGCCAGGAGGAGATGGAATGAGCCGCCAGGTCCGGCAGGACGACGCCGCCGAGACCACCGATTCCGTTCCGGAACCCCTCGTGCGGGCAGCGGGCCTGGTCAAGACCCACCAGGCCAACGGCACCCCCGTCAAGGCCGTACGCGGTGTGGACCTGTGCGTCGGCCGCGGTGAGTTCGTCGCCGTCATGGGGCCCTCCGGGGCGGGCAAGTCCACACTGCTCCACCTGCTGGGGGGCCTCGACCGGCCGGACAGCGGCCGGATCTGGCTGGACGGCCGCGAGGTCGACTCCTTCAGCGAGGCGCGGTGGGCCGTGCTGCGGCGCCGCCGTATCGGCATCGTCTTCCAGTTCTTCAACCTGATCTCCAACCTGACGGTGGCCGACAACATCGAGCTGCCCGCGCTGCTCGCCGGTGCCTCACCCCGGCAGGCCCGCGACAGCCGGACCGAACTGGTCGCCGACCTCGGCCTGGAGGGCAAGGAGGCCAGCATGCCCAGCGAGCTCTCCGGCGGTCAGCAGCAGCGCGTGGCGCTCGCCCGCGCCCTGGTCAACCACCCCGCCCTGCTGCTCGCGGACGAACCCGCGGGCAGCCTGGACAGCAAGGGCACCCGGGAGGTGCTCAGACTGCTCTCCCGCTTCCACTCGCGCGGGCAGACGATCGTGCTGGTGACCCATGACGCGCGGATGGCGAGCGCCGCGGACCGGGTGATCAACCTCTTCGACGGGCGGATCGTGGACGAGACCGTGTTCGGCGGCGACGACCGGGGCACGGGCAGCGTCTCCGGCACGATCGAGCTGAGGGACTGAACCCGTGCGGGCCGCGATCCGCTGGGCACTCGCCGACCTCCGCGCGCAGCGCGGCGAGGCGTTCTTCCTCGTCCTGGCGACGGCCGGGATCATCGTCTCGCTGCTGCTCGCCGGCGCCCTGCTCAACTACGCGGCCAATCCCTGGCAGCGCGTCTTCGCCCAGTCCAACGGCGCCCACGTCTGGATCCACACCAAGGCGACGGCCGACACCGGCGGCCTGGCGGAACTCGGCGGTGTCGCGGCGGTCTCGGGGCCGTACCGCACGGCCACCACCACCATCGAGCGCGGCGGGGTGAGCGCGACGGTGGAGCTGCGCGCCGCGGGGCCGACACCGCCCACGGTGGCCCGTCCGCTGGTCGGCCCCGGCCACTGGCTCGACCCGCGGTCCGGCGACGGTGTCGTACTGGAGAGCTCGGCCGCGCGGGCGCTGTTCGCGGAGCCCGGCGACTCCCTGCGGGTCGCGGCCCCCGGCGGCCCGGCCCGTACCCTGCGCGTCACCGGCGTCGCCGACACCGCGGAGCCGCAGTACCGCGCGGGGGAGACACCGGGCATCGGCTGGGTCCTGCCGGGGACGCTCCGCCTCGTCGAGCCGCGGGCCGACCACCTCGGCCAGACCGTCGGCCTGCGGATCAGCGATCCGCAGGACACCGACTTCACGGTCCAGCGGGCGGTGACCGCGCTCGGCGCGGACCAGGTGACGGACGTCTCCACCTGGCAGCAGGCCCGGGCGGAGGCCACCGGCGGCGACCGGGTCCTCGGGCTGCTGCTGGGGGCCTTCGGTCTCGGCGCGCTGCTGGCCGCGGCCCTGGCCATCGCGGGGGCGATCAGCACCAGGATCCGTGGCCACCTGCGGGACATCTCCATCCTGAAGGCCATCGGCTTCACCCCCGCACAGGTGGTCAGGATGTTCCTGATCGAGCATCTGTCGCTCGCCCTGCTGGGGGTGGGCGCCGGCGCGGTGCTCACCGAGGTCTTCGGCCCGCGGCTGCCCGGCAGGACCGGTGACGCGCTCCAGCTGTGGCAGACCCTCCCCGGTCACGCCTGGATACCCGCCGCCGTACCGGCGGGCGCGCTGCTGCTCATCTCCGCCACGACCGCCGCGGCCGCCTGGCGGGCCGGACGGGTGCCACCGGTGCCCGTCACGCGGGCCGCGGTCCCGTCCGGGCGGCGGATCCCGGGCACGGTCGGGCGGGCCCTGAGGCTGCGGCTGCCGCCGGGCGTGGTGCTCGGATGGCGCGGCGCCTTCCACCGCCCGCTGCGCTCCCTCGGCGCCGTCGGACGGCTCGCGGTGCCGCTGCTGCTCATCACCGTGGCCCTGGGGGCCTGGACCACCCTCGACGACTTCGAGCACCATCCCCAGCAGGTGGGGCTCGCCGCCGCGCTCACGGTGCGCGGCGGCCACCTGGACACGGCCTCCGTACGGCCTCTACTGGCCGGCCGTCCCGAGGTGACCGCGGCCTATCCCGGTGTCGAGGTGGCCGCCCTGGTTCCGGGCCAGACCGGCACGATACGGCTGCGCGGCATCGGCACGGACGGCCGCCCGTACCCCTTCGCCGTCGCCGACGGCCGCCCGCCGAGCGGACCGGACGAGGCGGTGGCGGGTCAGGGGCTGCTGGACCTGATCGACGCCAAGGTCGGAGACTGGGTGCGGATGACCGTCGGGGGCACCCCGCAGATCCTGCACATCGTCGGGCGCAGCATCGAACCGGAGCACAGCGGACGGGTGATCTCCACCTCGCTCGACACCCTGCGCGACCGGGAACCCGCGCTCCAGCCCGACTTCTACCAGCTGGTGCTCAAACCAGGCGCCGATCCCGGAGCGGTCAGGGCCGACCTGGTCCGCAGCACCCACGGCCAGTACGACGTCGTGGAGATCGGCAACCCGGCGGGCGCGCTGTCGTCGGTCCGCGGGGTGATCGTGGGGCTGGTCGTGGTGCTCGGCTTCATCGGTCTGGCCGAACTGTCGACGACCATCGCGGCGATCGAACGGGACCGCCGCCGCGACCTGCTCGCCCTGAAGGCGATCGGGCTGACCCCTCGCCAGATCATGACGGTCATCGTCAGCGGCACGGGCTTCATCGCGCTGGCCGCGAGCGTGGTGGGGATCGCCGCCGGAGTGGTGGCGACCGACTGGCTGATCAATCTCGAAGGCCGGTCCAGCGGCATCGGCTGGGGGATCGCGCAGTCCTCGCCGCCGGTGGTGCTGTGCGCGATCGCCGTGGCGGCGGTCGCGGGCGCGGTCGCCGTCTCGCTGGTGCCCGCGGCCCGGAGCGTGCGCCAGCGACTGGCGGACACGCTCAGCGACACTCTGTAGCGGGAGCCGCGGATCGCAGCGGCGCGACCCGCAGGCCGGCCCGGCAGCGCCATCCGTCGCGCCCGGCGCGGAAGTCCGTCCAACGGGCGAGCTGGTCGACGATGCCGAGGCCGCGGCCGTGCTCGTCCTCGACGTCGTACGCGTCCCCGTCCCCGCCCTGCCTGTCCCCGCACGCGGCGGGAGATACGGGACGCGGGTGGTCGCGCGTCCCCGAGTCGGCGACGTCGATGCACAGGTCCCGGTTCCTCAGGCACAGGCTCACGGTCATGTCCGCTCCGCCGTGCTGGGCCGCGTTGGCCGTCAGCTCCCCGATGATCAGGACGACGGAGTCGAGGTCCTGCTCCGACAGTCCCCAGCGGGACGCGTGCGCGGCGGCGAACCGGCGGGCCTCGCCGACCTGGCACTCCTCGGCCCGGAGCGTGATCACGACACGGCGGGACGCCGTGGCCACCCCCAGCGGCCACCCGACCCCGGACCGGGTCCTGGCCCCGGTGCTCCGGGGAAGTGATGCGGCTCCACACGGTGGGAGGGGGAGAGGGAGGGTGAACGCTGCGGCCATGGTGCGCCTCGCTGGTCTCAGCAGCGGCTCGGGCACCGGGGGATCGCTGTCCGTGGAACTACCGCCACACTCTGTCGGACGACCTGTTATACATACATGTTAGGTATCGCCGGGTGTGTGAGTCAACCCACATTTGCGTGTGAAGTGGCGATTGGGTGGGTATTTGGCGCGTTCTCCCGGTGGTCCGGAAGGCCGGGCTACTCACCTGCTAGGTAGTCGGGCGCCTGGGGTGACGCGCGCGGCCAAGGGTGCGGGGCGACCCGTTCCGGGCCGCCCCCAGGGGGTCACATCTCGGCCAGGGTGTCCAGGAGGCCGCAGGCGCGGGTGACGTCGCCGGTCGGGGGGCGGTCGGTCATCTCGGGGGAGAGGGCCTCGGCGGCCGCGGCGAAGGCGTGGCCGGCCGGGCAGCCGGGGTCGGGGAGGGCGGCGCCCTCGGCGGCCCGCTGGCGCAGCGCCCGGACGGCGGCGACGAGTTCGCAGCCGAGGATCAGCCGGTACGCCTCGGCCGCGCGCAGCGCCTGGCGGGCGGACTGCGACGCGAAGCTGGCCGCCTCCTCCACGCCCCGGGAGAGCACCGCGTGGCCGAGGCTGGCGGGCTGGGCGGCGGTGCGCAGTTCGGCCAGCGCGGCATTGGCGCTGTACTCCAGGATCATCAGCCCGGAGCCCGCGGTCACGTCGTCGGCGAGGAAGGGGCGCAGGCCCGTGAAGTCCGGCTCGCCGAGGATGGCCAGCCGTCCCGCGGACAGCCGCGCCGTCTGGTGCACCGCGAGCGCGAGGTGCTCCAGCGCCTGGCCCGGCAGGGCCGCGAAGAAGCCGCCGTGGTGGTACGCGGCGCCGGTGCCCTCCGGCCCCTCGTCGCTGATCAGCGGATTCTCCGCGGAGGCGTTGAGCTCCACCGCCAGGACCCGCTCGAGCTGGTCGGCGGCCTCCAGCGCGGGCCCGTGCACCTGCGGGAAGCACCGCAGTCCGTACGGGTCCTGGATGCGCCGCACCGGCGGGTGCGGCCGCGGCGGCGCGCCGAGCAGACGGCGGATCTCGGTGGCCGTCCTGACCGCGCCCGGGTACGGCCGGGCCGCGTGCACCGGTTGGGCGTACGCCTCCAGTGACCCGTCCACGGCGTGCAGCGTCAGGGCGGTGACGACCTGAGAGGCGCGCAGCAGGATGCCCAACTCCCAGTGCGCCAGGGCAGCCTGACCGAGCGTCAGGGCGTTGCTGCTGATCAGCGCGAGAGCGTCGCCGGCCGCCAGCGGGACCGCCGCCGGCGCGACGGTCTCGGTGCCCGACCTGTCGAGCCAGGGGTGCTCCCCGGCCAGGGCCAGCCCGGTCTGCGCCAGCGCGGAGAGATCGCCGGTGCCCACGGCCCCGTACTCGTTGACGGCCGGGTGCACCCCCGCGGCGAGCGCGTCGGCGAGCGCGGTGACCACTCCGGGCTGCACCCCGGCCCCGCCCGCCAGGAGCTGGTTGATCCGTACGGCGAGCATGGCCAGCACCTGGCGGCCGGGGAGCAGGTTGCCGATGCCGCCCGCGTGGCTGCGCAGCAACCGCAGTCCGTGGCTCGCCGCGTCCGAGACGCCGACCTCGACCGACCGGTTCGCGCCCACCCCGGTGGTCCGCCCGTACACCCGTCCCGCGGCGACCAGTGTGTCGGCCGTGCGGTAGGCGTGGTCGACGCGTTCCAGCGCCGCGTCGTCCAGCAGCGGCCGGACGGTCCCGTCCGCCAGCCGCACCACGCCCGCGCTGTCGAGCGGCTGCTTGCCCAGAATATGAGACAACATTTCGGATCATCGACTCCAAACGGACGCTTTGTCCCGCGTCGTGGTCTGAAATCAGGAACCATCCGTACGGGAATATTGACTTCCATTCAGTGGGGGACAACTCTGCATGACTATATGCAGAGCGGCAAGGTGGAACGCATGATCCGTTCCACCTCGACGACGGTCGGGGCCGCGCCGTGCGCCACGACGCGTGCGGCGGCGACCAGGCCGGCCCGCGTGACAGCCAGGGCCACAGCCATGGCGAAGGCGGCCGAAGTGTTAAGCGTTCATTACGCTCGTGTGCCGATCTTCCCAGGCGGCGAAAGAACCTTGCCGCCCACCGCTCGGCGTGCGAGCGTACCGCCCAATGGCAAGCCTGTTCTACTGGATGAAAACCTGGCGAGGGGGTGCCCGATGAGCACCGGACCGGTGTCTTCCGAGGTGCCCGGCGAACCGCCGTCCGACGGCGGCGCGTGGCCGTCGGGACGCGCGGCGCCCGCGTCCACCCGGGCCGTCGAACGCGCCATGGGACTGCTGGGCGAGGTCTGCGCCGAGGGCGAGATCACCCTCTCCCAGTGCGCCCGCCGCGCCCGGCTGCCGGTCAGCACCGCGCTGCGCCTGCTGCGCACCCTGGAGGCGTCGGGCTTCGTCCGCCGCGACCCGGCGGGCGCCTACCAGGTGGGCCCCCGGCTCATCCAGCTCGGCGCCGCCGCGCTCGGACGGCAGGGACTGGTGCGGCTGGCGGAACCGGCGCTGCGCCGTATCGTCGCCTCCACCGGTGAGTCCGCCTACCTCGGCATGGCCGGTGCCCAGGGGACCGCCATCTACGTGGCGACGGTGGAGGGCACCCACTCGGTACGGCACACCAGTTGGGTCGGGCGGGCCGTGCCGCTCTCCGACGGCGCACTGGGCGCAGCGCTCAGCGGCCTGACCCCGGCCGTGGGCTACATCGCGGAACGCGGCCGGACGGAGCCCGACGTGACCGCCGTCTCCGCACCCGTTCCACGCCCCGGCGGCATCGCCGGAGCCATCAGCCTGCTCGGTCCCAGCTACCGCATCGACGACGACGCCATGCACGCCTACGGGCGCATCGTCGCCCGCGAGGCCCGCGCGCTGGCCGATCAACTCGGGCTTGACAGCACAGATCAAAAGCTCAGACGGGAAAGGTGAACGCCTTGTGATTCGCTTCGAGTCGGTTACGAAAACTTACCCGGACGGGACGGTCGCGGTCGACCGGCTCGACCTGGTGGCGCCCTCGGGCGAGATCACGGTCCTGGTCGGGCCGTCGGGCTGCGGGAAGACCACCAGCCTGCGGATGATCAACCGCATGATCGAGCCGACCAGCGGGCGGATCCTGCTGGACGACCGCGACACGGCCTCGGTCCCCTCGCACGAACTGCGCCGCGGCATCGGCTATGTCATCCAGCACGCGGGCCTGTTCCCGCACCGCACCATCATCGACAACGTGGCGACCGTGCCCCTGCTGCTCGGCGAGGACAAGAAGGCGGCCAGGGCCCGCGCGTACGAACTGCTCGAACGCGTCGGCCTGCCCGCGCACTTCGCCAAGCGCTACCCGGCGCAGCTCTCCGGCGGCCAGCAGCAGCGCGTCGGTGTGGCCAGGGCGCTGGCCGCCGACCCGCCGGTGATGCTGATGGACGAGCCGTTCAGCGCCGTGGACCCGGTGGTACGCGACCAGTTGCAGAACGAGTTCCTGCGGCTGCAGTCGGAACTGGGCAAGACCATCGTGTTCGTCACCCACGACATCGACGAGGCCATCAAGCTCGGCGACAAGGTGGCCGTGCTCCGGGTCGGCGGCCACCTCGCCCAACTGGCCTCCCCCGCCGAGCTGCTGTCCAAGCCCGCGGACGCCTTCGTGGCGGGCTTCGTCGGCCGTGACCGCGGCTACCGCGCACTCGGCTTCGCCGGCGCGGGCAGCATGCCGCTGCACTCCGAGAAGACCGCACGCGTCGGCTGGGAACTCGGCCGCGCCCGGGACCACGCCGAGGACGGCTGGGTGCTCGTCACGGACGACGACGCCCAGCCGCAGGGCTGGCTGCGTGTCGACGGCGACGGCGACGCCTCCGCGGAGGTGACCCCCGGCGGGCTCAACCTCGGCGGCACCCTCGCCGTGGAGAGCGGCACCCTGCGCGAGATCCTGGACGCCGCGCTGTCCTCGCCCAGCGGCCGCGGTGTCGTGGTCGACGAGGACGGACGGCTGCTCGGCACCGTCACCGCCTCGCAGGTGCTGGCGAAGATCGAGGAGCAGCGCCTGGCGGCCGGGCCGCGGCCGGACGGCGACGCCCTGGTGAAGGACGGCGCGCAGTGACGGGCCGCCTCACCGGCCTCGCCGGCTCCGACTCCTCGCCCTGGAAGATGTTCAGCTACTTCAGCGACCACCAGCACGACGTGCTCAACTGGCTCTGGTACCACACCTGGCTGTCGACCCTGCCGATCGTGCTGGGCCTGCTGATCTCGCTGCCGCTCGGCTGGCTGGCCAACCGCCACAAGTGGGCGTACCCGCCGCTGATCACCGTCACCGGGCTGCTCTACACCATCCCGTCGATCGCGCTCTTCGTCTCGATGCCGGGCCTGATCGGCACCCAGATCCTCGACCCGATCAACGTGGCGGTGGCGCTGACCGTCTACACCGTCGCGCTGCTGGTCCGCGTCGTGGCCGACGGGCTCGCCGCGGTGCCCGAGGACGTGGCACAGGCCGCGACCGCGATGGGCCTGACCCGGCGGCAGCGGCTGACGAAGGTGGAACTGCCGCTGGCCGTCCCGGTGATCGCCTCCGGCGTACGGGTCGCGGTGGTGGCCAACGTCTCCCTGGTGGCCGTCGCGGGCACCATCGGCGTCCCCGAACTGGGCCAGTTGTTCACCACCGGCTTCCAACTGTCGGTCGACGGACCGTACTACCCGCCGATCGCGCTCGGCATCGTGCTGTGCGTGCTGCTCGCCCTGGCCCTCGACGGCCTGGTCGTGCTGGCGAACTGGCTGACGACCCCGTGGCGCAGGGCGGTGAAGGGCGCATGATCAAGTGGCTGAACGATCCGCTGAACTGGACCATGAGCGGCGGAATCCTGGACCAGCTCAGGTCCCATCTGGTCTACTCGCTGATCGCCCTGGCGATCGCCCTGGTGCTGGCACTGCCCGCGGGACTGCTCATCGGCCACACCGGCCGGGGAAGGTGGATCATCTCCACGGCCAACGCGGTGCGCGCCCTGCCCGTCGTGGGCCTGCTGATCCTGCTGTACGTGGCGCTCTCGCCGCACATCCACAGCCGGGGCAGCTCCCCGTATCTCATCCCGACCGAGACCGTGCTGGTGCTGATGGCCATCCCGCCGATCCTGTCGAGCACGTACGCCGGTGTCGAGAACGTCGATCCGGCGGTGCGTGACGCGGCGGCCGGGATGGGGATGCGCGGCGGACAGGTGGTGCGCCAGGTCGAGTTCCCCAACGCGCTGCCGCTGATCTTCTCCGGGTTCCGCAGCGCCGCCCTCCAGGTGATCGCCACCGCGACGGTCGCCGCGTACCTCGGTCTCGGCGGTCTCGGCCGCTTCGTCTACGACGGCCAGGCCAGCCAGGACCACGCGATGCGGGACGCCGGGGCGCTGCTCGTCGCGCTGCTGGCGGTCGCCGTCGACGTCACCCTCTCCCTCGCCCAGCGGTTCGCGGTGTCCAGGGGCGTGTCCGGCCGCTTCTCCCGCAAGTCGACCTCGGGTCCCGTCGGGGCCGCCGTGACCGAGGCGGAGAAAACCGCGGGCGCCCCGCCGCAAGCCGCGGCAGTATGACGCGGCGCCACCCGGGAACACACCTTCTCACTGATCATGTTGCTCACGTTGACCACCGAAAAGGAGACACCATGAACCGCGTCGCGAAGCGAGCGGCCACGCTCGCCCTCGCCGGAGCCTCGGCACTGGCTCTCGCCGCCTGCGGAGCCAGCGGCAGCAGTGGCAGTTCGAGTACCAGCGGCGGCTCGTCCAGTAGTACGGGCGGCGGTGCCACCGTCGCCAGCAAGCTGACGATGGGCGGCCCACCGGAGCTGAAGACCCGTGTCGACGGTCTGCCCGGCCTGAAGAAGACGTACAACGTCGTCTTCGGCACGTACAAGTCGCTGGACGCCGGTGGCCCGCTGACCATCAACGCCCTGAAGAACGGCCAGATCGACGCCGGCGACATCTTCACCACCGACCCCTCGATAAAGGCGAACGGCTTCGTCGTCCTCGACGACCCCAAGAGCCTCTACGCGGCGCAGAACGTGCTGCCGCTGATCACCAAGGCCAAGGCCACCCCGGGTGTGAAGTCCACGCTCAAGGCGGTCTCCGACAAGCTCGACACCACCGGGCTCGCGGACCTGGACACCAAGGTCATCTCCGACAAGCAGGACCCGGCCAAGGTCGCCAAGGAGTGGCTGAAGGCGCAGGGCCTGGACACCCCCGGCACCGCCGCCTCCGGTGTGTCGATCACGGTCGGCTCGGCCAACTTCCAGGAGAACGTGGTCCTCGCGCAGATCTACGCCGAGGCACTACGGGACCAGGGCGCCAAGATCAGCACCAAGCTGAACATCGGCAGCCGTGAGACCTACATCCCCGGTCTCAAGGACGGTTCGATCGACCTCATCCCCGAGTACAGCGGCGTGCTGCTGCAGTACTTCGACAAGACGTCGACCGCGGCGACCTCGGCCGACGTCTACACGGCGCTGCAGAAGGCGACTCCGGCCCCGCTCATCGTCCTCGACCAGTCGACGGCCGAGGACCGGGACGCCATCGTCGTCACCAAGGAGACCGCGGCCAAGTACCACCTCAAGGAGATCGGGGACCTCGCCAAGACCAGCTGAGGCCCCTCACCCCCCGGCCCGGACATCTCGGGCCGGCCGTACGCGAACCGCTGCCGCCCGCCGGCGACCCGGTCCGAGCACCGCGCTCAGGCCATGTCGTCGAGCGGGCGCAGTTCGTCCGCGTACGACACGGAGGTACGGCGCAGGATGCCGGTACGGCTGACCGCGTACTGCCCCATCCGCCACAGCGGCGGCGAATAGGCGTGGATCGACACGCTGCCGGGGTCGCGCCCGGTGAGCCGGTGGATGTGGTCGGGGCCGAAGCTGTAGACCTGCCCGGCCGGGACCTCGGTGGCCAGACTGGGCACGTCCACGGCCAGGTTGTGCTCGACGAGCGTCCCCTCGGCCACCGCGACGGCGCCCGAGGAGATGTCGTGGTCGTGCCAGCCGGTGTCGCTCTGCGGCGTCCAGCACAGCACCCAGACGTCGACATGGGCGTCGCGGTGCAGCGAGACGTAGTGCCGCTGGTCGCCGTCGAAGACGACGTGCTGCCGCCACAGGTCGCTGTTCCCGGCCACCGAGCAGGCCAGCTCCAGCAGTTCGCGCTTGTCGAGGTCCCGTTCCGGGAGGGTGTCGAGCGTGACGGAGGCGCGGACCTCACGCCAGGGTTCGGCGTGGCCGACGGGGGCGGAGTCAAGGTCCTCGGGAGCCGTCGTGGCCTCGGGAGACGTCGTAGCGGTGGTCACGGTCGAACCCCTTCCATGAGGTGGAGCGGATTGCGGACGCGGACGGCGAACTCCGCCGCCGCGCCCATGCACGGGTCGGTCGGTGTGGCGTACGGCCGGTCGCTGCCCAGGACGAGGGCGTCGATGCCCAGCACCCGGACCACGGCGTCCAGCCCCTGGCGGCCGTAGGAGGAGGTGTCCACGAAGACACCGGGGTCGGGCCGGAGCGGCCCGCCGCCCCGCATGGCCATCCGCTCGTGGTGCACCGGGGCCAGGCCCGCCGCCGCCACGAAGCAGATCCGCAAGGCCGGCAGGAGCGCCCGCCCCGCCAGGTGCCACGACCACCAGGCCGCCTGGAGCTGACCCACGTACCCGACCACCGCGGGCCACCAGGCGGGCAGCGGTTCCGCCGCCGCGGGTTCGGGGCCCGGGTGGACGAGTACCGGCTTGCCCGCGGCCTCCGCGACCGCGAGCAGCGGCGCCAGCCGCTCCAGCGCCCGCGGGGTGGCCAGCGCGGTCGCCGGCACCTGAAGGCCGATCAACCGGCCGGAGAGCAGGGCGGCGAGACCGCCGGTGTCCGGTTCCGTGAGGTGCGCGGAGGCCCAGCCGGCGAACGGCTCGGGCAGCTCCAGCACCCCCGAGTGCCACGCGTCCAGCAGCGGGGCGGCCTCGTCGGGAGGCAGCGACTCGATGCCCAGCGGACTGGACAGCGACAGCGCGATCCGCCGCAACTCCGGGTCCAGTCCGGCCCGCAGCACCGGGTCGTGGTCCCGCGGCGCCACTTCGTACGGCGGTTCACCGGCCAGGTGCAGGGTCCAGCCGTCGAGGAAGGGCGGCCGGTCGCGGGCCCGCAGCTCCTCGATGAAGGCGGTCGGCCACAGGTGCTGGTGGACATCGGTCGCACCCTGCTCTGACATGGTCCCCTCTCTGCGGTGAAGCGCTTCACTGAAACGCATCAGTGATGCGCCTCAGTGAAGCGCTTCACCGGACTTCCCGTCAAGACGGCAACCGCCGATGGCTAGACTGACGGCGTGCCGAATCGTCCACCGCGCGTCACCCAGCGCGACGTCGCTGAGGAGACCGGGCTGTCCGTCGCCACGGTGTCCTACGCGCTGCGGGGGATGCAGGTGCCGCCGGAGACCCAGCAGCGCGTACGGGAAGCGGCCGAACGCCTCGGCTACCAGGCCGATCCCATCGCCCGCGCGCTCGCCTCGGGCCGCACCGACTACATCGGCGTGCTCTGCCGGTCGCTCACCGACGTCTGGCAGCAGGGCACCGCGGCCGCGCTCGGCCGCGCGCTGCTCGAAGTCGGCCGCCACGCCCTGATCGTCGACGCGTCCAACGACGCGGCCCTGGAGGCGACACTCGCCTCCCAACTGGCCGACCAGCGCGTGGACGCGCTCATCGTGCTGCCGGTCGACCCGATGGCCGCGCACTGGGCGGACGTCGCCCAGCGCACCGTCCTCATCTCCATCGGCGACGGGCTGCCGGGCGCCAGCGCGCACGCGGAGGTCGTCTTCGACAACGAAGCCGGGATCACCGACGCGCTGCACGGGCTGGCCGAGTACGGCCACCGCCGGATCGCGGTCATGACCCCCGGCGGCCTGACCACACCCGACCGGCCCGCCGAACTGGTCGCCGACCGGGTCGCCCACGGGCTGGGGCTGCACGTCACCCTGCACCGCTCGCCGCACGACCTGGACGGCTCCGCGGCCGTCGCCCGCGCGGTGCTCACCGGGCCCGAACCGCCGACCGCCTTCCTGTGCATGGCCGACTCGATGGCGTACGGCGTCTATTCGGGCGCCCGCGAACTGGGCATGTCGGTGCCCGACGACATCTCGGTCGTCGGCTACGACGACCATCCGCTGTCCCGGCTGCTGACCCCGCCGCTGTCCACCTACCGCTGGCCGGTGGAGCTGCTGGTGGACCTGGTCATCGAACGCACCGTCAAGGCGATCAGCGGGGGCAGGCGCAGCCGGCGCAAGGTGCTGCCCCCGACCTCCCAGCCCCGCGGCTCGGTCGGCCCGCCGCCCGCACCGCGGTGACGCCCGTACGCCCGTGACGCCCGCACTGCCATGACGCCGTTCTCGCGGCCGTGATGCCCGTACACGCGGTGAACACCCCACACGAACGGGTGGTTTCGCCTACTTCCTGAGAATCACCGCGCTTGCCCGTCGTTGTCGCCTAATGCGGGAAATCGGCGGCGAGGCAGGCGAGGCGGGAGTGGCGAGGGAAGTGACAGTGGGTGGCAGCACGCTGATCGAGGATCCGGCGGCATCGGTGCCCGGGGAGCCGGGCGGCCCCCCTGAACCCCCCTCCGGACCCGCCGCCGACCTCACCCCGCGCCGGGTCAGACTGGTCTTCCTCGGCCTGATGCTGGCGCTGCTCCTCGCCGCGCTCGACCAGATGATCGTGGCCACCGCCCTGCCGAAGATCGTCGGCGAGCTGCACGGCCTCGACAAGATGTCCTGGGTCGTCACCGCCTACCTGCTGGCGTCCACCATCGGGCTGCCCATCTACGGCAAGCTCGGCGACCTCCTCGGCCGCAAGGTGGTCTTCCAGTTCGCCATCCTGGTCTTCGTCGTCGGCTCCGCGCTCGCCGCCTGGTCGCGCACCATGGACGAGCTGATCGCCTTCCGCGCCGTCCAGGGCATCGGCGGCGGCGGCCTCATGATCGGCGTGCAGGCGATCATGGCCGACATCGTGCCGCCGCGGGAGCGCGGCCGCTACATGGGCCTGATCGGCGCCGCCTTCGGCCTCGCCTCGGTCGCCGGGCCGCTGCTCGGCGGCTTCTTCACCGACCACGCCTCCTGGCGCTGGTGCTTCGCCGTCAACGTGCCCTTCGGCCTCGCCACCCTGATCGTCATCAGCATGGTGCTGCGGCTGCCCAGGCCGGGCGTACGGCCCCGGCTCGACGTCGCCGGCGCGCTGCTGCTGGCCGCGGGCTCCACCTGCCTGGTGCTGCTGACCACCTGGGGCGGATCGACGTACGGCTGGCGGTCCCGCGAGATCCTCGGGCTCGGCGCCGGCGCGGTGGTCTGCGGGGCGCTCTTCGTCGTGGTCGAGCGCTTCGCGGCGGAACCGATCATCCCGCTGCGGCTGTTCCGCGACGGCGTGTTCACTACGACCGCCCTCATCGGCGGTGTCGTCGGCGTCGCCCTGTTCGGTGCGGCCAGCTATCTGCCGACGTTCCTGCAGATGGTGGACGGCGCCAGCGCCACCGGCTCCGGCCTGCTCATGCTGCCGATGATGCTCGGCGTGGTCCTCGCCTCCATCGTCGGCGGGCAGTTGATCAGCCGCACCGGGCGCTACAAGATCTTCCCGATCCTCGGCGGCGCCCTCTCCGCGGTCGGCATGTGGCTGCTGTCGCGGCTGGGCGAGCACACCCCGCGGGCCGAGTACAGCGTGTACATGGCCGTGCTCGGCCTCGGCATCGGCATGGTGCTGCCCGTACTGGTGCTCGCCGTGCAGAATTCGGTGCGGCCCGCCGACATCGGCTCGGCGACCAGCGCCAACAACTACTTCCGGCAGATCGGCGGTTCGGTCGGAGCGGCCGTCTTCGGCACGCTCTTCGCCAACCGCCTCACCAAGCGCCTCGCCGTCGAACTCCCGCACGGCGCCCGGCTGCCCGACCCCCAGTCGGTCACCCCGCAACTGGTCCGCACGCTCCCCGCGCCGGTACGCGACGGCTACATCCACGCCTACGCCGACGCGATGCCGCGGATCTTCCTCTACCTGGTGCCGGTGCTCGTCCTCGGCTTCCTCTTCGCCTTCCTCCTCAAGGAGAAACCCCTGGTGTCCCAGTCCGGTCCCGCCTCCCCGCCGTCCTTCGACGGCGCCACCGCCCCCGGGGCGGCCCGCAGCGACACCCTCCGGCCCTTCGACGGCACAAGCGGCTCAGGCCGCGCCGGTGGCCTCGGCGGCCTCGGCGGCGGCGTGGACGGCACAGGGGCCGCCGACGGCACCGACGGGGGCTTCCCCGGCGCCCGGCGGGCGCACATCGGCGGCATCCCGGTCTGCGGCACCGTCCAGCACTCCGACGGCAGCACCGTGGGCCGCGCCGCCCTCACCCTGATCGACATCGCCGGGCGCCAGATCGGCCGCGGCGCCACCACCGACGACGGGCGGTACGCGTTGAGCACGCCGGGCAGCGGCAGTTACGTCCTGATCGCCGCCGCGGGCGGCCACCAGCCGCAGGCCGTGAGCGTCACGGTGGGGGACCGCCCGGTCGAGCTGGACGTGGTGCTCGGCGGCGCGGGACGCCTCGCGGGAGCGGTGCGCACCGCGGACGGCACCCCGGTCAGGGACGCCATCGTCACCCTCACCGACGTCCGCGGCGACGTGGTCGCGTCGGCCCGCAGCGGACGCGAGGGGGTGTACGTACTGGCCGAGCTGGTGGCGGGGGAGTACACCCTGGCCGCCACCGCGACCGCCTTCCGGCCCGCGGCGCTCCCGGTGTCGGTCCAGGCCGCCAGGGAGACCCGGCAGGACGTGGAGCTGGCGGGCGGCGCGATGCTGCGCGGGACCGTACGCGCGACCGGCGGGCGGCTGGTGGAGGACGCCCGCGTCACCCTGCTCGACGCGGGCGGCAACGTCGTGGACTCGGTGATCACCGGCGCGGACGGGCACTTCCGCTTCGTCGACCTCGCCGCCGGTGAGTACACGGTGATCGCCGCGGGCTACCCGCCGGTCGCCACCGTCCTGCAGGTCGCGGGCGGCGGTCGCACCGAGCGCGACCTCCAGCTCGGCCACGCCGACTGAGAGGGGCGCCGCCGCCCCGTAGGATCCGCCGCGGGCTGGGCCGAACGGGTGAAACGGGGAGCCGGGGCGGGGGCGCGCACCGCCCCGGCCCGCTACCCCTCCTGGTTCCTCGTCTTCGTCTCGTTCTTGGGGCACTGGGTGCCCCGGATCACCGCGTAGCTGCCGCCGATCCGGTAGGTGCCGCGCTTCGGCGCGTACAGCCGGGTCCAGTCGCCGTCCTGGGTGAGGCAGCCGTGCTTGTTGTCGCTGGTGCCCTCGATGCCCAGCACCGGCGACCACGGGATGCGCAGCAGGGTCGAGCCGGGGACCGGCATCGTCACCGTCAGCTCCGCGGGACCGGCCTGGTCCACCACGGCGGGCGGGTCGGCCATCGGATCGGCACCGCTGACCTCGAAGACCTGCCAGTGCGGGTCCTTCCACAGCGGGCGCAGCCAGGACTGCCCCGCCGCCACGATCTTCGCCTCGCGCACCGCCGCGCCGTCCGGCTGGTCCGACGGCAGCACGACGTAGTTCACGCTCCAGCGGCGCAGCCAGTCGCGGTAGCTGTCGGCGGTCAGCGTGCCGTCGTAGAACAGCGCGTTCCGCTCGACGTCCGCCTGCCGGTTCCAGCCGCGTGCCAGGTTGACGTACGGGGACAGGCCCGACGCCTCCCAGTGCGAGCGCAGCGGGACGACCTCGACCCGGCCGCGGTCGGCCCGTACGTGGCGCAGCTCGGTGATCAGCGGGGCCGCGTGCTTGATCGTCGCGGATACCGCGGAGGTGTTCACCTGGTCGACGATCGGCTTGGTGATCTGCCAGGCCGCGACACCGGCGAAGGCCAGCCACAGCGCCAGCGTCCTGCGGCTGCCCCAGGTGCTGCCCATCGCGATGACCAGCAGCAGGGTGCCGCCGAAGAGCAGCGCGAGGCGCTCGACGTTACTTCCAATGGGTGAAGGGATGACCCAGGTGAGGAGCACCCCCAGGGCGTACACCCAGGACCCCGCCCGCATCGAGCGCCACTGCCGGGGCATCACCACGGCGCTGACCACGGCGATCGCGAACGGGATGATCGCGAAGTACCAGTTGAAGGGCTGAACCCCGTAGAACGGGAAGAGGAGCGAGGTGGCGCCCACCACCAGGGGCGGCGCGGCGGCCAGCAGATAGGCCTCCTTGTGCCGCCCGGTCAGGAACATCGCCGCCGCCACCACGAGCATGAACAGGCCCGCCACGGGGCTGCACATCGTCGCGAAGGCGGTGAGGCAGGCGGCGCCCACGAGCCGCTGCGGGCGGCCCCGTACGGTCCGCTCGGCGGGGAACAGCAGCACCGTGGCCACCAGGGCGAAGAGCATGCCCAGCGCGAACGTCACCCTGCCGGAGACGACATCACACCAAAGAGCGAATACCGTCCACAGCACCGGCACCATGGGACGCCGTATTCCGGACCGCACCAGGAGCAGCGCGGCGGTCGTCGCCGACAGCGTGCCCGCTATCACCGCGGTGGTCCGCACCCCCAGCCCGGCCATGATGTACGGCGACAGAATGCTGTACGAGGCCGGGTGCAGACCGCCGTACCAGGACAGGTTGTAAGAGGCGGAGGGGTGGGCACGTATGAAGTCCGTCCAGGCGTACTGCGCGGCCATGTCGCCGGAGTCCCTGGCCAGGAAGTAGGCCCAGACGATGTGCAGCACCGCTGCCGCGGCCGTCGCCACCACGACGGGGTGCCGCAGGTCCACGCGCCGGAAAAGGGCCCCTGGCCCCCTCAAGGCGGTCCAGCGCGCAGGCTGCCAGGTGGTCACGTGGCCTCGTTCCGGTCGCGGATGCGGAGTAGCCCCGGCCGGCATCCCTTCCGGCTGAGGGGTCGAACTCTTACGACGCACGGAGTTCGAACAGAGGGTTTGGACGCTAGCACGGCCGGTTTGGTTGCTCGCGCGCGGGCGTGCGCCCGGATTCGTGCTTTGCCTCCCTCCGTCCACCCTGCGGTCGTACCGTGGTTACGGCAACGCAGATCTTGCGCCGGACGGGTGGTCCGCACCGGAACGGCGGGGATCCGCGGCAGCCGGAGGAAGGAGCCGAGTCCGCGATGGACCGCCGTATCGCGCCGGGGACGTCCGGACGTATCCCGCTCGCGGTGATCGTCGTGGACGCGGCCGGGCTGGTGTCGCACTGGAGCACGGGCGCGCGCAGGCTGTTCGGCTGCACCAGGGAGGAGGCCGTCGGACGGGCGGCGGTGGACCTGTTACCCGTGGGCGGCGTCCTGACGGAGAGCGACCATGGTGCGGCGTATCCGCGGCAGGACGTCCTGGGCCCCGACCTGGAGTCCTCGCTGGCGGGCGGCAGCTCCTACCCCTCGGCCGGACGGGCCAGGCTCTTCGACCACGCCACGGACACCGCGCAGGCCGGTGACGGCACGAGGAGCGCCGACCGTACCGCCGTCGACGTGCTGTGGTGGGCGTATCCGCTGGTGGGACCGGGCCCCGAGCGGCTGCTGGTGCTCGCCGCCGACGCCGCGCGGCTCCAGCCCCCGGCGGTGACCGCGGGTGAGGACGCCGAAGGGCCGCTCGCCGAATTCGAACGCATTGCCCCCGGCTTCGCCCTGCACACCGAGTTCCCCGGCTCCGAAGGGCTCGCCCGCCGGCTCCCGGAGATCCTGCCCAGCATGAATCCGCTGGAAAGCGCGCGGATCGTGGCGCAGGTGCTCGAACTGGGCTATCCCGTCCTGGAGATCAGCCGGCACGACCGGGTGCCGGTCACCCCCGACTGGGGCGTGCCCCGCCGCGTCGAGCGGCTCGCCAGGCGGCGCGCGGCCGAGGCGGCCGCGGCTGTCGACCCGGGTTCGGTGTCCGAGGACGACCTGGCGCCCGACCTGGAGTACGCCGCGGTCCGCGAGCACCTGGAGTTCCTCAACGAGGTCAGCGGGAGGATCGGCACCTCCCTGGACCTGGCCAGGACCATCCAGGAGGTCAGCGCCGCCGTGGTGCCGCGCTTCACGGACGTGGCGGGCACCTATCTGCGCGAGCAGGTGCTGGCCGGTGAGGGCTTCCCCGACGGCCCGCCCGATGTCACCACCATGTGGTACCGCGTCGCCGTGGAGCACACCGACGAGCCGGGCCGCTGGGACGACGTGGTGCCGGTCGGCGAGTCGATGCCGTTCCCCGCGCAGACCCCGTTCTTCCAGTGCATGACCACCGGCGACCCGGTCCTGGTGCCGCGGATCAGCGAGGAGATGGGCAACGCGATCGCCGCGCAGTTCCCCAAGCGCGACATCAGCCCGCTGATCACCCACCGGTCGATGCTGGTCGTCCCGCTCAAGGCGCGGGACGTGGTGCTGGGCTTCATGATCCTGCTGCGCCACCGCGAGCGGCCCGTCTTCAACGACATGGACCGCGTCACGGGCGCGGAACTGGCCGCCCGCGCCGGGCTCGTCCTCGACAACGCCCGCATGTACACGTACCAGGAGAACGTCGCCGACACCCTCCAGGACAGCATGCTGCCGCACATCGCGCCGCGGATGCCCGGCTGCGACGTGGCGACCCGCTATCTGCCCGGCACCCGGCTCGGCCGGGTCGGCGGCGACTGGTTCGACACCATCAAGCTGCCGGGGTCGCGGCTGGCGCTGGTCGTGGGCGACGTGATGGGGCACGGGCTGAACTCCGCCGCCATGATGGGCCAGTTCCGTACCGCCGTGCAGACCGTGGCCGGGCTCGACATGCCGCCCGCCCAGCTGCTGCGCAATCTGGACGACCTGGCTCAGCGGCTCGGCGAGCAGTACCTGGCGACCTGCCTCTACGCGGTCTACGACCCGGTCGAGTCGGATCTGCTGATCGCCAACGCCGGGCACATCCCGCCGGTCCTGGTGCGGGCCGCCGACGGCCGCAGCGAACTGCTCGACGTGCCGACCGGCGCGCCGCTGGGCGTCGGCGGTGTGCCCTTCGAGACGGTACGGGTACCGGTCTCGCCCGGTGACCGGCTGGTGCTGTGCACCGACGGGCTGGTCGAGGTCCGCGGCCAGGACATCGGCGCCGGTCTGGCCGCGCTCTGCGAGAGCGCCGCGCACCCGGCCGCGTCGATGGACGACGCCTGCGACACCATCATCCGCGCCCTCAACCCGCGCGGCGGCCGCAAGGACGACGTGGCCCTGCTGATGGCCAGGCTCAATGGCATCCCGCGCGAGGACGTCGCCGTCTGGGAGCTGGACCTCGACCCGCGCGAGGTGGCGCGGGCCCGCGGCCTGGTCCGCGACACCCTGCTGCGCTGGGACCTGGCGGAGATCGCCGAGACCGCGCAGCAGCTCGTCGGCGAGGTCGTCACCAACGCGGTACGGCACGCGCACACCCGCAGGGTCGGGCTGCGGCTGGTCCGCGCGGGCGCCCTGCTGTGCGAGGTGTCCGACGACGACCACTCCGTACCGGTGCTGCTCAGCGCCGGACCCGAAGACGAGGGCGGCCGCGGTATGCGGATCGTCAGCAGGCTGGCCAGGGAGTGGGGCACCAGCCGCTCCGCGCACGGCAAGACGGTCTGGTTCGAGCAGCCGCTGCCCCGGCGCCGGCACTGAGGCCGCCGCGGGGGCGGCCTGTTCGCGGCGCGCGTGGCGGGCGCGCCCGGTTTCGTACGTTCACTGTCCTGGGGAGTGGTGACTGCGCATGAAGGTGTCCAGCGGTTACGAGCGGTCGTGGGAGAGCTTCTGGGAGGACGCTCCGCCGGAGCCCGGGGGTGTCCTGTGGGACGCGGACCCCGCGCTGACGGCGGCGAGCCATCTGCCGCACTTCGCCGAGCACTTCGACCCCGGGCTGCCGGTGGTCGACCTCGGCTGCGGCAACGGCACCCAGACCCGCTTCCTGGCGGGGCAGTACACGCGGGTGGTCGGGGTGGACCTGGCGCGCGCCGCCATCGAGCGGGCCCGGCGCGACGACCCGCACGGGCGGGCGGAGTACCTGCGGCTGGACGCGGTGGACACCGACGAGGTGCGCGCGCTGCACGCCGAGATCGGCGACGCCAACGTCTACATGCGCGGTGTGCTGCACCAGTGCGAGCCGGGCGACCGGGCCGGGCTGACCGCGGGCATCGCCGCGCTCACCGGCAGCCGCGGCCGGGTGTTCGCGGTGGAGCTGGCCGAGGCCGCCAAGGGTGTGCTGCTCGGCCTCGCGCAGGGACCGGCGGGGCCGCCGCCGAAGCTGGCCGCGATCTTCTCGCACGGCATCGCGCCGGGTGAGGTCGCGGACGCCGCAGTGGCCGGCTACTTCCGCGCGGCCGGCCTCGAACTGCTGGCGCAGGGTGACCAGCCGCTGGTCACCACGGAACCGGCGGCGGACGGCGGTTTCGTCGAGGTGCCGTCCAAATGGCTGGTGGCGGGCCCGGCCGCGCGCTGAAAAACCGCTGGTGACGGCCGGTTCGCGGCATTGTCCACAGGTCTAGACCACTGAAGTTGTCCACAGGGCACGGGCGGCCCTGGTGCCCGCTGCGGCCGCCGCGTAACGTGACGTGCCATGAAGATCCTGATCTCCGCGGACATGGAGGGCGCGACCGGTGTGACCTGGCCGGCCGACGTGCTGCCCGGCAGCGAGCAGTGGCAGCGCTGCCGCCATATGTTCACCTCGGACGTCAACGCCGCCGTCGAAGGCTTCTTCGACGGCGGCGCCGACGAGGTGCTGGTGAACGAGGCGCACTGGACGATGCGCAACCTGCTGCTGGAGAAACTCGACGAACGCGCCGAGATGCTCACCGGCCGCCACAAGGACCTCTCGATGGTCGAAGGCGTCCAGCACGGCGACGTCGACGGCATCGCCTTCATCGGCTACCACACCGGCGCGGGCACCGAGGGCGTCCTTGCCCACACCTACCTCGCCAACTCCATCACCGGCGTGTGGGTCAACGGGGTGCAGGCCAGCGAGGGCCGCCTCAACGCCCTGGTCGTCGCCGAGTACGGCGTCCCCGTGGTGCTGGTGACCGGTGACGACAGGACGGGCACCGACGCCCGCGGCGAGGGCGGGTACGCCCCGCAGGCCCGCACGGTGGCGGTCAAGGACTACGTGTCGCGGTACGCGGCGGTCTGCCGGCCGCCGGCCCGTACCGCCGCCGACATCCGCGCCGCGGCCAAGGAGGCCGCCTCGCTCGCGGTCCGCCACGAGCCGGTGCAGGCCGGTCCCTTCACGGTGGAGCTGGAGTTCGACGCGGCCCACCTCGTCGGCGCCGCGTGCGTGGTGCCCGGCGTGGCACGGTCCGGAGAGCGGCGGGTGGCCTACACACTGCCGACGATGTACGAGGCGATCAGGGCCTTCAAGGCGGTCACCACACTCGTGTCGCAGGCGGTGGAGGAGCAGTATGGCTGAGCAGTCCGTCGAGGCGTTTCCCGGGCAGCGGGAGTCGCTGCCGCCGGAGGACGGGACGGTCGACGCCCAGGCGCTCGACGAGGTCGTCACGTTCACCTCCGACCTCATCCGTATCGACACCACCAACCGCGGCGGCGGCGAAGGAAACGAGCGGCCCGCCGCCGAGTACGTCGCCGAGCGGCTCTCCGACGCCGGGATCGAGCCGCTGCTGCTGGAGTCCGCCCCCGGCCGCGCCAACGTGGTGGCCAGGATCCCGGGCGCCGACCCCTCGCTGCCCGCGCTGCTGGTCCACGGCCACCTCGACGTGGTGCCCGCCGAGGCAGCCGACTGGAGCGTGCACCCGTTCTCCGGCGAGATCAGGGACGGCGTCATCTGGGGCCGCGGCGCGATCGACATGAAGAACATGGACGCCATGGTGCTGGCCACCGTCCGCGCCTGGGCCAGGTCGGGGCAGCGCCCCGAGCGCGACCTCGTGCTCGCCTTCACCGCCGACGAGGAGGACAGCGCCGCGTACGGCTCCGGCTTCCTGGCCAAGGAGCACGCCGACCTCTTCGAGGGCTGCACCGAGGGCATCAGCGAGTCCGGCGCCTACACCTTCCACGCCCGCGACGACCTGCGGATCTACCCGGTCGCGGCGGGCGAGCGCGGCACCGCCTGGCTGAAGCTGACCGCGACCGGCAAGGCCGGGCACGGCTCCAAGGTCAACCGCGACAACGCCGTCAGCCACCTCGCGGCCGCCATCGCCAGGATCGGCGACCACGAATGGCCGGTCAGGATCACCGCCACCGTACGGGCCGCCCTCACCGAACTGGCCGCCCTCTACGGCGTCCCCGCCGACCAGGCCGCGCTGGACGACGTCGACACCCTGATCGGACAGCTCGGCGCGGCCGGCGCCCTGGTGCAGCCGATCGTCCGCAACAGCGCCAACCCGACCATGCTGCAGGCCGGGTACAAGGTGAACGTCATCCCCGGCACCGCCACCGCCTTCGTGGACGGCCGGATGCTGCCCGGCGGCGAGGAGGAGTTCGCCGCGACCATGGACGCGCTCACCGGGCCGCACGTGGAGTGGGAGTTCCACCACCGCGAGGTGCCGCTGGAGGCGCCCGTCGACTCCGCCAGCTTCGCGGCGATGCGCGAGGCCCTGGAGCACTTCGACCCGCAGGCGCACGTGGTGCCGTTCTGCATGTCGGGCGGCACCGACGCCAAGCAGTTCTCCCGGCTCGGCATCGTCGGCTACGGCTTCTCCCCGCTCAAGCTGCCCCCGGGCTTCGACTACCACGCCCTGTTCCACGGCGTGGACGAGCGGGTGCCCGTCGACGCGCTGCACTTCGGCGTCCGCGTCCTCGACCGGTTCCTGCGCGGGACGGCGGCCCGGTCATGACCGCCACCACCGAGAACCCCGTACGGCACGGCGGCTGGGACTCGCCGATCGACGCCGCCACCGCCGCCGCGCACGACGGCAGCCCCGAGTACGTGGGGCTCGTCGGCGAGGACGTGTGGTGGACCGCGCCGCGCCCCGCGGAGGGCGGCCGCCGCGCACTGGTCCGCCGCCTGCCCGACGGCACCGAGCAGTGCCCGCTGCCCGCACCCTGGAACGTCCGCAGCCGCGTCATCGAGTACGGCGGCACCCCCTGGGCGGGCGCGATCGTGGACGGCGCACCGCTGATCGTCTTCGCGCACCACCCCGACCAGCGGCTGTACGCCTTCCGCCCGGACCAGCCGCAGACCCCGCCGTGGCCGCTCACCCCGGTGTCCGCGATCGGCGGCGGTCTGCGCTGGGCCGATCTGACGCCGCACGCGGACCGCCGCGAGATCTGGGGCGTGCTGGAGGAGTTCACCGGCGAGGGTCCGACCGACGTCCGCCGGGTGCCCGCCGCCGTCCCGCTCGACGGCTCGGCCGCCGACGACCGCGGCGCGGTACGCGAACTCACCGCCGCCACCCACCGGTTCGTCACCGGGCCACGGCTGTCACCCGACGGCTCCCAGGCCGTCTGGACCGCCTGGGACCACCCGCTGATGCCCTGGGACGGTACGGAACTGCGGATCGCCGACGTCGGCGCCGACGGGGTGTTCGGCCCGGCCCGTACGCTCATCGGCGGCCCGGAGGAGTCGGTCACCCAGGTCGACTGGGCGCCCGACGGGTCGCTGCTCGCCGCCACCGACCGCACCGGCTGGTGGAACCTCCACCGGGTCGACCCGGCCACCGGCGAGGCCGTCAACCTGTGCCCGCGGCAGGAGGAGTTCGGCGGCCCGCTGTGGAAGCTCGGGCAGCGCTGGTTCGCGCCGCTCGACCACGGCCTGGTCGCCGTGCTGCACGGCGTGGGCGCGCCCCGGCTCGGCCTGCTCGACACCGCCACCGGCGAGGTCACCGACGCCCCCGGGCACTGGACCGAGTGGAACCCGACGCTGGCCGCCACCGGCAGCCGGGTCATCGGCATCGGCGGGAGCGCCCGCACCTCGTACGAACTGGTGGAGCTGGACGCCGCGACCGGCCGCACCCGCGTCATCGGGAGCGCCCACCACGACACGGTGGACCCCGCCTATGTGCCCGAGGCGGTCGCCCGCACCTTCACCGGGCCCGGCGGCCGTGAGGTGCACGCCCAGATCTACCCGCCGCGAAACCCGGCGGCCCCCGGCCCCGACGGCCCGGCGCCGTACGCGATCTGGGTGCACGGCGGACCCACCAGCCGCTCCCCGATGGTGCTCGACCTGGAGATCGCCTACTTCACCTCGCGCGGTATCGGCGTCGCCGAGGTCAACTACGGCGGCTCCACCGGCTACGGCCGCGCCTACCGCAACCGGCTGCGCGAGCAGTGGGGAGTGGTCGACGTGGAGGACTGCGCCGCCGTCGCCGCCGGACTGGTCGCCGAGGGCGCGGCCGACCCCGACCGGCTGGCGATCCGCGGCGGCAGCGCGGGCGGCTGGACCAGCGCGGCCGCGCTGACCACCACGACCACCTACGCCTGCGGCACCGTGAGCTACCCGATCCTCGACCTGCGCGGCTGGTCGCGGGAGGGCGGCGAGACCCATGACTTCGAGTCGCAGTACCTGGAGTCGCTGGTCGGACCGTTCGACGAGGTGCCGCAGCGCTACGTGGACCGCTCGCCGGTCCACCACAGCGACCGGATCAGCGTGCCCTTCCTGCTGCTCCAGGGGCTGGACGACGTGATCTGCCCGCCCGCCCAGTGCGAGCGGTTCCTCGCGGCGGTCGCCGGACGCGGCATCCCGCACGCCTATCTCACCTTCGCGGGCGAGAGCCACGGCTTCCGCCGCCTGGAGACCATGACGGCCTGCCTGGAGGCCGAACTCTCCCTCTACGGCCAGGTCTTCGGCTTCACC
Organism: Streptomyces sp. NPDC051976; assembly: GCF_040680795.1. NCBI lineage: Bacteria > Bacillati > Actinomycetota > Actinomycetes > Kitasatosporales > Streptomycetaceae > Streptomyces > Streptomyces sp. NPDC051976. The sequence goes on from NZ_JBFAXL010000004.1 coordinate 182,121, forward strand.
CCGCACGGCATCGCACCCCTGGAGCTCAGCACATGACAGGCACCACCGGCCCCGTCCCCGGCGACGGCGCGCCGCACCGCGTCGCCGACCTCGTCGGGGTGCCGGTGCCCGCGCTGATCCGCCCCCGGCGGCTGGTGCCGGGCGACCGGATCGGCATCGTGTCGCCCAGCGGCCCGGTGCCGCGCGAGCGCCTCGACACGGGCCTGGACATCCTGCGCAGCTGGGACCTCGACCCGGTGGTGCTGCCGCACGTCCTCGACGTGCACCCGTCCGGCTACCTCGCGGGCACCGACCGGGACCGCGCCGACGACTTCCAGCGGGCGTGGTGCGATCCCTCGCTGGCCGCCGTGATGTGCGCCCGCGGCGGCTACGGCGTGCAGCGCATGGTCGACCTCCTCGACTGGGAGGAGATGCGCGCCGCGGGCCCGAAGGTCTTCGTCGGCTACAGCGACATCACCGCGCTGCACGAGGCGTTCGCCACCCGGCTGGGCCTGGCCACCCTGCACGGCCCGATGGCGGGCGCGCTGACCTTCCTCAAGGACGGCCCCACCCAGGACCATCTGCGCACCACCCTGTTCGCCCCGCAGGACGTGCTCACCGTGACCTCGCCGACCGCCCGCACCCTGGTGCCCGGCACCGCCGCGGGCGTCACCCTCGGCGGCTGCGTCAGCCTGCTCGCCGCGGATCTGGGCACGCCGTACGCCAGACCGTCGGCCGCGGGCGGCATCCTGCTCCTGGAGGACGTCGGCGAGGACCCCTACCGGCTGGACCGCATCCTGACCCAACTGCTGCGCTCCGGCTGGCTCGACGGGGTCGCGGGCGTCGTCCTCGGCTCATGGCAGGACTGCGGCCCCTACGAAAAGGTGCGGGAGCTGTTCGCCGACCTGCTCGGCGGGCTCGGTGTCCCCGTCGTGGAGGAGATGGGCTTCGGCCACTGCCCGTCAACGCTCACCCTGCCCCTCGGGGTGCCCGCGGTTCTCGACGCCAACGCCGACGCCGCGACGCTCACCTTCGCGACCCCGGCGCTGGTCCAGGCACCGTAGTGCCCCGAAGGGGCGCGGGGAACTGCGCGACCAGCCGTCGCGCTCCTGCAGGTCACCACCGGCCCCAATGGGGCAGACGCGTTGTCTTCGGACCACCGGCCGGTGGGGGCTTGTCGCGCAGTTCCCCGCGCCCCTGAAAAACAGGCCCTCCGCAAGCGCAGCGTGCTTCCCCGCGCCCCTACGGGGCACGACCTCCGCAAGCGTCCCCGGGGGGAGCGGGAGGCTCAGTTGGGCGCCGTCGGGAGGACGACTTCGAAACGGCAGCCCCCCGGGACGTTGTGCACGGCCGCACGGCCGTGGTGTGCCTCGACGATGCCCCGCACGATGGCGAGCCCCAGCCCGGCCCCCGCCGGAGGCGTCCGCGCCCCGGTCCCACGCCAGCCGGTGTCGAAGACCCGGGGAAGATCGTCCGGCGGGATCCCGCCGCAGCCGTCGGTGACGGACAGCACGACGGAGTCGGACGCGTGGTCCCGCCGCGCGGAGACGGCGACGGTGCCGTCCGCCGGCGTGCGGTGAATCGCGTTGGCCAGCAGATTCGCCAGCACACGCGTCATCTCGCGGCCGTCGACCTCGACCGGCACCCGCTCGACGGTGTCACCGACCAGCCGCACACCGTGCTCCGTGGCGAGCGGATTGGCGCCCGCGATCGCGTCGCCCACCAGGTCGTAGACCGACATCCGGGCCGGGCTGAGGGCGAGCACGCCCGCCTGGATGCGGGAGAGTTCGAAGAGGTCGCCGACCATCCCGCTGAGCCGGTCCACCTCCGCGCGTATCTGCTTGTGGTAGCGCGGCGGGTCCTCCGCGATGCCGTCCTCCAGCGCCTCGGTCATCGCCCGCAGCCCGGCCAGCGGCGTCCGCAGGTCGTGCGAGATCCAGGCGACCAGCTCGCGGCGGGACGCCTCGAGCGCGCGCTCGCGCTCACGGGAGTCGGCCAGCTTGGCGCTGGTGACGGCCAGTTCCCTGCCCAGCTCGGCCAGTTCGGCCGTCGGGGCGGAGGCCGGGGCGGCGAAGGGGTCGCCGTCCCCGAAGGCGCGGGTGGCGGCGGCCAGCGCCCGGCTGCCCGCGACGACCCGCCGCCCGAGCAGGAGGGTGACGCCCAGCGACACCACGGCGGCTATCGCGCAGACCGTGGTGACCACACCCAGGTCGTGCTCCGACAGGAACATCGCCCAGGCCACCGAGAGCGTCCCGGCCAGCATGGCGGCCACCGTCACCACGGCGACCACCGCGAGGGACAGCGCCACCGACCGGTGCCGCAGCAGCCGCAGCACCAGAGCGCCGAGCAGCCCGGCCGCCGCCGCGCCGAGCGCCGCGTACGCGGCGATGAGCACCAGATCACGCATCGCCGCCACCCGCCTCCGCGGTGGCGGCGGCCTGCGCCGTCCCCGACTGCGCCGGGTCGAAGCGGTAGCCGACGCCCCACACCGTGGTGATCAGCTGCGGACGCGCCGGGTCGTCCTCGACCTTCTCGCGCAGCCGCCGCACATGGACCGTCACCGTCGACAGGTCGCCGAACTCCCAGCCCCAGACGCGCCGCATCAGCTCCTCCCGGCCGAGGACCCGCCCCGGGTGCCGGAGGAAGAAGGCGAGGAGGTCGAACTCACGGATGGTCAGGGCCAGTTCGGCGCCGTCCCGCAGCGCCCGGCGGGCGGCGGGGTCGAGGGCGAGCGGCCCGGAGCGCAGCCACGGGCCGGGGTCGGGCCTGCTGCCCGCCCGGCGCAGCACCGACTCGACGCGCAGGACCAGCTCGCGCGGGCTGAACGGCTTCGTCACGTAGTCGTCCGCGCCGACCTCGAGGCCGAGGATGCGGTCGTCCTCGTCGCCACGCGCGGTGAGCATCACGACGGGAACCGGCCCGCCCTCACGGATCCGGCGGCAGACCTCCAGACCGTCCATGCCGGGCAGCATCAGGTCGAGCACCACGAGGTCGGGTCGGAGCGCGGCGGCGCGCGTAACCGCCGACGGGCCGTCCGCGACCCGCTCCACGGCGAATCCCGCCCGGTCGAGATAGCCCGCGACGACCTCGGCGACGGTCGGGTCGTCGTCCACGACGAGGACCCGCCGACGGGGCGGCGCGGACGCGGGCACGCTGGGGCTGCTCATGCAGTCGAGTCTGACACCCGCGACGGACAGTGACGCCGGGCCGGGCGCCGGGCGGCGGCGACGTCCGCGATTCGTAAGGATCTGACGTCCGTTATGTCCGATCCGGCTCCGTAGGGTGAAGTGCGTGACCAAGCCACCGCCAGCTCCCGTCGACGTCGTCCTGCCCTGCCTCAACGAGGCCGCGGCCCTGCCCTGGGTGCTGGAACGCGTCCCGCCCGGCTGGCGGGCGATCGTCGTCGACAACGGCTCCACCGACGGGTCCGCGCGTATCGCGGCGGACGCGGGGGCACTCGTCGTGGACGCGCCCGTCCGCGGCTTCGGCGCCGCCTGCCACGCGGGGCTGCTCGCCGCCACCGCCGAGGTCGTCTGCTTCTGCGACTGCGACGCCTCGCTCGACCCCGGACTGCTCCCGGCCGTCGCCGGGCCGGTGCTCGCGGGCACCGCCGACCTGGTGCTCGGGCGCCGCCGCCCCACCACCGCGCGGGCCTGGCCGCCGCACGCCCGGCTGGCCAACCTGCAACTCGCCCGGCTGCTGCGCCGCCGCACCGGCCTGCGCCTGCACGACCTCGGACCGATGCGCGCCGCCCGCCGCACCGCCCTGCTCTCGCTCGACCTCACCGACCGCCGCTCCGGCTATCCGCTGCAGATGGTGGTCCGCGCCGCCGACGCCGGCTGGCGCGTCCAGGAGACGCCGGTGCCGTACGCCCCGCGGACCGGCCGGTCCAAGGTGACCGGCACCTGGCGCGGCACCTGGCACGCCGTCCGCGACATGAGCGCCGTCCTGCGTGAGCCGTCCGCGGCGGGCGTGGCCCGGTGAGGCGGGGGAGCGGGACGACGCTGCTGGTGATCGCCAAGGCCCCGGTGCCGGGGCGGGTGAAGACCCGGCTGACGCCGGAGTACGGTGCCGCCGAGGCGGCCCGGCTGGCCGAGGCGGCGCTGCGGGACACCCTGGCGGTCGGTCTCGACCTTCCGGCGGTACGGCGGCTGCTCGTGCTGGACGGTGCGCCCGGTGACTGGGTGCCGCCCGGCTACGAGGTGGCGCCGCAGACGGCGGGTGGGCTGGACGCGCGGCTGGCGGGGGCGTTCGCGCGCTGCGACGGGCCCGCGCTGCTCGTCGGGATGGACACCCCGCAGCTCACCGCCGCGCTGCTGGCGCCGGTGTTCGGCCCGGGTGGGTGGGACGGCTGCGACGCCTGGTTCGGCCCCGCGGCCGACGGCGGCTTCTGGGCGCTCGGACTCGCCGCCCCGGCCCGCCCCGACCTGCTGCTCGGCGTCCCCATGTCGACCCCCGACACCGGCGCCCTGCAACGCGCCCGCCTCACCGCCGCGGGCCTCCGCGTCCGCGACCTCCCCCACCTCCGCGACGTGGACACCCCGTCCGACGCCAAGGAGGTCGCCGCCCTGGCACCGCACACCCACTTCGCCGCCACCGTACGCGCACTGCGCCCGCGCACGCCGCTCCCCCCACGACCGATCGAAGCCGCCCACGCGCCGGGCCCCGCCGCCGACGGACCCCCGGCCGCCGCGGGGCATGCGGGCGTCACGGCGCCTGCGCGCCCGCGACCGCCGCTCGCCGCGCGTCCGGCCGACGCCGCCTGCGGATTCGACCCCGCCGCCGACGGACCCCCGGTCGCCGCCGGGCATGCGACCGCCCCCACCCCGGGCGCCGCCCGGTGACCACGTCGACGCCGGTCAGCCGACCGACCGCAGCGCCCGTCGCGACCGCCGCGGCCTGGGGTGGTGACCCCTACGCGCGGGCCCTCGCCAGTGGGCGGGGGCCGTTGTTCCTGCGGCGGGAGGACGGGTGGCTGCTGCCGTTGGAGGTGGAGCGGTGGTGTGCGCCGCCGGACGCGGCGGACCGTACGCTGCTGCGGCGCTGCCGTGGTGCGGTGCTGGACATCGGGTGCGGTCCCGGGCGGCTGGTGGCCGCCGTGGCCGCGCGCGGGCTGCCGGCGCTGGGGCTCGACGTGAGTCCGGCGGCGGTGGCGCGGACGAAGGGGGCCGGGGGAGCGGTGCTCCGGAGGTCGGTCTTCGACCGGCTTCCGGCCGAGGGCCGTTGGGGCACCGCGCTGCTCGCCGACGGCAACATCGGGATCGGCGGCGACCCGCACGCCCTGCTCGTACGGGTCGCCCGCATCGTCAGGCCCGGCGGCCGGCTGCTCACCGAGGCGGCGGCGCACGAGGTCGACGAGCGGGTGACCGTACGGGTGGAGGACGGTCACGGGCGGCAGGGCCGCGACTTCGCGTGGGCGCGGCTCGGCCCGGCCGCCGTCCGGGCCGCCGCGCGGGCGACAGGATGGACGGTGGCCGAGGAGTGGACCGCCGACGGCCGCCGGTTCGCGGTGCTCGTCAACGGCCCCGGCCCCGAGGACCCGCCACGCGGCGCGCCCGCCGTCAGCGAGCGGCCACTCCTGCCGCGCCCCGCGCCGCCGCCCCGGCCCACGTACGGTCCAGGAAGTCCGCGATGAGCGGCGCGATCTCGTCCACGTACTCCTCCAGCGCGAAGTGCCCGGTCGGGAAGAGCCGCAGTTCGGCGTCCGGCACGTCGCGGAGGAAGGCCCTGGCCCCCGCCTCGGTGAAGAAGGCGTCGCCGGTGCCCCACAGCACCAGCAGCGGCGGCCGGTGCGCGCGCAGCCACTCCTGCCACTGCCCGTAGAGCGCCACATTGCTCTTGTAGTCGAAGGCCAGGTCGCGCTGGATGTCCTTGCGGCCCGGCAGGTCGAGGAAGTGCTGGTCGAGGGTCCAGCCCTCGGGTGCGACGGCGGCCGGGTCCGAGGTGCCGCCCTCGTACTGGCCGCGGGTCATGGGGAGCGTGAACAGCCCGCGGACCCGCTCCTCCGCCCCCGGCACCTCCGGCGCCTCGGCGACGAAGCCCCGGGCCAGTTCGCTGAGGCCGTCCTCGTACGCGTTGCCGTTCTGTACGACCAGGCCCGCGATCCACTCGGGGTGCCGGGTGGCCAGCCGGAAGCCGACGGGGGCGCCGAAGTCGAAGGCGTAGAGGGTGAAGCGGTCGAGGCCGAGGGCGCGGACGAAGCCCTCGACGGTGTCGGCGAGCGCGTTGAACGTCCAGCCGCCGCCCGAGGGGGCGGTCGCGGGCGCGTCGCTGTGCCCGAAGCCGGGGTAGTCGGGCGCGATCACCCGGTAGTGCCCGCCCAGCGCGTCGATCAGCCGCCGGTACTGGTGGGAGGCCGACGGGAAGCCGTGCAGCAGGAGGAGTACGGGCGCGTCCGCGGGTCCCGCCTCGCGGTAGAACACCCGCAGGCCGTCCACCTCGGTGAACCGGTGCGCCACTCGGGGAAGTTGCAGTGCAGGCATGGTCGCGTACGCCTCCCGTGTCGGTGGCGGCTCGCTGCCGCCACCGCTCACTCTAATGGGTAAGGCGCGTCAATGCCATTAGTTATGGGGAGTCCGGTGATCGCCGCGCCCCCGACGCCCGCCGTCGCCCCCTCCGGTCCAGCGCCCACCGCCCCGCGCTCCACGCCACGGCGATCGCCAGGACCGCGCCCACCGAGATCGCCCAGCCCCGCGGGTAGTCGAGCGGCAGCACGGACGGATTCGCGGTCGCGCCGGGCCGCAGCAGTACGGGGAGCGCCACCACCGTCACCGAGCCCGCCACGACGAACGGCCAGCGCAGCCGCCTGCGCCACCGCGGGCCGAGCAGCGCGGCGAGCGCCAGCACGGCCGGTACCAGCAGGCCGTCGTGGAGGACGACCGCGGCGGCCAACCACCGCGCCAGGCCCTGCCAGTTGCGCACCAGCGGGTCCGACAGCAGCAGCGACGCACCGAAGCCCACACCCGCGAGTCCGGCCGCACCGAGCCCGTAACGCACCACCCGCCAGCCGCCCGTGAGGCGCCACGGGCCGTCAACGGGAGCGCCCGCAGGTTCCGTTCGCCGCTCGGCCGTCATGTCAGCACCTCCAGTCGGGTGACCCACTTGGTCTGCAGTACGCCGGGCCGGTTGGGGGCGATGATCCGGGCGGGGAAGCCGTGGTCGGGGGAGAGCGGGGAGCCGTTCAGGCCCAGCGCGAGCAGGGTCAGCGGATCGCGCGCGTACAGATGGCCCATCTCCATCACCGCGTAGGCGCCGTGCTGTTGGAGCGACACCACACGCACCCGTGCGTCGTGCGGGGCGCCCGCCCGGTCGAGCAGATCCCTGATCCGTACGCCCGACCAGTGCGCGTTCCTGCTCCAGCCCTCCACGCAGGCGATCGGCAGCACCACGGACCGCTGGGGCAGTGCCATGAGTTGAGGCAGCGTCAGCTCGTACGGCCGCGGTCCGCGCACGGACAGCCGCCAACTCGCCAGATGCGCGGCGGTGATGCCCGCGGCCGCGGCCGTACGGTTCACCGGCAGGTGCTGCTGGCCGTGGTCGGGATGGCGCGGCGCCAGCAGGTCGGTGTCCTTGAGCGGGCCCAGCGACTGGCCGACGGTGGTCAGCGTCACCGCGCCCACCGCCGCGCCGATCGTGGCGAGGAAGGCCCGGCGCTCGGGGCCGTCCGCCGCCGGCAGCGTCAGGGTGCCCGGTGAACGCCGCCACCAATGAGCCGCGATCACCGGGGCCTTCACCGCGATGTGCAGCGCCAGCGCCCCGATCACCACCCACGCCAGCGCCCAGTGGGTCGGGCGAAAGTTCCACGGCCACGGGTACCACTGGACGGTGTTGAGCAGCCCGGTGGCCAGTTGCAGCAGCGTGGCCGCCACCAGCACCAGGATCGACAGCCGTTCCAGCGCGTGCGCCACGGAACGCAGCGGCGGCCAGGCGAACAGCCGCGGGTACACCGTCCACAACTTCGCCAGCACCAGCGGGATCGAGGCGATCCCGCACGCCACATGGAGCCCCTGCGTCAGCCGGTAGCCCCAGATCGGGCGGCTCGGCAGATGATCCACCGCCCAACTCGGCGGCTGCTGCAGATAGTGGCTCACCAACCCGGTGACGAAGCACACGGCCAGCGTCGTCCCGAGCAGCCGCCCCAGCGACACCGCGGTCCGCGCGTCGTGCAGCCGCCCCCGGAACACCCCTTCCCGCAACGGCCCGACCCGCGCCCACTCCGGGAAGAGCGTGGGCGACCCGAACGCCCGCCGGGGCGGCGCCGGCCCTAGTGCCTTCGGGGTCGGGCCGGGCGTGTCGGCGCCGTCGCGATCGTGCGGACGGCCGGGAGCGGGAGAGGGGGACATGGCTCCCATCTCACCTCGCCACGCGCCGAAAACGGGCCCCGCGACTCCTTACGGAACGCGGACGTCCGCCCGCCGTACGCCCTCCCGGGCCACCGCGGATGCGAGCGTGTGACCTGTGGGAATCCGTACGAGCAAGACCGCCGCCCCCCGCCGGGACACGCCCGCCGCGGAGGCGGTGCCCGAGCCGCTGCCCGCGGCTCCCCGCTCCCGGCGCGCCCGGACCGCGACCGTGGTCGTCGCGCTGCTGCTCGCCGCGCTCACCGCGGTCGTCGTCGCGACCGTGGCGGTCGGCGGGAGCAGCGACGCGCCCGACCGGCTGCCGTACTGGTACGCGGCCGGGTGGGCGGTGTTCGCGGCGGCCGTCGTCGCGGTGCGGAGGGTGCCGCGGCGTGCGGCGACCTGGCTCGTCGTGGCCGGGAGCGTGGCGCTCGCGCTCGCGGGACTGGCCGGGGCGCCACGCACCAGCACGGACATGTACCGGTACGCGTGGGACGGAAAGGTGCAGGCCGCGGGCGTGTCGCCGTACGCCTACGCACCCGACGCGCCCGAGTTGGCGCGGCTGCGCGACCCGTGGCTGTTCCCGGCCGCGGGCAGCGCGGGGTGCGCGCGCTGGACGGCCCATCCGACGACCGGCGGTGACTGCACCCCGATTAACCGGCCCTCGGTGCACACCATTTACCCGCCCGTCGCCGAAGGCTGGTTTCTCGCCGTCCACGCGCTGTCGCCCTCCGGCCTTCGGCACAAGCCACTTCAGATCGGCGGCGCGCTGCTGGCCGTCGCCACCACAGGGGCGCTGCTGACGGCACTGCGGCGGCGCGGCGCCGACCCCCGCCGCGCCGCGCTGTGGGCGTGGTGTCCGATGGTGCCGGTCGCCGCCGTCAACGACGCGCACGTCGACACCCTCGGAGCGCTCCTCACCGTCCTCGCGCTGGGACCGCTCGGCGCACTCGGCGCCGCGGGCGGACCCCTGCGCCGCGGCGCGCTGCTGGGCGCCGCGATCGCCGTGAAACTGCTGCCGGGGCTCGCCGTGCCCGGTGCCCTCGCCCGCCGATCCCCGCGTCAGGCGCTGCGAATCGTCCTCCCCGCAGTCGCCGTAATCGTTCTCGCCTATCTGCCGTACGTGGCGGCGTCGGGCGGCGGGGTGCTCGGCTATCTTCCCGGCTACCTCCAGGAGGAGGGCTACGAGCCGGGCAGCGTACGCCGGTTCGCCCTGTTGCGGCTGGTGCTTCCGGACGCCGCCGCGGGTCCGGTGGCACTGGTGTCGATCGCCGCCGTGGCCGTATGGGTGCTGCGGCGCGGCGACCCGCTGCGCCCCTGGAGCGGTGCGCTGCTGGTGACGGGCACCGCGCTGCTGCTCAGCTCGCCGTCGTACTACTGGTACGCCCTTCTCGTCGTCGCACTCGTCGCGCTCGACGGCCGCTGGGAGTGGCTCGCGGTGCCGCTGGCCGGGCTCGCGCTCTACACCGGGGGCGAGATGGGGGCCCGTGGAGACCTCCTCCAAAGCGTCGCATACGGGGCGGCGGCACTGGCCGTCGTCGCCGGAGCGGCGGTGCGCGCGAACTGGCGCGGTAGCACCGTTGACACCTCCGCCGCGTCCGTGTCGTACTAACTGGATTGACTCGGCGTGGGGATGCGGTCGCAGTCAGTACTTCGGTTCTGGGGGAATGCGGTGGCGGGAGAGCACTATCCGACGACGGACGAAGTTACTGCGGGGGCCAGGTCACTACGGCTGAGGTACCCGGACATCTGCCGGTTGGGGGCGGTCGGCAGATCGCGGGCAGGGCGCCCGCTGTTGATGCTGACGGTGGGTCAGGGAAGCAGGAACGTGCTGGTGGTGGCCGGTCCGCACGCCAACGAGGCGGCGGTGGGCGGCGCCACGGTGCTACGCCTCGCGGGGCAGCTCGCCGCCGCACGGGAACGCGGCGACGACGACGGCACGGCCTGGCACTTCCTGCTCTGCATCGACCCGGACGGCGCCGTGCTCAACGAGCCCTGGCTGCCCGGGCCGTACACGCTCCGCGGTCACTACGAGCACTTCTTCCGGCCATGCGCCGCCGAGCAGCCCGAATGGCTGCCGGTCGCCGGGGTCCAGGGCGCAGCGCTGCCCGAGACGCGGGCGCTGGTCGGTGTGCTGGACGGCCTGCGGCCGGTGCTGCAGTGCTCGCTGCACGGCATCGACGTCGGCGGCAGCTTCGTCCAGCTCACCAGCGACATTCCGGGGCTGCCCGCGCGGATCGGCAGATCGGCCGCGGAACTCGACATCCCGCTGGAGAGCGGGTCCTCCGACGCCTTCCAGTGGCCGAGCCCGGGGCCGGGCGTCTACGTGATGCCGCGCGGGGGCGACGACGCGGCGGTGGGCGACGGAGCGCACTCCACCTGGGCGCACGCCCAGCGGTACGACGGGGTCACCGCGGTCGTCGAGGTGCCGATGTGGGCCTGCGACCGCACCGCGGACACCACTCCGCACCCCTCGCCGGACCGGGCGCTGCGCACGGCGGGCGCCGCGCTGCGGCGGGACCTGCCGACCGTGGCGCGGGTGCTGGACACCATCAGCCCGCACCTGGTGGGCGCCGACTCCCCGATGCTGCGCACCGTGCGCGAACTCGTCGCCATCGGCCCGCGGTTGTCCGCCGACTGGGACCCCGCCGTCCGCCCGGCGGACGCGGCGCCGCTGCCGCTCATGACCACCGCGCGCGTCACCAGCATCGAGGTCTACGCCCAGCGGATCCCGCTGCGCGCCGCCGCGATGCTCCGCCGTATCGCGGCCGTCCCCCGCGTCACCCGCCTCGTCGACGAGTGGTGCGAGGCGTACGAACGGGCCTACCACCCGCGCTGGGTCCCGGTCGCCGACCAGGTGGAACAGCAGGCCCGCAGCGTCCTCGCCGTCTACGAGGAACTCCGCACCCACAAACCCGCCTCCGTCCGCCCGTCCGCTCCCCTCCGCCCACGGGCGGCGGCGCCCCGCGCGCCGCACGCGGTGCCGCAGCGGGCCTAGGGCGTGCTCCACAGGACAGGCCCTAGAGGCCGGCCGGTAAGCCCCGCACTCCTGGGAGCGCGGGGCTTACTCGGGGGCCGGGGCTCGGGGCGGTCGGCACGCGGGTAAGTCCCGGCCTCCTGGATGACGGGTCTTACGGCGTCTTATGCCGTTCTACGCCGCCCGTGGAGGAAGAGGGCCGAGGTGACCGCGACGGCCGCCGCCAGGGCCGCGTTGAGCAGGACGGCGAGGGAGACGCCGTGCAGGACGGCGGCGGGGCCGGCGGCGCCGGAGGTGTGGGCGGTGGCCACGGCGCTCATCACCGGGATGCCGACGGTGATGCCGACCTGCTGGGTCATGGTGGCGAGCCCCGTGGCCAGGCCCTGTTCCGCGTCGGGCAGACCGGAGGTGGCGGTGACCATGAAGCCGACGATGGCGAGCATGTTGCCGACGCCGCCGACGAAGGTCGCCACCAGGAGCAGCGTCAGCCAGCCGCGCCCTTCGCCCAGCAGCACCAGCGAGGCGGTGGCGACCGCCTGCACGAGCGCGCCCGTGACGAGCGTGGAACGGGTGCCGATCCGGCCGATGACCCGCGCCCCGAGGACCCCGCCAAGGACCGTCCCCGCGCCGAGCACCCCGAAGGCCAGCCCCGTCGCCAGCGGCGAGAAGCCCAGCACCCGCTGGAGATAGAGCGTCATCAGGAAGACCAGCGACGTCTCGCTGGCGAACGCGAGCAGCCCGGCGACGTTCCCCCAGACGACACCGCGCCGCCGCAGGATCCGCACCGGCACCAACGGCGCCGCGGCCCGCCGCTCGACGGCGTGGAAGGCGGCCAGCAGCGCCGCGGACACCACCAGCGCCCCGACCGTCAGCGGCGCCCCCCAGCCGCGCTCACCCGCCGAGGTGAAGCCGTAGACCAGCGCGAGCAGCCCGCCCGTGACGGTCACCGCGCCCGGCGCGTCCAGCCGGGGCCGGTCCGCGGGGCGGCTCTCCGCGACCAGCGCGGGCGCGGCGAACAGCACCACCGCGGCCACCGGCACATTGAGGAAGAACGCCCACCGCCAGCTCAGCAGATCGGTGAGCAGCCCGCCGAGCACCGCCCCCGCGGTGAAACCGGCCGACATCAGCGCCCCGTTGAGACCCAGCGCCCGGTCCCGCAGCGGCCCCTCGGGGAAGGACGTCGTCAGCAGCGCCATCCCCGCGGGCGTCACCGCGGCCGTCGCCAGCCCCTGCGCGACCCGCGCCACCAGCAGCATCGCCGGATCGACGGCGAGCCCGCCCACCAGCGACGCCACCCCGAGCACGGCCATCCCCGCCAGGAACACCCGCCGCCTGCCGAACAGATCGGCCACCCGCCCGAACAGCAGCGTGAACCCCGCGGCGGCCAGCGCGAACGCCGTCGCCACCCACTGCAGGTCCGCCAGCGGGAAGCCGAGCCCCCGGCCCACCACCGGCAGCGCCACATTCAGGATCGAGAAGTCCACCGCGATCATGAACTGCGCACCCAGCAGCAGCGTCAGCACCCACCGCTGCCGCCCGGTCAGCCGGGGCGGCGGCGCGGGGGTCGCGGGCGGTGTCGCCGTCGGGTCCAGTGGTGCGGTCGTCGCCATGGCGAGGCCCTCCGTAAGGGGGATGGGTTACGTCGATACGTACGGAAGGCTCGCCGTCCCCCGCCGCCGCACCCAGCCCCCCGCTCTTCGTACGACCGCCGCGCGTACCACCGCGCTGCCTACCACCGGCAGGGTCAGGCTCCGCGGCGCCCGCCGAGGGAGACTGGGGGCATGGACGGCGGCACGCACACCCCCTCGGAGCTCGGCGAATTCCTCCGCACCCGGCGCGCGCGACTGCGCCCGGAGGACGTGGGGGTGGTGTCGTACGGCGGGCGGCGCAGGGTGCCGGGGCTACGGCGTGAGGAGCTGGCGCAGCTCGCGGGCGTCAGCGTGGCGTACTACACCCGGCTGGAACAGGGCCAGAGCGCCAACGCCTCGGAAGCCGTGCTCGACGCGCTGGCCGGGGCGCTGCGGCTCACCGACGACGAACGCGCCCATCTGCGCAACCTCGCCCGCCCCGGCCGGGCCCGCCGCCGCACCCCGCAGCGCCCCGAGACCGCGGGACCCGCGATACGGCAGCTCATCGCGGCCATGGACGGTGTTCCCGCGATCGTCATGGACCGCCGCTTCGACGTGCTGGCCTGGAACCCGCTCGGCCACGCCCTCACCGCGAGCCACCTCGACCGGCAGGCGCCCGAGCGGCCCGCGGACCGGCCCAACGCCCAGCGGATGCTCTTCCTCGACCCGCACACCCGGGAGCTGCACCCGCACTGGGAGGACGAGGCGCGCCGCGCGGTCGCCTCGCTCCGGCTGGCCGCGGGCGGCGCCGCCGACGACCGGCGGCTGGCGGAACTGGTCGGCGAGCTGTCGATGAAGAGCCCCGAGTTCGCCGCGCTGTGGTCCCGCCACCCGGTCAGCAACTGCACCACCGGCACCAAGGTCTTCCACCACCCCGTGGTGGGCCGCTTCGCGCTGGCGTTCGAGATGCTGCGGACCGGCGACGGCTCCGGGCACCGGATGCTGCTCTACAGCGCGGTGCCCGGCACCCCCGACGAGGCCGCGCTGCGCCTCCTCGCCGCCGCCACCGGGCCGGTCGGGCGCCCGGTGACCGCACCGCCGGGCATCACCCGAATGGCGTAGCACCCAGCCCCCCGCACGGCATGGACGGCGACCATGAACGGAAGGGGAGCCCTCGTAGCCGAGAGCAGGTGAGCGTGATGAGCGCCGAGAAGTTGCCCAGGGAGTCCAGGCTTCGCGAGCTGATGACCCCGGCCAGGATCACCATGGCCGTACTGGGCATCCTCGCCCTGATCTTCATCTTCGAGAACACCCGCGACACCAAGATCCGGATGATCATCCCCGAGATCACCATGCCGCTGTGGCTGGCCCTGCTGGTCACCTTCGTCATCGGCGGAGTGATCGGGGCGTATCTGGGCAGCAGCCGCCGGAAGAGGAGGTAGCCGCTCCGGCCGGGGACCGCCCGGACCCCGGCCCGCTCAGGCCGGGTCGGGCGCGGTGAGCACCTTCCCCATGCACACGCTCAGCTCGTGGTCCCGGTAGTGGCCGAACTTCGGCACGTCCTCGTAGCCGCACGAGCGGTACAGCGCGATCGCCTCCTGCTGCAGCTCCCCGGTCTCCAGCACCATGCGTATCCGGCCGGCCGCCGCGGCGCTCGCCTCCAGCCGGGCCAGGATCGCCCGCGCCAGACCGCGGCCGCGGGCCGCCGCCACCACGAACATCCGCTTGATCTCCGCGTCCCCGTCGGAGAACCCCTCGGGCGACGCGTCCTGGGTGCGCCAGCCGCCGCTGGCCACCGGCTGGCCGTCCTCGTCGTACGCCAGCAGGTAGAGCCCGTGCGGCGGGTCGAAGTGCGCCGCGTCCATGAAGGTGACGTCGCCGTCGCCGTAGCGGGCGACGTATTCGAGCTGCACCTGGTCGTTGAGCTTCACCGCGTCGGGGTCGTCGTACCGCGCCGTCCTGATTTCCACCACGACATCGTACGTGTGTACGCCACGGGTCCAGGCCGTGGTCTCGCTCACGGTCCCGTCGACCGGCCCCGGTATCGTCCCGCCCATGTTGACCGTCACCACCGTGAACGTGAATGGCCTGCGTGCCGCCGCCAAGCGGGGCTTCCTGCCCTGGCTGGAGGCGACCGCGGCCGATGTCGTGTGCCTGCAGGAAGTACGGGCCGAGCCCGAGCAGCTGCCCGCCGCCCTGCGGGACCCGGAGGGCTGGCACGCCGTCCACGCCCCCGCGAACGCCAAGGGCCGCGCGGGCGTCTCCCTCTTCACCCGCGAGAAGCCAGCCGCGGTCCGTACCGGCTTCGGCTCCGCCGAGTTCGGCGACTCGGGACGCTATCTGGAGGTCGACCTGCCCGGTACGGGGCCCGGTCTCACGGTCGGCAGCCTCTACCTGCCCTCGGGCGAGGTCGGCACGGCACGGCAGGACGAGAAGTTCCGCTTCATGAAGGAGTTCCACGACCACCTCAAGGCGCTGCGCGACCGCGCCGCCGCGGACGGCACCCATGCCCTGGTCTGCGGCGACTGGAACATCGCGCACCAGGAGGCGGATCTGAAGAACTGGAAGGGCAACCGCAAGTCCTCCGGCTTCCTGCCCGAGGAGCGCGAGTGGCTCACCGAGGTCTTCGGCTCCGGCTGGAACGACGTCGTACGCGGTCTCCACCCCGGCGTCGAAGGCCCGTACTCGTGGTGGTCGGTGCGCGGCAAGGCGTTCGACAACAACACCGGGTGGCGTATCGACTACCAGGTCGCCACCGAGGCGCTGGCGGCCGCCGCGACGACGGCCGTCGTGGAGCGGGCCGCGAGCTACGACCTGCGGTGGTCGGACCACGCGCCGGTCACCGTCAGCTACGAGGTCTGACTCCGGGGACGAGCCCGTGCGCGGCCGTGCCGGAGGCGGTATTTCCCGCGCACCGGCCGGGCCGCCGATGGCATGCTGACTCCCGTGAACCGACCGCGTATCACCGTCAGCATCCCCCCTGAGCTGGACCTCTTCGTCTCCGTCGAACGCCGGGGAAGCGCCGCCACCGAGGTGGCCACGGACGGCACGTCCTCGCTCGGGCACGTGGTGGAGTCGCTCGGCATCCCGCTCACCGAGGTCGGCGGCCTCAGCGTGGACGGTGAGCCGGTGCCGGTGTCGCATGTGCCCGCGGCGGGGGAGCAGGTGCGGGTACGGGCGGTGGAGCGCCCGCAGCAGGTGCCGGGGGCGCCGCTGCGGTTCCTGCTCGATGTCCATCTGGGCACGCTGGCCCGGCGGCTGCGGCTGCTCGGTGTCGACGCGGCCTACGAGAGCGAGGACATCGGCGACCCCGCGCTGGCCGCCCTCTCGGCCCGCGAGCGGCGCGTGCTGCTCTCCCGCGACCGCGGCCTGCTGCGGCGCCGCGAGATCTGGGCCGGGGCGTACGTCTACAGCGACCGCCCCGAGGACCAACTCCGCGACGTCCTCCAGCGGTTCGCCCCCGCCCTCGTCCCCTGGACGCGCTGCGTGGCCTGCAACGGCCGTCTCACGGAGGCCGACAAGGAGTCCGTACGCGGCCGCCTCGAAGACGGCACCCAGCGCACCTACGACGTCTTCGCCGCCTGCACCTCCTGCGACCGCGTCTACTGGCGCGGCGCCCACCACGCCCGCCTCCAGGCGGTGGTGGACGCGGCGATGCGCGAATTCGCCCCGAGCGCCACCGACAGCCGCCCGTCACCCTGAACCTTCCTCTCCGCCGCCACCAAGGGCGGGGTGCGGCAGTCCGCACCCCGCCTTTTCCGCACCACTTCACCGACAAGGAATTGCGTCTGGACAAAAAAAGTTTTCGGTGGGAGGGTGGAGTCATGTTGGACGTGAGCGTGATCGAGGACGCGGAAGCCGCGGCGGTGTCGCTGGACCCGATACGGGCGCGGCTGCTGGGCGAGCTGGCCGCGGGCCCCGCTTCGGCGACGATGCTCGCCGGCCGGGTGGGGCTGCCGCGGCAGAAGGTGAACTACCACCTCAAGGCCCTGGAGCGGCACGGCCTGGTCGAGCTGGCGGGTGAGCGGAAGAAGGGGAACGTCACCGAGCGGCTGATGCGGGCGACGGCCGCCTCGTACGTGATCTCGCCGCTGGCGCTGGCCGCCGTGCAGCCCGATCCGGCCCGCTTCCGCGACCAGCTCTCCGCACGCTGGCTGCTGGCCGTCGCCGCCCGGCTGGTCCGCGACGTCGGCACCCTGATCACCGGGGCCGACCGGGCGGGCAAGCGGATGGCCACCTACGCGCTGGACGGCGAGGTGCGGTTCGCCTCCGCCGCCGAACGGGCGGCGTTCGTCGAGGAGTTGACCCACGGGGTCAGCGCGCTGCTCGCCAAGTACCACGACGAGGACGCGGAAGGCGGCCGCCCGCACCGGATCGTCATCGCCCTCCACCCCACCGTGCAGAACCCCGCACCCGCCGCCACACCGATCGCACCCCCTGAGGAGTCGTCATGAGGAAGCTTGTCGTCAGCGAGTTCCTGACCGCGGACGGGGTCATGGAGTCGCCGTTCGAGTGGCACGGCGCGTACTTCGACGAGGACATGGCCCGTACGGTCACCGCCCAGATGGACGCCTCCGACGCGCTGCTGCTCGGCCGGGTGACCTACGAGGGCTTCGCCGAGGCATGGCCCGGGATGGCGGACGCGCCCGGCGGCGCGCACATGAACGGCGTCGCCAAGTACGTCGTCTCCACCACCCTGGAGAAGGCCGACTGGAACAACTCCACCGTCATCTCCGACGATCCGGCCGCCGCCATCACCCGGCTCAAGGAGCAGGACGGCGCCGACATCACCGTCATGGGCAGCGCCACGCTCGTGCAGTGGCTGCTCGGACAGGGCCTCGTCGACGAGATTGAGCTGCTGATCGACCCGGTCGTGGTCGGCCGCGGCAAGCGGCTCTTCCAGGACGGACTGGCCACCACACCGCTGACCGTCGTCTCGTCCGAGATGTTCTCCTCGGGCGTCCACCACGTCGTCTACGCGCCGCAGCGCGCGTAAGTCACCTTCCCCGCATACCCGTTCGAGCACCCCCACCCCCCAGGAGCAGTGATGTCCAAGGAATTCGAGATCGTCCGCGAGTTCGAGGTCGACGCGAGTCCCGAGCAGGTCTGGGACGCGATCACCACGGGCACCGGCGGCTGGCTGTGGCCCATGGAGTACGAGCAGCGCGAGGGCGGCGCCGCGCCCTTCGGCGGCACCGTCACGGCGTGGGACCCGCCGCACCGGCTGACCGGGCGGACGGAGAACGTCGAGGACATCGCCGTACAGACCTTCAACCAGGTCGACCACCTCATCGAGCCCCGCGAGGGCGGCGGTTCGTGGGTGCGCTACGTGCACAGCGGCATCTTCGTCGAGGACTGGGACAACCAGTACGACGGCGCCAGCAAGCACACCGACTTCTACCTGCACACACTGCGCCAGTACGTGCTGCACTTCACCGGCCGCCAGGCGGCGTTCACCACGCTGAGCGGTCCCGCCGCCGCGGGTGCCCCCGGCTCCTTCGAGGTGGCGCGCCGGGCGCTGGGCATCGCCGACGACGCGGCGCAGGGCGACCGGGTGAGCGTCGAACTGCCCGGCGCCGGACGGGTTCCCGCCGTACTCGACTACCGCAACACGTACTTCATCGGCCTCCGTACCGACCAGGCGATGTACCGCTTCTTCGGCCGCGACCACTTCGGCGCGACCGTCGGCGTCAGCGTCCACGACTTCGCGCCGGACGCCGACGCCGCGCGGATCGAGGCGGACTGGAAGGAGTGGCTGGCGGCGGTCTACGCCTGAGCCACCGCCGCCGCGCCGCGCTCGTCGCGTCCTGTCGTCCCCGATTTCCGTTGTCCGTACGGCCGCCCGCCGTCTCCTGTGTGCGGGGTGGTGGGAGCGTACGGCTCCGGATGCCGCGGGACAGGGCGTGGAGGCGCGGATGGGACGCAGGGCCCGACAGGGCGAACACAGGGCGCGGCAGGGCGGATCGGCACGGAGCCGGGGGCTGCTGGCGGTGGTGGCGGTGGCTGTCGCCGCGCTGTGCGTGGCCGTCTACGCCGTCGCGGGGCAGCGTCCGGGCGGCGGTTCCGCCGACGCGGCGGGCCCGCTCGGCGCCACGGCCACGACATCGGCCGCCACGACCGTCATGCCTAACACCCCACCGAAGCCGACCCGTTCGGCCACCGCGACCCCGTCCGCGTCGCCCACCTCCCCACCTGCCGCGCGTCCCCGCCCGACCGGGCGGCGGACCGGCGCGCCGCCCGCCGCCCACAACCTGGCCCCGCAGGCGGGCAGCAGGGTCTTCACCTTCGTCAACAAGCTCGGCCAGACCATCTGGCTGGCCTCGGGCGAGCAGACCGCGCGCCCGGCGCTGCCGACCACCGGCTGGGTGCTGCGTCCCGGGCAGACCCTCGGCGTCCGGGTCCCCGACCACTGGAACGGCCGCTTCTGGGGCCGTACCGGCTGCACCTTCGACGCCGCGGGCCGCGGCCACTGCGAGACCGGCGACTGCGACGGCCGCTTCCAGTGCCCCGGCTACGGGAAGATCCCCGCCTCGCTGGCAGAGTTCAACCTCAACGCGTGGAGCGGTCTCGACTTCTACGACGTCAGCCTGGTCGACGGCTCCAACCTGCCGATGTACATCAACCTCGTCGGCGGTACGACCAAGGACCCGATCAGCGCGAACGGCTGCTCGGCGGCGGGCTGTACGCACGCGGTGGACTGCCCCGCCGCCCTCCGGGTGACGGCGGGCAGCCGGGTCGTCGGCTGCGAGTCGCCGTGCGGGGTGTTCGACACCGACCAGTACTGCTGCCGCGGCCAATGGGCGCCGCGCTCGGCCTGCCTTCCCGACAAGTGGCCGGTGAAGTACGCGGCGGTGTTCAAGAAGGCCGAGCCGTTCGCGTACTCGTACGTGGACGACGACGCGACGAGCACCTTCACCAGCAAGGGCGAGGCGGGGTACCGGATCACCTTCGGGCTGAGCCCGTGACGCCGGAGGACCCTCCGTAGCGACCTCAGGACTCCCGTCAGGGCTTCCGGGCTTCAGGGCTTCCGGGCTCTAGGACGTCAGGACGTCAGGGCTTCCGGGCTTTACGCGATCGGCGGCCGGGGGAAGCAGGCCAGGAAGCGGGCGGCTCTCCGGCGGTCGCCGGTCAGGTGCGCGTCGCCCGCGCGCAGGGCGTCGGCGAGCGGCCGCCCGCCGAACACCAGGGCGCGAAGCGTGCCGACACCGGCTGTCAGGACGGCGTCGGGCACGGGCAGGGCGGCGGCCGACTCCGCGGAGGCGGAGGCGGAGGCAGAGGCGGTGGCGCGCGTCGCGCGGAAGCGCGCGTCACCGATCTCGGCGCGGAAGCGGTCGTCGCCCATCCGCAGTTCGCAGACGACCCGCAGGTCGTCTGCGGCGGCCGGGTCGAAGGTGGTCCGCAGGGCCAGCACCAGTGCGTCGACGCTGAGTTCGGCGTCCGAGCCGGTGCCCAGCGGGAGTCGGCTGCCCCAGGTGGCGAGCGCGAAGAGCACGGGCTCCAACAGGGCGCCGCGCTCGGTGAGTTCGTAGCCGCTCGTGCTGGCGGGCGGGCCGAGCCGCACCCGTCGTACGACATCCGCGGCCTCCAACTCGCGCAGCCGCTGCGACAGTACGTTCTGGCTCATGCCCGGCAGGCCCCGGCTGAGGTCGCCGAAGCGCTTGGGGCCGTGCAGCAGCTCGCGGACGACGAGCAGCGCCCAGCGCTCCCCGACCGCGCCGAGGGCGCGCGCCACCCCGCATGGGTCGTCGTAACTGCGCTTGCCTGCCACACGCCGCATTCTAGTCGTTGTGCTTGCCATTGTGGAGTACATGCTCCTAATTTAGGAGTAGCGCCACTGCTCCGGCGGCGCTCGCTCGAAGGAGTGCGTGACCATGACGAACTTCGTACTCATCCCCGGCGCCGACGGCCGCGCCTGGTACTGGCACCGCGTGGTGCCCGAACTGCGGGCCCGGGGCCACGAGGTGGTGACCCTCGACCTGCCCTCGGAGGACAGCGCGGACCTCGACGCGTTCACCGACGCCGTGCTGGCGGCGATCGGCGACGCACCGGCCAGGCCGCTGGTGGTCGTCGCCCAGTCGCTCGGCGGTTTCACGGCGCCTTTGGTGTGCGCGCGGCTGCCCGTCGACCGGCTCGTGCTCGTCAACGCGATGGTCCCGGCGCCCGGTGAGACGGCGGGGGAGTGGTGGGGCAACACGGGCCAGGCGCAGGCCAGGGCCGCGTACGCCGAGGCGACCGGCCGCGGGGCGGACGCCGAGTTCGACCTGCGCACCGACTTCTTCCACGACGTCCCGCCCGAGGTGACCGAGGAGGCGTTCGCCGGCGAGGTGCCGGGACCGCCGTCCGCGCTCTTCGCCCAGCCCTGGCCCCTGGAGAAGTGGCCGGACGTGCCCGTCACCTTCCTCCAGGGCCGCGAGGACCGGTTCCTGCCGCTGGAGTTCCAGCGCCGGGTGGTCGGTGAGCGGCTGGGCATCGACGTCCAGGACCTGCCCGGCGGCCACCTCGTCGCCCTCAGCCGACCGCGTGAACTCGCGGAGGCGCTGCTGCGGACGGTCTGACCGGGGGCTCTGGGCTTCCGCGCCGGGGCTCCACATCGGGGATCCACGACTTCCTGTACAGTTGTCCAGGAAGTCGGGACGACGGCGGACCGGCGGTGCGCGGAAGGCGTGTGAGCGGTCATGAAGGTCGTCGCGGAGATACTGGTCGGCGCGGTCGCCGCCTTCCACGTCTACGTCATGGTGCTGGAGATGTTCCTGTGGCAGGGGCCGCGCGGCCGCGCACTGCACGGCCTGAACGCGGACGGCGCCAAGGTCACCGCGCCGCTCGCCGCCAACCAGGGCCTCTACAACGGCTTTCTCGCCGCCGGACTGGTGTGGGGCCTGATCGCCTCAGACCCCGTGGGCTTCCAGGCCCAGGTGTTCTTCCTGTGCTGCGTGATCGTGGCCGGGGCGTACGGCGCCGCCACCGCCTCCCGAAAGATCCTCTTCGTCCAGTTCGCGCCCGCGGCCGTGACGCTGGCCGCGGTCCTCGTGGCGGGGTGAGTGGGCGCGTGAGGCGGGAAGGGTCGAGACGCGGGGCGTCCGCGGCGTCCGCGACGCCCGGGAGGCCGGTGGCGCCAGGGGCGCCTGCGCGGTCCGGGGAGGCGGCGCGGTCCGTGACGCCCGCGCGGTCCGGGAAGGCGGCGGCGCTCACGAAGCGTGCGGCTTCCAGCGCGTCCGGCATGCCCGGCGCGTCCGCGGCGCCCGGCGGTTCCGGCACGCCTTCGACGCTCGCCGTGTCCGCCGTGCCCACGGCGCCCGGTGACCCGTCGGCATCCCGGGCGTCTCCCGCATCGCCCACACCGTGGGGCGGGTCGGGCCCGCAGGGAGACAGCCTCGTCCCGCAGGACCGGAACGACGGTAACGACGGGTACGCCCGGCGCGGCCGCACGGCCGGAACGCCGTGACCCAGGACCCGCGGACGCTGCGGACCCGCGCCCGGCTGCGGGCGGCGCTGCTTGCCGAGTGCGAGACGCGGCCGCTCGACGAGGTCAGCCTGTCGGCGGTGGCGCGCCGGGCGGGGGTGGGCCGGGCCACCCTCTATCTGCACTACGACGGCCTGCGGGCGCTGGCCGTCGACGCGTGCGCCGACGTCGTACGCGAAGCGGTCGACGCCCTGCACGCCTGGACCGCGCCCCCGGGGCCGGACGCGCCGCCCGCGCCGCTCACCGAGTTCCTCACCGCCGTCGCGGCCCGCGCCGACCTCTACCGCGGCCTGCTCGACGAGGGTGGCGGCGGCCCGCTCGGCACCCTGCTCCACCACGAACTGCGCGCCCGCTCCGAGGCCGAGCGCGCCCGCGCCGGAGCGCCGCACCCCGCCCTGGCCGCGTCCGCGGTCGCCGCCGCCTTCACCGGCCTGCTCGCCGACTGGCTGCACGGCCACCTCGGCGACATCCCGCCCGACGCGCTGGCCGCCCACATCTGGCGGCTGCTGATCGCGATCCACCGCGCGGTGACGTAGTCGGCGCAAGTCCCCGCCGACGGTGCGTGGATGCCCGGGCGGGAGCGGCAATGCGGGTGGCCGATACGCCGTCAGGCGGTGCGGGACGGCGCTAATCCGGCGATACGGATTCCCCGGGGCGAATCGGGCGGGCGCTCACCCTGGGTGCCGGTCGCGGGCGACGGTTTGCAAGGATCGACGGCGATGACTGCTGCCTCGACCGACCCCCTGAACCCGAGCCGCACCGAGCCCCAAGGCCGCGGCCGCCACCGGCAGCGGCGAAAACGCCGCGGGGTGCGCGGCGGTGCCATCGGTGCGGCGGTAGGTGTCGTACTCGCCGTGGTAGGCGCC
Organism: Streptomyces sp. NPDC051976; assembly: GCF_040680795.1. Taxonomy (NCBI): domain Bacteria; kingdom Bacillati; phylum Actinomycetota; class Actinomycetes; order Kitasatosporales; family Streptomycetaceae; genus Streptomyces; species Streptomyces sp. NPDC051976. The sequence continues at coordinate 205,310 of NZ_JBFAXL010000004.1, forward strand.
GGATACGTGGTGGTGAGCAAGCACGGCGGGACCGCCGTCGCCGACACCTTCCGCCGCGACGCCGTGCCCCCCACCGCCTCCGCGCCCGCCGCCCCGGTGAAATCCGCAGGTCCCGGCACTTCCGCCCAAGAGGCGGCGCTCACCCGGATCTCGGGCCTCGGGCCGAAGACGCTGGCCTCGATCCCGGCCGGCTCCCGCCAGGTGCTCGTCGCCTCGGGACGCGCGAAGAACTCCTCGGACACCGTCGTCACGCTGTGGTCGCGTACCGCGGACGGCCACTGGACCCCGGGCGCCGCCTGGCCCGCGCACAACGCGCTGCACGGCTGGACGCGCGAGCACCACGTCGGCGATCTCCGCAGCCCCATCGGCGTGTTCACGCTGAGCGACGCGGGCGGCTTCGACGCCAACCCGGGCGCCAAGCTCCCGTACCACCACTCGTCGGCCTTCCGCGCGGGCGGCGTCGGCTTCGACGGCGAGCCGCTCGACGCGGCCTTCGACTACGTCATCGCCATCGACTACAACCGCGTCCCGGGTACCTCCCCGCTCGACGGCAGCCAGCCGCTGGGGCACAGCCGCGGTGGCGGCATCTGGGTCCATGTCGACCACGGCGGCCCGACCCACGGCTGCGTCAGCGTCTCCGCCACCCACATGGTCGACCTCCTGCACACCCTCGTGCCCGCCGACCACCCGGTGATCGTGATGGGCGACAAGGCGTCGCTCGCCGTCTAGGGCCTGGCCCCTTCCGGCGGAGCACGAAGCCGCCTTGCTCCGCCCGGTCCACTTGGTCCGATCGGCCCGCCCGGTCCGCGTGCCCGCCGTGCCCGCCGTCCCGGGCGCGTCGGCCGTTGTGCCGTGGGGGCTTTCGCCGGTTCGCCGAACCGGCACCGGATCTCCGTGGCTTTCCGGGCGAACTGCCGCCCGTCCGGGCATAATTGGGTCAGTCCGGCCGGAAAAGGATCTTCTTCCGCTACGGTCCTGCCGGTGTCCGGTCCGCGCCCGCTCCCGACCGGGCGCGTCCACCACGCAACGGGGGGTTGCCGTGCCAGAACTCGGCCTGGCCGAAACGATCGGCGCGCTGCGCCGCGAACTGGCCGTCGCCGCGGCCGAGGCCGCGACGGAAGTCGGTACGGGCACGAGCCCGGGCGGGGACATACGGTTCGAAGTGGGCCAGGTGCAGGTGGAGTTGCACGTCGGCGTCACTCGCGAGACCGCGGGCAAGGCCGGAATGAACTTCGTGGTCGTCGAGTTGGGGGGCGACACCTCGTACCGCCGGGAGGAGATCCAGCGCGTGCTGGTGACACTGGAGGCGCCGACCGACGCCACCGGGGCCCCGATACGGGTGACCCGCGACTCCGCGCTGAAGCCCTGACCCGACGAGCGACGACCGGACGCCCCTCGTGATGACTGGCCCCGCGGACCGGGCTGTCGAAGTGCTGCGGCGGCGCGGCGACGGCCGCTGGACGGTCGGTTCCGGCTACCTGGCCGGCGGCCGACTCGTCCTCACCGCCGCCCACAACGTCCGTAGCGAAGGCGGCATCGACGACGTCATCCTCGTCCGCTGCCTCGACGGCTCGGAGCTGTCGGCGGTGGTGCTCGCCGCGGGCCTCCCGCCGGGCGTCCGCCCGTCCGTCCCGTCCATCCCCGCGGGCGCCGGGCCCGCCGCTTCGCCGTCTCCTGCCGTTGAGCTGACAGCGGCTGCGTCCACCGCCCTGCCGGGTGCCATCTCAACCGTCCTCGCCGGTGCCGGTTCCGTTGTTCCGCCGCCCCCGCCTGCCGAGTTGACGGCGGCTGCCGCCACCGCCCCGCCGGGCGTCCTCGCGCCCTCCACCGCCCCGCTGCCCGCCCCCGTGGCCGCCGCCGCGCCGCCGGTCGCGGAACTCCTCGTACCCGCCCCGGCGCCCGTCCTCCCCGCGGACCTCGCCGTACTGGAGATCGCCGAGGCGGACGCGGCCGGGCTCAGTGACGTACCGGCGCTGCGGTTCGCGCGGGTGGACCGGGCGCAGACGGCGGTGATCGCGCGGTGCTGGGCGATCGGCTATCCGCGGTGGAAGGAGCAGCCGTCGGCCGGTACCGGCGCCGTACCGCTACGGGACAGCGTGCAGATCGAGGGCGTCATCGCGCCCGGCTCGAACCGGCGCCGCGGGCTGCTGGAGTTGCGCACCACCTCGACACCGCGGCCGCTGCCGAGCGGGGCCCTGGGCGAGTCGCAGTGGCAGGGCATGTCCGGCGCCGTCGTGTTCAGCGACGACCCCGAACTCGGCCCGCTCGCCGTGGGCCTGCTCATCGAGCACCACCTGCCGGAAGGCGCCTCCACGCTGACTCTCACGCCGCTGAGCGACCTGACCGCGCTGGTCGAGGGCACCGACTGGGGTTGGCGCCTGGGCCTGGACACCTGGACGGTGCTGCCGCGCGCCAGTAGGCCGCCCACCCCGCCCGCGACCGGCCATCTGGCGCTGCGCCGACCGCTGTCGGACTTCACCGACCGCGAGCGGCTCGCCGCCCAGGCGCAGACGCTGCTCACCGACCGCCTCGCGCAGACCACACCCGTGGTGGTGCTGTACGGCATGCCCGGCGTCGGCAAGACCGCGCTGGCCAACCACATCGCCCATCGGCTGGCCCCGACCTTCTCGCACGCCCGCATCCTGGTGGACCTCGGCGGCAGCGGCACCTCCGAGGTGACGCCCGACGGCGCGATGATCCAGGCACTCCAGGGCTTCGGGCTGTTCGGCAACGACCTGCCGCGCGAGACCCGTCAACGCCGTTACGTGCTACACCGGTTGCTACGGGCAGGCCCCAGCCTGCTGGTGCTCGACAACGTGGTGCGCGCCTCCCAGATCCAGCCGCTGCTGCCCGAGTCGCCCGGCAGCGCGGTGATCCTGACCAGCCGCTCGGCGCTCACCTCCGTCGAGGGCGCCGACCGGTTGCCGGTCGCCCCGCTGGCCGACCCGGACGGCCTGCGGCTGCTGGAACGGATCACCGGCGCCGAACGCGTCAGCCGGGAGCGGGACGCCGCCCGTACCATCGTGTCGCTCCTCGGCGGTCTGCCGCTGGCCATCCGGATCGCCGCCACCAGCGCCGCCTCCCCGGCCGGGCAGCACCGTCCCCTCTCCTTCCACGCCGCGCAGTTGGCCGACGAGCAGGCGCTTGTCTCCCATCTGGACGGAGAGGATAAGAGTGTGCGCAGCAGCTTCGAGATCAGCTACCGCGGTCTGCGGCCGGACACCGCCCGCCTCTTCCGCCACCTCGGTCTGCTCGCCGCCTCCGACTTCGCCCCCGCCCTCGCCGCGCGGGCCTGCGACGTCACCCCCGACCACGCGGAGCGGATGCTCGGCGAGCTCGCCGACCGCCAGCTCGTCGAGGTCAGCGGGTCGGCCGGCGACCGCTACCGGCTGCACGACCTCCTCCGCCACTACGCCAGGGAGCGCGCCGAGAGCGACGAGTCACCGGCCGACCGGCGCAGCGCCTTCCGCCGCTCCCTGCGGTGGTACGCGGACTGCCTGGAGACCTGGATGTCGCTGCCCGACGCCCACGAACGGCCGCCCGCCGAGGCCGTGGCCTGGTTCGCGGACGAGTTCCTCAACGTCAACGCCAGCATGCGCGCGGCCTTCGCCGACGAGCAGTGGGACCTGCTGCTGCGGATCGCCGGGTCGCTCTACGGGCTGCTGTTCTACCGCGGGCACTGGGAGGAGATGGAGTCCATCAAGGGCATGGCCGTCGAGGCCGCGCGCCGCGAACACGACGAGCCCGCCGAACTCGGCTCCCTCATCCACCTCGCCGAGGCCCGCCGGATCCTGGGCCGCAGCCAGGACACACCGCCGCTCTACGACCGCGCGCAGGAGATCGCCCAGTCCCTCGGCGACGACACCAAACGCGCCTGGATCCTCACCCACTTCGGCGACCTCCAGTGCGACCTCGACCACCCCCAGGACGCCCTGCCGCACTACGCCGAGGCCGACGCGCTCTACCGCGGACTCCACGACGAGGGCGGCCAGATCTGGGTGGCGGCCCACATCGCCGACGCCCACCGCCAGCTCGCCCAGCCCGCGGAGGCCGCCCGCGTACTCGAAGAGGCTCTCCTCCTCGCCCAACGCCGCGACGACGCCCCGAACATCGCCTGGTGCCAGTGGCACCTGGCCCTCGCCTACGACGAGTTGGGCCGCTACGCCGACGCCGAACGCACCATCACCGGCGCCATCGCCTTCCACCGCGCCGCCGCCGACGAGGGCGGCCTGACCACCATGCTCACCGCCCTCGGCGAGATCCTCCTCCACGCGGGCCGCGACGCCCTGGCCCGCGAAGCCCTCACCGAAGCCCTCACCCTCGCCCGCACGATGAACGCCCCCCGCCGCGAATCCGCCATCCAATCCATCCTCTCCCGCCTGCCCTCCTGACCTCACTCGCGTTGCGCGCCCTGACCGCTGCGAGAGCCTGCTCTCTACGCAGCCGCCAGGGAAAGTGCCCAGGCCACGCGTGCTGAACGGAGTGGACGAGAGCCGCATTGGGATGGGTGGCCCAGCCGGGTTATGTCCGGCACTCGTTGGGCCGCTGATCGCGCCAACAGGGTCGGCTTCTGGTCGATCCCGAGGAAGGGCGAAGGGTTGGCGGCGGGGCCGCCGCAGGATCAGGCAGTGGCCTTGGCCGCCACCCGGGCGACAAGCCTCTCGCGCAGGGACGGCCATTCCTCCACGAGGACGCTGTAGTACAGCGAATCCCGGCGCGTGCCGTCCTGCCGCACCATGTGACTGCGCAGCGTCCCCTCATAGACCAGCCCCAGCCGTGTCATCGCCTGTTGGGACCTCACATTGAGGTTGTCGGTGCGCAAGGCGATTCGTGCCAGGCGCAGATGGTCGAAAGCGTGCGACAACAGCAGAAGCTTGGACTCGGCATTGTAGGGACCGCCCCAACAAGCACGGTCGAACCACGTCGCACCAATCTCGGCGCGACCCTCATCGAGGTCGAGTTCATACAGACTGGTCGAGCCAACCACTGCCCGGTCCGTCACCCGCTGCACGGCGAAGCACCGTCTCGCCGGATCCGCCAGCATGTGACCAATCATCTCCCGCGTCTCCGTCACAGAGCCCGGGCGAGGCCGGGGCATCCACCGCCAGACCTCAGGATCCGACGCCGAGGGGAACAGCGCTTCCGCGTGATCGACGGCCAGCGGAACGAGACGGATGGTGCGGCCGAGAAGGGAGTTGTCGCTCATCGCTGCAACCTAGCTTCGTCATTGCCGTTCCACCGTTGAGATGGCGACCATGTTGTCTTCCCGACGCACAGCAACCGCCGCCAGGGCCTTTGGCGGAGATTGTTCGCAGAGCCCCGATGTCGGACCCCTGCGGGAACTCGTACTCGACCCGAATTACACCTTCGTCACCCGCGCGACTGCGGAAGCCGTGCTTCGGCGAAAGGACAAGGCCGGGCTGGCGATCATCGCCTCCGCCTTAGCGGTTGCCGACTCACATCACAGCGATTGGATCCATGCCGCAATTGTCGACGTTTTCGGCGTCTTCTCCTCCGACCGGGACTGTGCGGTGCAACTTTCGGAGGAATTGGCTCGTGACACCGATGACCGCGTCTCTGCGGGGGCTCCTCTTCTGCTCGCCGCTCTGGCCGAGATCGAGCCCGTTCTCCGCCCCGCATAGCACGGGCAAACGCCGTCGTAGAAGCTCTCGGGCAAGCTGCTCCGCGGTCGAGCCTCAGGCGCCGAGGTGGGCCAGGGACAGGCCGTCCAGGGGGTAGGGCTTTTCGTCCGGGATGAGTTGGCGGGCTTCGTCCGTCTTGCCGATGCCGTGGAGGTAGTGGATCTCGCGGGCGCGGGCTGTGACGTCGGTGATGTTGACGAGCCAGGTGTCGGCGTAGAGGCGTACGGCTTCGCCGGTGAGGCCGAGTTGGAGGGAGCGGTGGGGCAACGGCTGGAGGTGGAGGTCGCGTTCGGGGTCCCATTGGACGCGGGCGGGCGACTGCTTGAGCTGGCGGCGCCAGGTGGCCCGGTCGTCGTGGACCTTGGGGGCGTAGTGGGAGAGGCAGGCGTGCCGAAGAGCCCAGGCGAAGCCGTCGCGGGTGATCTCGACGGCGAGCACGGTCTCCTGGCCTTCCTTGGTGGCCCAGCCACAGCGGTACATCATCCACAGGAAGCTCGGCTTGATCCACGTCATGCGGTCGCGGCTCCAGGCGGCGGGGAAGCGGCCGTTGCGGGCGGCGGGGGTGCCGAGGGAGGGGGTGTACGCCTGGTAGACGGTGACCGTGGTGGGGGTGTGCAGCGCGCGGATGCGGCGCGCGGGTTCTTCCATGGCGTACACAGTGGCGGGCGCGGGTGGTGGGGCGCATCCGAATAACCGCGGGCCCGGTGGGGAGTGTGGCCGAGGGGAGGCGGGCGGGGGGTGTTACTCCCGCGGGAGTACGGGTGGTGTGGGCGGCGGCTGACCGGGGGAGTACGGCAGAGGCATACCGCCGGTCGATGCGGCGGACGGGCTCGGCGCGGGAGTCTTGGGGAGAACCCGGAGCCCGCCCCGGAACCGGGTCGGGAACCCGGACCGCTCCCCCGGGCCGGGACCCGGCCCCCGGTGGCTCACCGCGTGCAAGGGAGACAAGGGCATGGACCAGGACCCGGAGCTGGCGCGGTTCGCGCGCCGCTGGACCGAGGCGGAGTGGCGCGGCGACACCAAGACGCTCGACACGCTGCTCACCGACGACTTCACGGCCGTGGGGCACCGGGGCTTCGTGCTCGACAAGAAGCAGTGGCTGGACCGGTACGACTCGGGGTGCCTGGTGCACGACGCGTTCACCTGGGACGAAGTGACCATCCGTCAGTACGGGGACGCGGCGGTGGCCGTCGGCATCCAGGGGCAGCAGAGCATCTACGACGGCCGTGACGCGGACGGGTACTTCCGCCTCACGCAGACGATTGTCCACGAGGACGGCGCCTGGAAACTGGCGGCCGTGCACCTCACCCCGACCGGCGGACGCTCAGGACCGGAGGCGTAGACCATGCGGATCAGCATCAATGTGGCCCACCACGCGTGGCCCGAGGGGCCGAAGGGCTCGGCCGCACAGGTGGAGCGGGTGGTGGCGGCGGCCGACGAGATCGGCCTCGACTCCGTGTGGGTCGCGGACCATCTGCGGCAAGAGGTGCGCGACGACCCGGCGGGATCGCCCGACGAGGCCGTCCTGGAGGCGTACGAGACGCTGGGATCACTTGCGTCGCGCAGCGAACGGGTGCGGCTCGGCGTGCTGGCCGAGGCGACGGCCTACCGTTCCCCCGGCCTGCTCATCAGGGCCGCCCGCGCGCTCGACGCGCTCAGCGGCGGCCGGGCCAGGCTCGGGATCGGCGCCGGGTACGGCCGGCTCGCGGCGGGCACGCTGGGGAGCGGGGGAAGCGCGGGGAACGCGGGGAGCGCGGAACGCACCGGGGAACTCCTGCGGCTCGCCCACGAGTTGTGGCCGGAGGACGGCAGGGGCGGCGGCGCGTCCGGCGAGGAGCGGCGGCCCCCCGTACTGGTCGGCGGCACCGGCGACGCGCGGACGCTGCCGCTGATCGCGCGGTACGCCGAGGCGTGCGACCTGCTCGACGTACCGGACGGCGGCGCCACCCTGCGCGCCAAGCTCGACATCCTCGCGGTGCACTGCCGCAAGCTCGGCCGTGATGTCAGCGATGTGGACACCTCGGTCAGCACCTTGGTGCGGCCCGACGCGACGGCGGACGAACTCGTCGCCCATTGCGCCGCGTTCGTCGACTACGGCCTCGACCATGTGGTCCTGGTCCCCGCCGGGCCGTGGACGCGGCGCACCCTCGCCACCCTGGCGGCCGCCGCACCGGCGATCCGCGCGCTGGGCGGCCCGCCGCCCGAGACGCTGCCGAAGGTCACCCAACTCGACGCGTACCGGATGCCGGCCGCCCGCGTGCTCGTCTGAAGACCAGCTCACCCGTCACGCGGCGACCGTAATCGCCTTACCCGTAACGCCAGTTCCAGCTCGAAGCCGCCGTCCGGATCCTGCAGCCGGTCGCCGAACAGCCCGTCGAGCTGGCGCAGCCGGTAGCGGACCGTCTGCGGGTGCACTCCGAGCCGGGCGGCCACCTCGTTGGCGTTGCGGCTGCACTGCAGCCAGCACAGCAGCGTCTCCGCCAGCCGCTCGCGGTAGGGGACGCGCATCCCGGCGAGCGGCGCCAACTGCCGTACGACCAGGGCGTGCATCAGGTCCTCGTCCTGGAAGAGGACGAGCGTGGCGAGGTGTTCGGCGCAGTGCAGCACTCCGCGGTCCGGCAGGATGCCCCGGCGGGCCAGCGACAGCGCCGCCACCGCCCAGCGCAGCGACCGCGCTCCGTCCGTCACGGAGACGGTGGGGCCGAGCGCCGCCCGCTTGCCCCACTGTCCCAGGTCCAGTGACGCGGCCCGCCCGGGGCCGTCGGGATCGGGCACGACCACGCAGCCGGGCCGCTGGTCGAAGCGGCCCAGGAACCCGGGCGGCAGCACCGGCGGCGCCGCGTCACCCTCGTCCTCGCGGTCGACGACCAGGACCGCGAGCGACCCAGGGACCTGCCACTGCGCCGCCTCGGCCAGTTCGCGCAGCGCCTCGGGCGCGGCGGGTGGCTCCGCGGTCAGCAGGTCCAACAACCGGGCCCGCCTGCGCTGGAGTTCACCTGCGGCGTGCAGCTGCTCCTCGGTGTACCCGGCGGCCGTCGCGGCCGCGATCTCGTCGATGTGCACCAGCGCCGCCTCGCCCAGCAGCACCAGCGCCGACCTCGGCAGCGCGTCGGCGTCGGCGAGCGCGGTGATCCGCCGCCACGCCACCCGGGCGCCGATCCGCAGCGCGCCCTGGAACGCGTCGAGGCTGCGGCCTTCCCTGGCCTCGCCGCGGCCGATCCTCCGGTAGGTGTCGGCGACCGTCTGGACGCCCCCCGTACCGCTCCATGGCGCGGCCGTGGTGCCGGACATCCGGTCGAGGAGCAGCGAGAGCGCCAACTCGACGCCAGTGCGCAGGGTACGCATATAGGTGTCGTCGAACGGCCGGGCGTACTCGGGGACTTCGGTACGGATGGCGGTGACCACCTCGTCCTGGATGCCGGGGAGGAACGGCCGCAGGTGGACGGCGAGTTCGGCGGGGAGGCTGCTGAAGGGTTCGTCTGCCGGTGGCCTGGTCTTGAGCACGGAGGAGGCCGTCCTTCCGGAGGGGGAGACCCGGGTGGGGGCCGGGCATCTGCGCGGACCGTACCTCCCAGCACACGAATAAGCATCAGTGCCTCGGCGTCGCCCGCGTTACTTGTCACCCGGGTGACAGAAGCCGCCAAAGGGAGTGTCATCCGCGGAACTACCCTGCCCTGCCTGCCCCGTTGGAGCCTGATAGGCCGGGTGTCGTGTGCCCGGGAGCACCGGAACGCCGGAAGCCGGAACGCCGGAAAGGGCCGGAAGGGCCGGAACGCCCGCAGCATACGGAGGCGCCCCATGACCGTGACCGCAGGACCGTACCAGCGCAACCCGACCATCACCCCCACCCCGACCACTCCGACTCCGACCACCCCCACCCCCACTCCGACCACTCCGACGACCCCGCTCGCCGCGCTGCGGGCCCGCAGCGCCCGTGCCTGGCAAGGCGGTTCGCGGGCGGCGGTGGACCGCCAGCACGCCCGCGGCAGGATGACCGCCCGGGAACGGATCGGCCTGCTGCTCGACCCGGAATCCTTCACCGAGCTGGACGCCTTTGTGACGCACCGCTGTTCGGCCTTCGACACGGCCGCCGACCGTCCCGACGGCGACGGTGTCATTACCGGACACGGCACCGTAGACGGCCGCCCCGTCGCCGTCTTCGCGCAGGACGCCACCGTTTTCGGCGGCAGTATGGGTGAGGCGTTCGGCCAGAAGGTCCTCAAAGTCATGGACCACGCACTCAAGGTCGGCTGCCCCGTCATCGGGCTCAACGACTCCGGCGGCGCCCGTATCCAGGAAGGCGTGGTCGCGCTCGCCCACTACGCGGAGCTCGTGCTGCGCAATGTGCGGGCCTCCGGGGTGATCCCCCAACTCTCCCTGATCCTCGGCCCGTGCGCGGGCGGCGCCGCGTACTCGCCCGCCCTCACCGACTTCACCGTCATGGTCCGCGACATCTCGCACATGTTCGTCACCGGACCCGAGGTGGTCCGCTCGGTGACCGGCGAGCGGACCACCGCGGAGGAGCTGGGCGGCGCCCTGACCAACGCCGCCGTCAGCGGCACCGCGCACTACCTGGCCGACGACGAGGCCGACGCCTTCGACTTCCTGCGGGTCCTGCTGTCGTATCTGCCCGCCAACAACTGCCAGGAGCCGCCCCGTTACGGCCCGCCCGCCGATCTCGCGGTCACCGCCGACGACCTGCGGCTGGACGGCATCGTCCCTGATCGCCTCGAAGAGGTCTACGACATGCGGGACATCCTGCGGCCGCTGGTCGACGAGGGCGAACTCCTGGAGATCCAGGCGCTGTTCGCGCCCAACATCATCTGCGCCTTCGGCCGCGTCGACGGCGGCTCCGTCGGCATCGTCGCCAACCAGCCCACCCGGATGGCCGGGGCGCTCGACATCGACGCGTCGGAGAAGGCCGCCAGATTCGTCCGCTTCTGCGACGCGTTCGGCATCCCGGTGCTCTCCTTCGTGGACGTGCCCGGCTATCTGTCGAGCGTCCGACTGGAGCACGACGGCATCGTCCGCCGCGGCGCCAAACTCCTCTACGCGTACGCCGAGGCCACCGTCCCCAAGATTACCGTGGTGGTCCGCAAGGCGTACGGCGGCGGCTACGCCGTCATGGGCTCCAAGCACCTGGGCGCCGACCTCAACGTGGCCTGGCCGACCGCCCGGATCGCCGTCATGGGCGCGCCCGGCGCCGTGGCCGTACTCCACCGCAAGGCGTTGCGCGAAGCAGCGGACCCCGACGCGCTGCGCGAGCGGCTCGTCGCCGAGTACGAGGCGGAGTTCGCCACCCCCTACGCCGCCGCCGAACGCGGCTACCTGGACGCCGTCATCGCGCCGCACGAGACCCGCGGCTACCTGGTCCGCGCCCTGCGGGCGCTGCGCGGCAAGCGGGCGGACGCACCCGAACGGCGGCACGGCAACATCCCGTTGTAGGGGCGCACTCGTACGGATACCGCCGTACGCACACGACCGCACCCCACGGCCAATGGCTCGCCGTGGGGTGCGGTCGTGTGCGTGCTGCGACGGTGCGTGGGCCGCGGGTACGGTCAGTTGGCGCCGCGCGGCAGGGTGAGCGACTGGACCTGGGGGAGACCCTTCCAGTCGTTCGAGGCGATCGTCGCGTGCGCCGCGGCGAGTTGGGCGACACGTGCCTGCGCGTCCGCCGCGGACGGGTTGGTGTCGTCCAGCGTCGGCGGCACGTTCTGGGCGTCGGTCATCACCAGCAGGTAGTGGTGCGTGTCGTACCAGCTGGTGTCGATGCTGCCGTTGAGGTACGTGGCCGCGTCACCGTCGAAGACCACGAACCACGGGCGCAGCGAGGTGTCCGAGTAGCGCGAACGCGGGTCGCCCGCCTGGGCGTTGTGCACCGCGGGGAAGACCTGTGCGGTGGAGAGGTGGCTCTTGAGGTAGCCCGCGTACTCGGCGTCGGTCCACAGCGAGTCGGTCGGGTTGGACTCCTCGACGGTGCCCGGGATGACCTCCAGGATCACCTTGCCCGCCATCTGCGCCCGGGTCGGCCAGTTGCCCGCGGTGGCCGCCGCGTCGAGCGTGGCGTAGCTGCCGCCGCCCGGCTTGGCCAGCAGGTCGGACGGCTTGAACACCAGGTTGCCCAGGTGCGCGCTGATCGACTGGTCGAGCTTGGCGGGGCTCATCCCGAAGGTGGCCTGGAACCCGGCCTTCATCTCCAGCTTGATCATCAGCGGTGCGTGCCCGGGGTGCGCGCCCAGCCACACCCGCACATCGTCCAGGCAGCTCTCCAGGTCCTTGTTCGCGCCACCCGAGTAGAGCTGCGACGCCGAGGACGCGTTCACGCAGTTGTTGCTGTTCCCCGTCGGGTTGGAGTGGCTGACCTTCCACTCCTGGGTGAAGAAGTCGTCCCACACGTCGAGTTCGATCATCGAGGTGCCCGTGTCGAGCGCCTGCGCCAGATACGGGAACGCCGCCGGGTCGTACGTGTTGTGCAGCCCGGACGAAGTGCCGCCGGAGAACGGCAGCGACCCCGTGTCGGCGGCGGACGCCACGGCGCCACCCCCGGCTCCGGCCACGGTGAACGCCAGACATCCGGCCAGGATGCCGAGCAGCGCCATGCGCAGTCGTAGGAATACGCGTCGAGACAGCGGACCGGTCACGTGTCCTCCAGTGGGGGGTGGCTCTCCGTCAGGACGGTGCATGCCCAGCGTGAAGCGACGGAGACATGACACGTAACACGACCTGGATTCCTCCTGTCACCTCCGATTCGAGCCGAAGTCCCCTGCGGGGGGCGGTGCGTGGGGTCCGGCGCGGCCGGGTGCGTGGTCGTCGGGCGACGACGGGCGCTTGGGGGTGCGTGGTCGCTGCGGCGACGGGCGCAGGGGGGCGCATGCCGCGATCGCGCCTGCGGGGTGGACGGCGTGGTGGGTGTGGTGAATGGACGTGGATCCCGCGCGTTGTCGCTGCGGCGACGGGCACTCGGGTCGGGGGAGTTCGTGCTGCGAACGCGCCTGCGGGGGCGGGCGACGCGGTGGGTCGAGGCGTTGTTCCCCGGTGGGGTGCGTTGTCGTGAGCGCTGGCGGGCGCATGGGGGGCGGCGCGACCAGGTGGGTCGTCGCTGCGGCGACGGCGAGGGAGGGGGCCAACTCGTCTGCGGGGCGTGGTGCGCGGAGGAGGTGGGGCGCGGTAGGTGGAGATGGATCCTGGGACTTGGGACGTTGCCGTGGCGCTGACTCGTCCGAGGGGTGCTGGTGGAGGCGCTAACTACCCTGCAGGGGACGGTGGATGGAGGGTGAGCATCGCGGGGGGATCGGGGGGCGCGGCTGAGCCCGCTGACGTTGCGCGACGGGTGGGGGAGGTTGGCGAACTCGCCCGCCGGGACGGGCGCCTGCGGCTGGGCGCTGCGGAGGAGGCGGGGTCATCGCGGCGGGCGCTTGCCGTTGCGCGACGGGCGCCACGAGGGCGTGGCATAAGGGCGCGAGCTTGCCTGCGGATGCGGCGTGTGGCAGCTGTGCACGCCACTGATGGGGCTTGCCCCGGGGGAGGGGCTGCTGGTGGTTGCCGTGGGGCGAGCCGCGCGCCGCGCGGACGGTGGGTGAAGTGGGGGACGGCGGCGGACTCGCCGTAGAGACGGCAGATCGGGGGAGGGCGTGGGCGGCGGGCTAGAGGGGGGTGAGGAGGCGGAGGAGGGCGGTGGTGGTGGCTGCCGCGAGGACGACGGTGATGAAGGGGGCGCGGCGCCAGGCGAAGAGGCCGCCGACGGCCACGCCGGCGGGGCGGGCGAGGTCGGCGGGGGAGTGGCCGTCGGTGAGGGCGGAGGTGGCGACCAGGGCGGAGAGGAGGACGACCACGGAGACGGACATCAGGCGCTCGACGCGCGGGGAGAGGGTGACGCGGGTGCGGAGCAGGGGGCCCGCGAAGCGGAAGGCGAAGGTGCCGGCGCCGAGGACGGCGGTGCTGGCCAGCAGCGTCGTGGCCGATGTCATGGGGCGACCTCCTCGCGTGACTCGTGCTCATGGTGGGAAGCGGCGGCAGGCCCGGGAGCGGCGGGGCCGCGCGCCGCGGCCACACCCGCGAGTGCCAGCAGAACCGGCAGCCCGGCGGGCAGGAACGGCGTGGCGGCCAGCGCGATGAGGACTCCGGCGAGAGCCGCCCTCCTGGTGGCCGCCTCGCTCAGCGACGGCAGCAGCAGAGCCAGCAGTACGGCGGGGAAGGCCGCGTCCAGTCCGAACTTGTCGGTGTCGCCGACCGCGCTGCCCCCGTACGCACCCGCGACGACGCCCGCGTTCCAGCACAGGAACAGCCCGACGCCGCAGGCCCAGTACGCGGTGCGGCGCCGCGCGGGCGACTTCTGGGCGAGGGTGAACGCCACCGTCTCGTCGACCATGAGGTGGCTGCCCATGATCCGCCGCAGCGCCCCCGGCCCGAACACGTCACCCACGGCGAAGCCGAACGGCACGTGCCGCGCGTTCACCAGCAGGCCCGCGACGACCGCCGCGACCGGGTTGCCGCCCGCGCCGACGATGCCGATGAATATGAACTGGGCCGCGCCCGCGAAGACCACCACGGACATCAGCATGGGCAGCCACACCGGCAGACCGAGACCCACCGCGATGGCGCCGAATGAGACGCCGACCACGGCGTCGGCTACACAGACCAGCGCGATGTCCCGCGCCAGTCCCTTCTCTGGGGTTCGCCATATCGAACGCATCGCCCTCTATAATGAACACAAGTACGGCGTTCGTCAAACCGAACGACCAGCATTCTCCAGCGAACGATCGGAGCGAGTGAATGGCACAGGGCGAGGCCCCCGGCGGCAACCGCGGCAACCGCGACGACCAAGGTGACGGCGGCCCGAGCCGCGGCGACGACACCCGGGCCCAGCAGGGCGGAAGAGCGCCACTGGCCGCCATCGCCGAATCGCTCCAGCGCGAGCGCCGCCGTGCGGGCCTTTCCCTCGCCGAGGTCGCCCGCCGCGCGGGCATCGCCAAGTCGACGCTCTCCCAGCTGGAGTCCGGCGCGGGCAACCCGAGCGTCGAGACGCTGTGGGCGCTGAGCGTCACCCTGGACGTGCCGTTCGCGCAGCTCGTGGAACCGCCGCGGCCGACCGTACGGGTGCTGCGCGCGGGCGAGGGACCGGCGTTCACGGCCGAGCGTTCGGACTACGTCGCCACCCTGCTCGCCTCCGGCCCCCCGCACACGCGCCGCGACATCTACCTGGTCTCCGTACAGCCGGGCGCCCCCCGCGATTCCGACCCGCACACGCCCGGCACCGTCGAGCACGTCGTGCTCAGCACCGGCCGCGCGCTGGTCGGCCTCACCGAGGACCCCGTCGAGATCCACCCGGGCGACTACATCTCGTACCCGGCGGACGTCGCCCACACCTTCCGCGCGCTGGAGCCCGACACCGTCGCCGTACTGGTCTCGGAACACCCCTGACCAGCAGCGCGGCGCCGGGCCCCGGCGCAGTACGTCTGGCCCTACTTCATGCCGTACGTCAGGCCGCCCGTACGGTGAGCGCCGCGGTGTGCAGCGTCCCTCCGGTGCGGAACTGCACAAAGAGCCGCCAGTCACCCGCGGCCGGCAGCTCGGCGTGGAAGGTCAGTTCGGGACCGCCGGGTGTGCCGTCCGCCGCCGTGGTGGGGTGCAGGTGCGCGAACGCCAGATCGCCGGCGCGGAACGCCGTCAGATGCGCGTACGTCCCCAGGTACGGCTGGAGGTCGGTCACGGGCTTGCCGTCCTTGCTGAAGGCCACCGTCAGTGGTGCGGCCATTCCCGCCCTCACCTCGCCGCGTACGGTCAGCGTGTAGCCGTCGACCGTGGTGGTGGACGCGGCGGGCGGCAGCGGTGCGGCGGTCGCGGCGCCGGGCACCGTGACCGTACGGCTCAGGACGAAGTCCTCGCCCTTGCCGGGACCGTCGGCCGGGGTGAAGGTCGCGAACACCCGCCAGCCGCCTGGCGCCAGCGCGGCGAGCCCCGCCGTCCAGGTCCCGTCGGCGGCCATCACGGGGTGCACGTGCTGGAAGCCGGTGAGGTCGGAGCGGACCGCGTAGAAGTGCAGCCGCTCGGTCTGCTCGACGGCGAAGGCGGTCACCGGGCCGCCTTCGGGACCGGTGACGCGGAAACGGTACGCCACCGGGTGACCGGCCGTCAGGCGGCTGTCGGCGGAGACGAAACGGTAGCCCGCGCTGGTGTCGGACGGTGCCGCCGTGGTGTCCATGGACGGCATGCCTGACATCGACGGCATCCCCGTCGTCGAAGGCATCCCTGGCATCCCCGGCATCGACGGCGTCGACGTCATCGCCGGAGCGTGGTCGTGGGCCGTCCCCTTGGCGGCGGGGGAGCCGGATCCGGAGCCGCAGGCGGTCAGGCCGAGCAGTAGCGCGGCGCCGACGGCCGCGACGGCGGTGGTGCGGGAACGGGCGCGGGAACGTGAAACGTGCAGAGGTCGCATGAGATGCACCGGGTTCTTCCGGGTGGGACGCGCACAAGGTGCGCGGAAATGAGCAGGACGCGGCGCCGCGCCGGGAACACCCCGGCCCGGCGGGCCCTCTCAGGTCCGCGCCACACCCACCCGCAGCAGCACGGCACGCCCGGTGGACGGTGGACCGCGCCAACCGCCCCCGAGCGCATGAGGTGTCCAGCTGATCGCGCCCGCTTGGGTGATCGTGTGACCGCTCACCGCACCCGTCGCCGCATGGGCCAGCGGCGACCCGCCGCGTGCGGGCGTCGCCCAGCAGATGTCCCCGTGCGGGTGCGTCCCGCCGTACACCTGGGCGCGGAATTCGCCACTCATGGTGCCGCGCGAGTTTTCGCGCACCAGAGTGTGATGATCGGTGAACGGAGCCGTGAAATCGGCCCCGACGCCCCCTTCGTGGCGCGGGTGCGCCATCGCAGCGGCAGCACCCATCGACGCCATCGACGCGACACCGCCATGGCACCCCTGAGCCGCGGAGGCCGGTGAACCGTGCATCAGGAAGAGACCGAAAAGCACCGCGCAGACGGCCAGCGCCCGGGGCGTGCGGCGGCGTCGCGCCTGCCGCGTACCGCCGCCGTCCACTGCCATGGCGTCGACGATATACCCCCAGGGGGTGTCTTGCGGACGCCGGGTACCCCGTGTTAACGCTGCGGGAACACCCCTGGCAAGCCCGACGGAAAGGCGCGACGAATGTCCGTACGCAGTGAGCGGGACGGTGCGGTCACCACGGTGGTGCTGTCACGGCCGGAGGCGCGCAACGCGGTGGACGGGCCCACCGCGCGGGCCCTCGCGGACGCCTTCCGGGAGTTCGACGCGGACGACGAGGCCGCAGTCGCCGTGCTGTGGGGCGAGGGCGGCACCTTCTGCGCGGGCGCGGACCTCAAGGCGATCGGCACCGAACGCGGCAACAAGGTGACGGCCACCGGTGACGGCCCGATGGGGCCGACCCGGATGCGGCTGGGCAAGCCGGTGATCGCCGCGGTCTCCGGCCACGCGGTGGCGGGTGGGCTCGAACTCGCCCTCTGGTGCGATCTCCGGGTCGCGGAGGAGGACGCGGTGTTCGGCGTCTTCTGCCGCCGCTGGGGCGTACCGCTCATCGACGGCGGGACCGTACGGCTGCCCCGGCTGATCGGGGCGGGCCGCGCGATGGACCTCACGCTCACCGGCCGCCCGGTGGACGCGGCCGAGGCGCTGGCGATCGGGCTGGTCGACCGGGTCGTGCCGCGCGGCACCGCACGCGCGGCCGCCACCGCGCTCGCCGCCGAGATCGCCGCCTTTCCCCAGACCTGCCTGCGCCAGGACCGGCTGTCGCTGCTGGAGCAGGAAGGTCTGCCGGAACAGGAGGCGCTGGCCGTGGAGTTGGGCCACGGCATGGTCTCGCTCACCGAGGCCGCGGAGGGAGCGGCGCGGTTCGCCGCGGGCCAGGGCCGCCACGGCTCCTTCGGGAACTGACCCCTCCTTCGGGAACTGCCCCCGCACCGGCCCGAAACGCCCGCCGCCCTCCCCCGACGGCGTGGGGAGGGCGGGGTCGCTGCCCGGCGGCCTGACCGGCCGCCGGCACCGGGCGTCAGCCGCGCCCGGCACGCAGGGCCCAGGACAGGCAGCCGAGGGCGGCGGTGCTGGTGAGGACGCGGGCCACGTTCCAGTGCAGCCACGCGGACTCGAACTGGGCGCGTACGGCCGCCGGGTCGTGGATCTTCGCCGGGTTGCCGGCGTTCGCGAGCTGGTCGTTGAGCGGCACATTGAGCCCCATGGTGATGAAGAGCGAGGCCGTGTAGAGCACGACGCCCGCGATGATCCACGGCAGTGCGGGCCGCCCCTCGCCCCGCCAGTGCAGGGCCACCGCGATCCCGCCCAGCACCAGGGCGCCGCCGAACGCCAGGCTGAACCATCCGTTGAGGATCGCCACGTTGATGCGCTGCACACCCTCGATGAAGGTGCGGTCGTCGGCCTTGCCGAGCCCCGGCATCACCGCGACCGAGAAGGCGAAATACAGACCCGCCATCAGACCGGTGGTGAGCGTGGCGGCGAGCAGGACGTACGTACGGATGTCGCCGGACATGGCAGCAACTCCCTTGTGCGGTGCGGACGGTGCCGACTTCGACGGTGGGACGGGCGGGGTGTTCGGGAGGCGGCCGGGTCCGGGGCCGTGCCCGGTGCCTTGCCCGGGTGCGTGTCCGGAGCCGTGCCCGGTCCCGTGCTGGGGGCGCGGCTGCCAGCCGCTCTCGTAGTGGGTGAGCTGCTGGGGGGCGCTGTACGGGTTCGTTGTCATGACTTCAGTGAAGCCGCGCCGCCCAGCCTCCGACCATCGTCGAAAAGCTCACCCCCATGCGCGGGCGTCCAGCCCTACGCTGGGAGCCATGGACGCACTGGCGAACCTGCTGGACGGGCCCCGGGCGCGTGGCGCCTTCCTGTTGCGGTCGATCCTCACCCCGCCCTGGTCGGTACGGATCGAGGACCGCGCCCCGCTGACGCTGGTCTTCATGGTGAGCAGCGACGCCTGGATCGTGCCGGACGCCGCCGGGCCCGTACGGCTGCGCCCCGGCGACATCGCGGTGGTCCGCGGGCCCGAGCCGTACACCGTCGCCGACGACCCCGGCACCGCACCGCAGATCGTGATCCACCCGGGTCAGGTGTCCGCCACACCCCAGGGTGTCGAACTGTGCGAGGACATGGACCTCGGCGTACGCACCTGGGGCGACGACCCGCACGGCTCGGCGGTGATGATCAGCGGCACCTACCAGATGCGCGGCGAGATCAGCCAGCGGCTGCTGTCCGTACTGCCGCACATCCTGGTGCTGCCCGGCGACGACTGGAGCAGCCCGCTGCCGGGTCTGCTGCGCGACGAGATCGTGCGGGACGAGCCGGGCCAGGAGGTCGTCCTCGACCGGCTGCTCGACCTGCTGCTCATCGCGGTGCTGCGGGACTGGTTCGCCCGGCCCGAGGCGGGCGCCCCCGCCTGGTACGTCGCCCAGTCCGACCCGGTGGTCGGCCCGGCGCTGCGACTGCTGCACGACGAGCCCGCGCACCCGTGGACCGTCGCCGCGCTGGCGGCCAGGACCGGCGTGTCCCGGGCGGCGCTCGGCCGCCGCTTCACCGATCTCGTCGGCGAGCCGCCGATGTCGTACCTGACGAGCTGGCGGCTGTCGCTCGCCGCCGACCTGCTGCGCGAGCCCGACGCCACCATCGGCGCGGTGGCCCGCAAGGTCGGCTACGGCAGTCCCTTCGCGCTCAGCGCCGCCTTCAAACGGGTCCGCGGGATCAGCCCGCAGCAGCACCGCGAAGGCGCCGCCGCCTCCTGACCCGCCCGCTGCCGCGCCCCCGTCGTCGTGTGGCGGGTGGCGACGATTCGGCGCGCACTGTTTAGGCTGGCTGCATGAAGGAATGGGACCTACGGAAGCTGCAGATCCTGCGCGCCCTGCACGACACCGGCACCGTGACGGCCGCGGCGGGCGCGCTGCGCATGACGCCGTCCGCCGTCTCGCAGCAGCTCGCGGCGCTGTCGAAGCAGATCGGCTCGCCGGTGATCGAGGCGCGCGGCCGGGGCGTCAGACTCACCGGCGCCGCGCACGTCCTGCTCCGCCACGCCGAGGTCGTCTTCGCCCAGCTCGAACGCGCGGGAGCTGAACTCGACGGATACGCGCAGGGTGAGTCCGGCCTGGTCACCGTGGGTGCCATCGCGACCGCCATCACGCGCCTCGTCGTCCCCGCGGCGCAGATCGTACGGCGGGACGCGCCCGGCATCACCCTGTCGGTACGCGAGGCGGAGGCGGCCGAGGTGTACGAGGAGCTGGCCGCGGGCGAGGTCGATCTCGCGCTGTCGCTGGCCGTCGACGCGCCCACCGCCAGGGACGCGCGATTCGTGCTCTTCCCGCTGCTCACCGACCCCTTGGACATCGCGCTGCCCGCGACGCACCCACTGGCCGCCGCGCCGGGGCTGCGGCTCGCGCAGCTCGCCGGCGAGCCGTGGATCTTCGGCAGCCGCGGCCCGTGGCGCGAGATCACGCTCGCGGCATGCGCGGACGCCGGTTTCGTACCCGAGCAGGCGCACGCGGCCGCCGACTGGCCCGCGATCTTCGCCCTGGTCGGGGCGGGCATGGGGATTGCCCTCGTGCCCCGGATGACGGCCTCGGGTGCGCGCCGCACCTCCGACCTCGTCGTCCGCCCGCTCGATGTCGACCGGCCGCGGCGCCGCATCGTGTGCGCGGTGCGCGGCGGCTCCGAGGACGCCCCGCTGCTGCGGCGGACCATGGGCGCGCTGCGGCAAGCGGCGGAGCTGGATCCGATTGTGCAGTTCACCTGAAAGATATCTTCAGTAAGTTTCGATGGACGTGAAGGGTCGGGTGGGCGGAGGGTAGAGGCATGACGACAGACGGAGCGACCTTCACGCCACTGACCACCTTCACCGGCGACGCACTGCCCTACGGGGGCGGGAACCCGTTCGCGGACTACCGCAGCGTGGACCTGCCCTTCGGCGCGCTGGTGGACCTCGCCGACCGCAGGCTCGGGGCGGGGGTGCTCGCGGCCAACGACGAGTTCTTCGCCGAGCGGGAGAATCTGCTCGTCGCCGGCCCCGCGGTCTTCGACCCCGAGCGGTTCGGGCACAAGGGCAAGATCATGGACGGCTGGGAGACCCGGCGGCGCCGCGGGGTGTCCGCGAAGGAGCCGCACCCGGAAGACACCGACCACGACTGGGCGCTGATACGGCTCGGGGCGCCGGGAGTGATCCGCGGCCTCGTCGTGGACACCGCCCACTTCCGGGGCAACTACCCGCAGGCCGTCTCGGTGGAGGCCACCGCGCAGCCGCTGTCCGCGTCGCCGGAGGAGCTGCTCGACCCCGCGGTGGAGTGGACCGAGCTGGTGCCCCGCACCGCGGTCGGCGGCCACGCGGAGAACGCCTTCGCGATCCATGTCGAGCGTCGGTTCACCCACCTGCGGCTGCGCCAGCACCCCGACGGCGGCGTCGCCCGGCTGCGGGTGCTCGGCGAGGTGGCGCCCGACCCGGCCTGGCTGGCCGCGCTCGGCACCTTCGACCTGGTGGCGCTGGAGCACGGCGGCACCGTGGAGGACGCCTCCGACCGCTTCTACTCGCCGCCGGAGCACACCATCCTGCCCGGCCGCTCCCGCAAGATGGACGACGGCTGGGAGACCCGCCGCCGCCGCGACAAGGGGAACGACTGGATTCAGTACCGGCTGGTCGAGCAGGGCGTGATACGCGCCGTCGAGATCGACACCGCGTATCTGAAGGGCAACTCGGCGGGCTGGGCGGAGCTGTCGGTCCGCAACCGGGCGGGCGGCGAGTGGACACAGCTCCTCCAGCGGGTCCGCCTCCAGCCGGACACGGTGCACCGCTTCGTGGTCGACGCGACGGCCGCCACCCATGTACGGATCGAGATCTTCCCCGACGGCGGGATATCCCGACTGCGGCTGTACGGCTCGCTCACCGAGCAGGGTGCGGCGCGACTCGCCGAGCGCACCGACGCGATCAGCTGACCTCCCGGCTACGGGGGGCGGGAGGTCAGCTCGCGCCGAAGAGCTTGAGCAACTCGTCCTTGCCGAACATCCGGGCGGTGTCGACCGCCGACGGCACGCCCGCGTTGGGGTCGGCGCCGCCGTCGACCAGGGCGTCGATCACCTCTCGGGCGCCCTTGAACACGGCGCCCGCCAGCGGGGTCTGGCCCTTGTCGTTGGCCCGGTCCGGCTCCGCGCCGCGCTGCAGCAGGGCCCGCACCGTCTCGCCGTGGCCGTGGTAGGCGGCGAGCATCAGGAGCGTGTCGCCGCGGTCGTTGGTGAGGTTCGCGGGGACCCCGGCATCGACATAGGCCGCCAGCTTGGCGGTGTCGCCCTGCCGGGCGAGGTCGAAGACCTGGGAGGCGAGCTGCAGGACCTCCGGGTCGTGCGCGGGCTTCTCGGGGTCGGGAGCGGGGTCGCCCACGGGGGCGTACGCCGACTCGTGGGGCTGCTCGGGCGACGGCTCGTGCGACGGGGACTCGGTCATGCGTCCAGCCTACGCAGGGCACTGACCGTTGAAGAAGGAGATCACCACGCGCTGCGGCGCGCCGTCGCCCACCCGGACCTCCACCGGCACGCAGGCCCGGCCCTCCCCGGCGACGAAGAACCCGCCGGGGAAGCCGGTGGTGCTTCCCGGGCACGCCTGGAAGGTCACCGCGGGGGCCGGGGCGTAGCCGAAGCCCTGGCCGTACTCCAGCGCGGCCTGGGCCCGCTCCTGGGCGCCGATGGTGACGGTGACCGTCGTTCCGGCGCGGAGCCTGATGGCGACCTTGTAGTGCCAGCCGTCGGAGTTGCGGCTGCCGAAGGCGTTCTGGTCGCCGTCGGCCATCAGCCGCAACCCCGGCCAGATGACCGGACCGACGGCCACGTCGTCCTGGCCCTCGCTCGGCGCCCGGCTGGGAGCGCCGGTGGCGGCAACCGTCGCGGGGCGGCTCGGCGGACGGCTGGGGGAGCCGGTCCCGGTACGGGTCCCGCTGTTCGTCCCGGTGCGGCTCTTCGTGCCGGTCGGGCTGGTGGACTCCTCGGAGTGCGCCTCGCTCGACACACAGGCCACCGGACGCGGATGGTCGATGCTGCCGACGGGCGGCGGGTCGGAGGAGGCGAGAGCGGTGTCGGTCGTGGGGGTCGGCGGCCGGTTGTCGGCGGCCCCCGAACTACAGGCGACAAGAAGGACGGTGGATACGAGAGCCACACCAGCCGCGCGAACCACTCGACCCGACATGGGCATCACCCCTCAGGTCAGGACGGTACGGGCTCAGCCGAGCGTCGGCCAGACCACCAACTGCCGTACCAGAGCGGTGTCCCCGGACACCCGCAGGGCGCTCCCGTCCCAGGGCGCCCGCCGGTACAGGGTCAGCAGCAGCTCCCCCGCGGGGCCCTCGACGGTGGCGCCGGGCTCCGGGCCGTCCCCCGGCCCGCCGCGCACCGCGGAGGCGCCGGTGGCGTCCAGGATCAGCGTCCAGGCCGCGCCCTCGTCGGCGACCAGCGCCACCCGGGCCGGGGAGTGCGGCCAGCCGTCCATCGAGCCGAAGCCGACGTGCAGGAACTCGTCGACGGCGTCGACCGCCAAGGCCGGCGGCAGCGGCTCCGGGGCGCCCGCGGCCTCCTGCGCGTCCCGGGCGTGCACGGCCGCCTCCTGCACCTGGTGGCGGGCCACCGAACCGGAGGTGGCGGGGTTCCCCGACTCCGCCCACCACGTCCAGCACGGGGTGTCGGGCCCGGCCGCCCGCAGCGCGTCCAGCAGCAGCGCGGTGGACGCCGCCGACCAGGCGAGCAGGTCACCGGCGGGTTCCGTGGCGCCCACGGCCTCGTCGGACGGCGGCCGCAGGGCGGGGCCCGCCGCCACCGTCGCCGCCCAGAAGCGCTGCACCTGACCGACGTGCGCCACCAGGTCCCGCACCGTCCAGTCGGGGCACCCCGGGATCCGCGCCGTGAGATCCGCCGCCGCCACGGCCTCGCGCAGCGCGGCGGAGCGCTCCTCGACCATCTGGAGCCAGTCGGGGAACGCTGGTTCGGAGGAGCGCGGCGCGTGCGGGGAGCGCGGAGTCGTCATGGCGTCCGTTGTAGCAGCGACCACTGTCAGTGGCCCCGGCACGCGATCACCGCCGAAGGGGCGGCGCCGTTGTCGGAGGGGGCGTACACAATGGCCGGTATGAACCGTTCCGTTGTCCTGATCGACGCGCCGACCAACCTCGGGCTGCGGCCGCCCGTCCCCGGGGCGGTGCCCGGGTGCGCCAAGCTGGCCGGGGCGCTGCGGGACCAGGGGCTGCTGGCGCGGCTCGGCGCGCGCGAGGGCGGCGTGGTCACCCCGCCGCGCTACGACCGCGGGGCGTGGCGCGAGGGCGACGGCGTCTTCCACGCCAAGGCCATCGGCGGGTACAGCGTCCGGCTCGCCGACCGGCTGCAACCGCTGGTCGCGGCAGGGGAGTTCCCCGTGGTGCTCGGCGGCGACTGCAGCATCCTGCTCGGCGCCGCCCTCGCGCTGCGCCGCCTGGGCCGTTACGGGCTGGCGTATCTCGACGGCAGCGCCGACCTGCGCCACCCGGGCAACTCCACCCGGATCGGCGCCGCCGCCGGCGAGGGCCTGGCCCAGGTCACCGGGCGCGGCCAGGACGACATCACCGACCTGGAGGGCCTGCGGCCGTATGTGCGTGACGACGACATCTGGGCACTCG
Organism: Streptomyces sp. NPDC051976; assembly: GCF_040680795.1. Taxonomy (NCBI): domain Bacteria; kingdom Bacillati; phylum Actinomycetota; class Actinomycetes; order Kitasatosporales; family Streptomycetaceae; genus Streptomyces; species Streptomyces sp. NPDC051976. The sequence continues at coordinate 229,597 of NZ_JBFAXL010000004.1, forward strand.
GCATGCGGGACTACGACGACGACCTCGCCGAACTGACCGAGCTGGGCATCCGGCACGCCACCACCGGCCGGATCCGCGAACGCGGGGCGCAGGCCGTCGCCGACGAGGTGCTGGCCCGCCTCGCCGCACCGGAGCTCGACGGCTTCTGGCTGCATCTGGACGCCGACGTGCTGGACCCCGAGGTCATGCCCGCCGTCGACAGCCCCGACCCCGGCGGCCTCACCGTCGCCGAACTGCGGGTGCTCGTCACCGCCCTGGCGCGCTCCCCGCGCTGCGCCGGACTCCACCTCACGATCTACGACCCGGATCTCGACCCAGAGGGCTCCGGAGCGGTACTTCTCGCGGATCTGCTGACCGATTGCACAGGTTTTGCCCAACCCTGACTCCGGGAGGCACTGTTCAGCTCGGCGGGAAACCTGTTCCATGGTCATCAGAGGGCTGCCGCATCGGGGGTGGCCGACCGTGCTGAAGAGGTGGCCTTGGCTACGACCGTGCGACGCACCGCTGTGAGCATTCCGGCCGCCCCTCTCGGCCCGGAGAACCCGCTGCCCGCGCTGCGCCCACTCGGCGACATGCACCACATCGATCTCCGCGACCGTGCCGGGCTGCCCGCCGACATGGCCCGCCAGCTCGGCTACGCGCCACTGCGCTCCGTGCTCCCGGTGAGCGTCCTGGACGGCTACGGCCGCGACCGCGCCCCCGCCGACCTCGACGCGCTGGTGATCGAGAACGACCGGCTGCGCGCCACCGTGCTGCCCGGACTCGGCGGGCGCCTGCACTCCCTGCTGCACAAGCCGACCGGCCGGGAGCTGCTCTACCGCAACCCGGTGCTGCAGCCTGCCGCGTTCGGGCTGGCCGGAGCGTGGTTCTCCGGCGGCGTCGAGTGGAATCTGGGCGCCACCGGCCACGCCGCCCACACCTGCACACCACTGCACGCCGCCCGCGTCCCGGCCCCCGGCGGCGGCGAGATGCTGCGGCTGTGGGAGTGGGAACGCCTGCGGGACCTGCCGTTCCAGATCGACATGTGGCTGCCCGAGGAGTCCGACTTCCTCTACGTCGGCGTGCGGGTCCGCAACCCGCACGACCGCACCGTCCCCACCTACTGGTGGTCCAACACCGCGGTCCCGGAGACCGAGGGCACCCGGGTCCTGGCACCGGCCGACGCGGCCTGGCACTTCGACTACACCCGCGCCCTCAGCCACGTCCCGATGCCGCGCCCGTCAGCCAACGGCACCGGCCCCACCAGCGGCGACGGGGGCACCGCCGCCGACGTCAGCTACCCCGCCCGCTCCTCGCACGCCGCCGACTACTTCTTCGACATCAGCGAGGACGACCGCCACTGGGTCACCGCGCTCGACGGCGACGGCCACGGCCTCGTGCAGACCTCCACCGACCAACTGCGCGGCCGCAAGCTGTTCCTGTGGGGCAGCGGGCGCGGCGGGCAGCGCTGGCAGCAGTGGCTGACCGAACCCGGCACCGGCGGCTACCTGGAGATCCAGGCGGGCCTGGCCCGTACCCAGTTCGAGCACCTCCCCATGGCGGCGGACTCCGAACTCTCCTGGCTGGAGGCGTACGGCCCGCTCACCGCCGACCCGGCGGTCGTCCACGGCGACGACTGGACGGCCGCCCGCGCCGAGGCCGCGGCCCGGCTGGAGACCGCGCTGCCGCGCGCCACCGTGGACGCGGCCCACGCGGCCTGGCTCGCGCACGCCGACACCGACCCGAAGGACGTCCTCGCCACCGGCTCCGGCTGGGGCGCGCTGGAGGTCGAGCGCGGCCACTTCCATCTGCCGGGCACGCCGTTCTCCGCGAGCACACTCGGCGCCGCGCACAAGCCCTGGCTGGAACTCCTGCTCGCGGGCGTGTTCCCCCGGCCGGCCGACGGCGCCGCGCCCGGGCCCGCCCTCGTGGCCCCCGAATGGCGCGAACTCCTGGAGTCCGCCGACACCTACCCGGGCAACGAGTGGTTCCGCGACTACTACCTCGGCATCGCCCAGTGGCACGCCGGCGACCGCGCCCAGGCCGTACGGAGCTGGGAGCGCTCGGTCGCCGACCACCCCTCGCCCTGGGCGCTGCGCGCCCTCGCCGTCGCCGAGACGGACGCGGGCGAGGACCGGCGGGCGGCCGACCGCTACCTGGCCGCGTACAGCTGCCTGCGCGAGACGTTCCTGACCCGCGAACGGTGGTTCCCGGAAGCCGTCGCCACCGCCCGCGCCGTCCAGCGCGCCCTGCTGCTGGAGGCGATACCGGTTCTGCTGGCCGCGGACCGCCCCGCCGACGCCCAGCGCCTGCTCGCCGACCCACCTGCCGGACCCCCACCCGGCCCCGACTCCGGCCCCGGTCCCGACTCCGCCTCCGCCTCCGACGGCGGCGCCGACCACGCCCCGGACGCCGACGGCCGCCGCTGCCTGCTGACCGCCCAGACCGCCCTCGCGGGCGGCGACGTCACCGCCGCCCGCGCCCAGTTCGACCGCGGCTTCGTCGTTCCCGACCTGCACGAGGGCGTCGAGACGCTCAGCGACACCTGGTTCGCGATCGCCGAACGCCTGGTCGCGGGCGACGGCCCCGTCACCGACGAGATCCGCGCCCGGGCCCGCACCGAGCACCCGCTGCCCGCCGCGTACGACTTCCGGATGCGCCCCGGCACCTGAACGGAGGGGTAGAGCCGCGGCCCGGGCCCGGCACCGGGCCCGGGGGCCGCCCCGGAGCCGTATGCCCGGCCGCTACCCGGGCCGCTACGCCCGGCCCGCGCCGATCAGCGCCGCGGCCTCGGCGGCCGTCAGGCTGCCCGGGCCGCGGCGGTCGCGGGCGAAGGTGTCGGCGGTGCGCTGCAGGGCCTCGTTGACCGGTGTCGGGAGGCCGAGCCGGCGCCCGAGCAGCACGATCTCGCCGTTGAGGTAGTCGGCCTCGATGGAGCCGGTGCCCCGCGCAAGGCTCTGCCAGGACGAACCGCCGCCGCGCAGCACGCCGTTGATCGGCTGCACCTGCACCCGGTCACCGCGCACCCTGGCCTGTTCCGCCGCGCTCACGAACGGGATGCCCGCCGCTTCGAGCACGCGTTCACCCTCGGCCCTGGCCCGCTGGTAGACCTCCGCCAACGGCCCCTCGCCGACCGGCCCGCACATCGCCTCCAGCGAATTGCCCAGATTCCCCAGCAACTTGGCGTACTTCCAGGCCATCACGTCCTGCGAGACCGGCGCCTCGAACCCCGAACTCCCCAGATCGGCGGCCATCTTGTACGTCGTGTCGTCCGCGCCCGACGGATAGCGGCCGAGGTGCAGGATGCCGGTCAGCGGCGCGCACGGCGCCTGCACCACACCCGGTTCGAGATACGCGCTTGGCAGCCACACGCACATCGCGTGCACGTCACGGAAGCGGCGCAGCGCCAGCCGTTCGTTCTCCACCCCGTTCTGCGCGCACACCACCGCCGGGCCGTCCCCGCCGTGCCCCATGCCGTACGCGCCCCACGCGGCCAGCGCGCCCGCCGTGTCCTGCGTCTTCACCGCCAGCACCAGCACGTCGTCCGGCCGCGCCGTCAGCGCCCCCGGCCCGTCCACCACCGGCACCTTCAACGTCAGCGCCCCGCCCGGCAGTTCGAGCCGCAGCCCGCGCTCGGCCAGCGCGTCATGATGCGCCCCGCGGGCCACCAGCACCACCTCATGGCCGCTGTCGAACAGCCGCCCACCGATCGTCCCGCCAACCGCACCCGCACCGATGATGATGTATCGCACCCCCCGAGCCTCGCACACATCCCCACCCACCCTGCCCCACCCGCCCGGCGGGCGCGGGCGCGTCGATAACCGGTGGCCGCGGGGCTGTTCGGGCGGTCACAGTGGTCGGCACACACCTGGAACCTGGACGAACTCATGGGGGGACGTCATGTCCACGCTGCGCGTGACCGCCGAGCGGCTCACGATCCTCGACCACCCGAACGCCGACGCGCTGGAGCTGGCGCAGGTCGGGTTGTACCGGGCGGTGGTCGCCAAGGGTGCTTATCGCAGCGGGGAGTTCGCCGTGTACATCCCGGAGCAGTCGGTGCTGCCGGAGGGGCTGATCGCCGAACTCGGGCTGACCGGGCGGCTGGCGGGGTCGGCCGCGAACCGGGTGCGGGCGGTGCGGCTGCGCGGGGAGCTGTCGCAGGGCATCGTCTGCCGTCCGGCGGCGGTCGGCAGCACCGACCTGGAGCGGGCCGCGGCCGACGGCGAGGACTTCGCGGAGCGGCTGGGCATCGTGAAATGGGTGCCGCCCGTGCCGGTGTCGATGAGCGGCGACGTCGAGGCGGCGCCCGATCTGCTGCCGTGGATCGACATCGAGAACCTCAAGCGCTACCCGGACATCTTCGCGCCCGGCGACCCGGTCTGCGTGACCGAGAAGCTGCACGGCACGGCCTGCTGCCTGTCGTACTACGCGGACACGGGCACCGTCCACGTCACCTCCAAGGGCCTGGGCGCCCAGCGGCTGGCGCTCAAGGAGAGCGAGAGCAACCTGTACTGGCGCGCGGTCAACGGCTACGGTCTGCCCGCCGTCGCCGCCCGGCTTGCGGGGGAGCTGGGCGCGGCGCGGCTGGGGATCTACGGCGAGGTCTACGGCAGCGGGGTGCAGGACCTGGGGTACGGCACCACCGCGAGGACCGGCGACGCGCCCGGCTTCGCGGCGTTCGACGTGTGCGCCGAGATCGACGGGCGGGTGCGCTGGCTGGACGCCTTCGCGCTGCTGGGCGGCCAGGTGCCGCTCGTACCGAAGCTGTACGAGGGCCCCTTCGACCTGGACCTGGTGCTGGAGCTGGCGCAGGGCGACGAGACGGTGTCCGGGCGCGGACTGCACCTGCGCGAGGGCGTGGTGATACGGACCGCCGACGACCGCCACAGCGACACGCTGGGCGGCCGGGCCATCGCCAAGGTGGTCAGCGACGCCTACCTCACCCGCAAGGGCGGCACCGAGTACGAGTGAGGCACGGGGGAGCGGGAGCGGGTCGCGGTCAGGCCGCGTCCCGCTCCAGCCGGGCCCGCAGCCGGCGCCTCGCCTCCGGCCACTCGTCGACGAGCATCGAGAAGAAGACGCTGTCGCGCCAGGTCACCCCGTCGGAGCGGAGCCGGTGGCGGCGCCAGACTCCCTCGCGGACGGCGCCGAGCCGGGCTATCGCCTGCTGGGAGCGGGTGTTGAGGACATCGGTCTTCCAACTGACGCGGCCCATACCGAGATCGTCGAAGGCGTGGGTCATCAGCAGCAGCTTGGACTCGGTGTTGATCGGGGTGCGCCAGTAGGCCCTGCCGTACCAGGTCCAGCCGATCTCCAGCCGCTCGTCCACGGCGCTCACGTCGTGGTACGTGGTCCAGCCGATCGCCCGGCCGCCGGTTCGCTCGACCACCGCGAAGGCGAGCCCTCCGGCGGCGACGGAGTCGGCGGCGACACGTTCCGCCAGCTCCCGCATCTCGTCCTCGGTACGCGGGGCGTCGGTGGGCAGCCAGCGCCACACCTCCTCGTCACCGCCGCCCGCGGCGAAGAGGTCGGCGGCGTGCCCGGGAAGGAGGGGTTCGAGCCGTACGTGGCGGCCTTCGAGGACGGTGGGCGCGGGGGTCCTGGCGGTCATACGGGCACCGTAGGCGGCGCGGGGGCGCCCTGGTCAAAGCGATTTCAGCCCGTGGACGGCATGCTCTGTCCAGAGTCGGGTACGCGCCGGGTTCACCCACGTTGACGTCACACCCGAGAGGACCAGAGGCGATGACCGACATGAACCCTGACGGAGCCCAGCCTCCGGCGCAACGCGCACTGCACGAGATCGCCCAGGGCAGCGAGAACGTCATCGCGCTCAGCACACTCGCCGTGAGCGAAGTGCTGCTGCCCGTGCCGGGCGCGGACGAGTACCCGGACGGCGTCGACGGCGCCGAGCTGCCCCGGCAGATCCAGCTTCCGGTCTACGAGCAGGAGGACGGCAGGCAGCTCGTGCCCGTCTTCACCTCGGAGACCCGGATGGCCGACGCCCTGCCGAGCACCCGCCGCTACCGGCTGGTACAGCTCGCCGCGCTGAGCGGCGCCTGGCCGTCCGACGAACTGATCCTGTCCATCGACACGGGCAGCCCCGACGCGCTCAGCATCTCCGGCGAAGGCGTGAAGGCACTGGCCGGACTGGTGCCGGGCGACAACTGACGGCGCCGCGCGCCGGGCGCCACACGACACGCGGCCGCCGCCGGGCGCCCGTCGTCGACGACCGGCGCCGCCGGACGGCGGGCCCGGCGCGGTCACGTGCGACCGCGCCCCGATGCCGCCCGCCTCACCCCCGGTAGACCACCAGCCCGCCCGGCACCTTGTCGAGCAGCAGCTCGCCCGGGGCGGGCGCCACCTCGCCGTCGTACGCGAGATGGGTGCCCGCACCCGGCAGCCGCAGCCTCAGCCGCGGCACGGCGGCGGCGGTGTAGACCGGCGACCGGGTGAGCACCCCGGTCAGCGCCGCGCCCAGCAGCCGGGTGCGGGCGAAGGGCCCGCCGTCCACGATCCGCACGTCGAGCAGCCCGTCGGCCAGGTCGCGGCGCCGCACGGGCGCGAGACCCACGGTGGAGTAGCGGCAGTTCCCGGCGAAGAGCAGCCACACCGACCGGCGCCGCCCGTTGATCTCGATGTCCACCGGCTCGCAGGTGCGCAGCACGTGCACGGCCGCCAGTACGCTCGCGGGCCAGCTGCCGACCCGCCGTGACCAGCGCTCCCGTACCCGTACCAGCTCCGGGTACGACCCGATGCTGAAGGTGTTCAGAAAAGGTGCGGTCGCCGCGCCCGGGCCCGGCACGTCACGGCTGGTGTGGCGGGCGACGTCGACGCGGGCGGCGCGGCGGGCCAGCACCGCGGTGGCGGTGTCGTCGACCGAGCAGAGGCCCAGGTCGAGCGCGAAGTGGTTGCGGGTGCCGCCGGGGAAGACCGCCAGCGGCAGCCCGTGCCGGATCGCGACGTCGGCGGCCAGGCAGACCGTGCCGTCGCCGCCGCACACCCCCAGTGCGCCGCCCTGCTCGACGGCGGTGCGCGCCGCCTTCTCCATGAGTTCGGCGAGGTCGTCGTCCTCGGTGCACTCGGTGACGGTGGCCTCCGGCAGCGCGGCGGCGATCCGCTCGGCCGGAACCGTCAGCAGCGGAGGAGGGCCGGAGGCGGCGTTCACCACCACGTGCAGACCACGCCCCGAGGGCAGGTGCGGGACCCGGGCGTCGGGACCCGCCTCGGGCTGTCCCGGGGCGGGCGGCACCAGGGCGCGCACCGCCAGGGCGGCGCCGAGGCCGAGGGCCGCGCCCGCCAGCACGTCGCTCGGGTAGTGCACGCCGGTGTAGATACGGGAGAAGGCCACGCCCGCGGCCACCGGCGCGACCACCGCGCCCCACCGCGGCGACTCGATCGCCAGACCCGCGGCGAAGGCGGCGGCGGAGGCGGCGTGCCCCGACGGGAAGGACGAGGTGACGGGCTGGCGGCGCAGCTGGCGGATCACCGGCACCGCGTCCAGCAGCGGGCGGGCGCGGCGGACCGCGCCCTTGCCCACGGTGTTCACCGTCAGCGACGCCAGCACCAGTGAGCCGAGGCCCCGGGCGGCCGCGCGCCGTCCGTCACGGCCGCCCGTGGCGGCGATCCCGGCGGCCACGCCGAACCACAGGCGGCCGTGGTTGGCCGCGTGGCTCAACCGCGGCAACACCGGCTCCGCGCCCGGCCAGTGACGTCCCGCCACCTCGGCGAACAGCTTCCTGTCCCAGCTCTTCCACGGGTATGTCATGCGGGCTCGGTTACCCGCACCCGGCCGGTGCACGCCGCCGCGATGTACGCTCGACCGGTGTGAGCGAAGATCATCCGACGGACCGGTGGCCGAGCCCCGAGCTGGTCATCTTCGACTGTGACGGCGTGCTCGTGGACAGCGAGAGGATCGCGGTCACGGTGGACGCGTTCGTGCTCGCCGCACTGGGCTGGCCGCTGGCCGAGGACGAGATCGTCGAGCGGTTCGTGGGCCGCTCCCACCGGGACATGACGGCCGCGATCGAGGAGCACCTGGGGATCACCCTGGCGCCCGACTGGGACGCGCCGTACCGGCACCTCTACCGGCAGGCGTTCGAGGCCGACCTGACCGAGGTCGACGGCGTCTCCGAGGCGCTCGACGCCCTCACCCTGCCCAGCTGCGTCGCCTCCAGCAGCAGCCATGAGGGCCTGCGGCACACCCTCGGTCTGACCGGGCTCTACGAACGGTTCGAGGGCCGTATCTTCAGCGCCTCCGAGGTCGAGCACGGCAAGCCCGCGCCCGACCTCTTCCTCCACGCCGCCCGCACCCTCGGTGTCGCCCCGGCCCGCTGCGTCGTCGTCGAGGACAGCCGCCACGGCGTCGCCGCCGCCCGCGCCGCCGGCATGCGCGCCCTCGGCTACTCCGGCGGCCTCACCCCCGCTTCCTGGCTCGAAGGCCCGAACACCACCGTCTTCGCCGACATGCGGCGCCTGCCGGGATTGCTCGCCGAGTACTGAAGCGCTCGCGCTGACGTAGGTCCTCGCCCCCGGTGGCGCGGCTTCGCCCGCACTGGCGTAGGTCCTCGCCCCGGAAGCCCCGGGGGGCGCCCTCGCGCTCGCCGCCGGCGTCGGTCCGAGCCCCGAAGGGGCGCGGGGAACTGCGCGAGCGGCCACGACGGCGCCGCGGCCGGGATTCGCCGTAAGCAGTTGCGGTCGTGTCCGGGCTCCAGCCCGGTGGGGGCTGGCCGCGCAGTTCCCCGCGCCCCTTCGGGGCACTTCCGGTGTGGCCGGGGGCGCGTGGTCGGCCACGCGGTTCCCCGCGCCCCTTCGGGGCACTTCCGGTGTGGCCGGGGGCGCGTGGTCGGCCACGCGGTTCCCCGCGCCCCTTCGGGGCACTTCCGGTGTGACCGGGGGCGGGCGGATGCGGAGAGGGGGTGGTGGGGGCAAGGTGGGCGGCAGGGGGAACCCTCGGAGAGAACCTTTGGAGAGGGGAGGTGCCGGGTGCGACGGGATGTGCCGTACGGCATGAGGCCGGACGCGGGGCTGCCGGTGCCCCCGTACTGGGAGGCGAGTCTGGCGGGAGCGCCGGTGGGGGCGGACCCGCCCGGGGGCGGGGAGCGGCTGCTGGAGGCGGCGGGCGGGTACTGGGCCCGGCGCGGCCTGGAGAGCGACGCCGGGCATGTGCTCGCCGCGCCCGGCGCGGAACCGCTGCTGCTGGCGTTGCTCGCCGCGACCGGCGGCGACCTGGTGCTGGCCCGCCCGGCTGCGGCCTGGCAGGAGCCGGTCGCGCGGCTGCTGGGCCGCCCGACGCACAGTGTGCCGACGCCGCCGGAGGGCGGCGGGGTCCCCGACCCGTTCGCGCTGCTGGAGACGGTACGGCGGGCCCGCGCGGCGGGCGGCGACCCGCGCCTGCTGGTGGTCTCCGCGGCGGACGACCCGACCGGTACGGTCACGGCGCCCGAGCTGCTGCACGAGACGTGTGAGGCCGCCACGGAGGCGGGCCTGCTGATCGTCTCCGACGAGACCTTCGCCGACACGCTGCACCACCACGACACCGTGCTGCTCAGCCCTGCCGAGATGCTGCCGGACCACACGGTGGTGCTCACCGACCTCGGCGCGACGCTGGTGCCGGGCACGGTGCCCGCGGCCCTCGCCCGCTTCCCCGCCACCGCGCACGGCGCCGCCTGGCGGGGCCGCACCCTCGCGGTGCTGGCCGCACTGCGCGCGGTGCTGCTCGCGCCCGTGGCCTCGGCGGCGGCGTACGTCCTCACCGAACCCGCCGAGGTCACCGAGTGGATCGCCGCCGCGAACCGGCTGCACGCGCGTACCGCGGCCGCCGCGTACCGCGTGCTGACCGGGGCGGGCGCCACCTGCCGTCCGCCCGCCGCCGGGTTCCAGCTCTACCCGACGCTGCGCGCCCCGGGACTCGGCGCGGAGGCCCTGGAGGAGCGGCTGACCGCGCTCCTGGGCCGGCCGACGCCCGGCGGCCACCACTTCGGCGACGACCCCAACGAGCCGCGGGTACGCATCGACACCGGCGCCCTCCACGGCACCACCGAGGCCGAACGCCGCACCGCCCTCACCGCGGCCGACCCCCTCGCCGTCCCCCACGTCGCCGCCGCCCTCACCACCCTCGCCGACGCCCTGGCCACCCTCGCCCACCCCAGCGACGCCTCAGCGGAAACCGGCTCCCCCGCCCCGGGTTCCTGAGGCCGGACCGGGCCCCCCGGCCGTCCCACCGACGCCGCCCCCCCACCCGCACGCTTCCGGCGCGCCCCGCGCGGGGGCCGGTCCGCGGCACCCCGGGTCATTCCGCTGACCAGCCCGACGCCGCCCCGCGCGACCGCGGGCATCCCGCGCGCCCCGCGCTGTCCGTCCGCGGCGCCCGCCGCCGCACGCTTCCGCCCCGCGCCCCGCCGCCCCCCACGCCGTCCCCGAGCCGCCCCGCGCGCGGTGGGCGGATCGGGCGATGCCCGATCGCGCCGGGGCGGGGGCTGACTTACGTTGCGGGGAGTGCTTGTGGCAGGACTCCGGGTGGTCGGTCGGCGGGGGAGACCCCGGTGGGCGGGTGCTGGGGGTGGCCGTTCCCGCGGCGGATGGAGAGCTGATGACGGATCAGAGCGAGCGCGTCCTCGCCGCGCCCCGGCCCCTCGGCGAACGCCGACGGTGGCCGGGGTCGTTCGCGGACCGGCTGTCGGCGCCGCTGCCGGGGGTGCTGGACGTGCTGCGGGCGGTGCGGGAGCGCAGTGTGCGGCCGCCCGCCCACGCGCTGGCCCAGGTGGAGTCGCTGCCGGTCGCCCCCGGCCCGCTGCCGGACGCCGCGCCCGGCACGGTCGCCGTCACCTGGGCGGGCCACGCGAGCTGGGTGATCAGGATCGGCGGCCTGACCGTACTCACCGACCCCGTCTGGTCCCGCCGGATCCCCGGCACCCCGGCCCGCGTCACCCCGGTCGGCGTCCCCTGGGAACAGGTGCCGCCGGTCGACGCGGTGGTCATCAGCCACAACCACTACGACCACCTGGACGCCCCGACCCTCAAACGGCTGCCGCGCGACACCGCGCTCTTCGTCCCCGCGGGCCTGGCCGCCTGGTGCCGCCGCCGCGGGTTCACCCGGGTGACCGAACTCGACTGGTGGGAGGCGGCCGAGCTGGACGGGGTCAGGTTCGACTTCGTGCCCGCCCACCACTGGAGCCGCCGCGGCCTCACCGACACCTGCCGCTCGCTGTGGGGCGGCTGGGTGCTCGGCGACCGGTCGGGGCGACGGGTGTACTTCGCCGGGGACACCGGCTACGGGCACTGGTTCGGCGAGATCGGCCGCGCCCACCCGGGCATCGACCTGGCCCTGCTGCCGATCGGCGCCTACGCGCCGCGCTGGATGCTCAGCCCGGTGCACACCGACCCGGAGGAGGCGGTCCGGGCGTTCCTGGACCTGGGCGCCACCGCGATGGCCCCGATGCACTGGGCGACCTTCCTGCTCTCCAGCGAACCGCCGCTGGAACCCCTCACCCGGCTGCACGCGGCCTGGGCCGCCACCGGCCGCCCCCGCCACGACCTGTGGGACCTGCCGGTCGGCGGCTCCCGGGTGCTGGCCGGTGACCCGGCGCCCGACACCACGGCCGCCCGCGCCCTGAGCCGTTCCCCCGTACTAGGCGTCCTTCCGGAGATGGCGGACGATTGACGGTCCCGCGGCGATGGCGAAGGTGAGCCCGACGGCCAGCGCCACGCCCTGCCAGGGCTCGGGGAAGAGCGAACCGCCCAGGATGCCGATGAGCTGGTAGGCGGCCGCCCACGCCAGACAGGCCAGTACGTCGCCGCGGACGAACCGCCGCAGCGGCATCTCGGCCAGCAGGCACGCCACCATCACCGGGATACGGCCCGCGGGTATCAGCCGGGACAGCACCAGGACGGCGGCGCCGTGCTCGTCGAGCCTGCGCTGGGCGGTCTCCAGCGTCGTCGGGTCCACCCGGGCCTGCAGCCGGTGCAGCCAGCGCGAGCCGTTACGGGAGTGGACCCCGCGCAGGCCGAGCCAGTACAGGGTGACGTCACCGAGCAGCGCGGCGACCGAGGCCACCGCGAACACCACGGCGAGGGCGACCGGTTCGGTCTGGTGGAAGGCGACCACGGCGGCGCCGGAGACCAGCGCGCCGGTCGGCACGACGGGCACGAGGGCGCCCAGCGCCACCAGCAGGAAGAGTGTGGGGTATCCGATCGCCTGCTGGGTGCCCTCGGACGGCGGCGGGTTCGCGGCGGCCGACGCCAGGAACGCGATCACCCGGCGCTCTCCCGTCCGGCGTCCTCGACGACCACGCTCTGGCCGTGGTCGAGCCGGTGCACCGTGACATCGGGGGCGAGCCGGGCGGCGATGGTCGCGAACTCCTCGCCGGGGGAGTGGAATTCGTGCGGTCGTACCGCGTCCATCCCGATCGGCCAGTACGTGCCGTAGTGCACGGGGACGGCGGCCCGCGGCGCCAGCCGGGCGAGTGCCTGCGCGGCGCGGGAGGCGTCGAGGTGGCCGTGGCCCAGGAACGGCCCCCAGCCGCCGACCGGCAGCAGCGCGATGTCGCACTTCCCGACGGCGTCGGCCATCTCGTCGAACAGACCGGTGTCCCCGGCGAAGTAGGTCCGCGCGGAGCCCTCCACCACATAGCCGAGGGCGGGGGAGCGCTGCGGCCCGTACGGCAGCCGCCGCCCGTCGTGCGCGGCGGGCACGGCCCTGACCTTCACCCCGTCGACCGTGGTGGTGTCGCCCGCGGCGACCTCGACCACCCGCAGCCGCCCGCTCAGCCGCCGCAGTCCGGCGACCGCGGTGAGGCCGCCGCGCGGCACGAGGACCGTGGTGCCGGAGGCCAGCCGTGCCAGCGACGCGACATGGAGGTGGTCGGCGTGCAGATGCGACACCAGCACCACGTCGGCCGCGGCCGCGCTCGGCGGCGGCACCGCACCGCGCCGCCTGCGCAGATGGGCCAGCCGCCGGGCGAACAGCGGATCGGTGAGCACCCGTACCCCGGAGTCCCGCACGGTCACCGTGGCATGCCCCCACCACGTGATCTCCACCGCCACCGCGCACGTCCCTTCCCGACCGCCCGTACCGACTCCGAGCGTATGCCCTGTCCTCCGGCGGCCATGGCGCCGGCCGTGGACACCGGAACGGCCCTCGGCGGCCGTATGGCAGGGTGGAAGGGTGCCTCAGCCTGGAGTGAGTCGGGAACGAGCCGCAGGCCGGAGCGTGGTGCGGGCCGTGGGGCGGGTGCTGGCCGTCTGGATGGTGGCCACCGCGACACTGGCGCTGCTTGCCTGGCTGCTGCCCGACTTCCGTATCGAGTCGCCGAGCGGCGACAGCCCCACCCAGATCGCCGTGACCGCCGCCGTTGGCGCGGGCGCCTTCGGTGTGCTGAGCGCCCTGGTGTGGCCGCTGCTGGTACGGGCGTTGCTGCTGGTGCCCGCGTTGGTGCTGGGCGCGCTGGTGTTCTTCCTCAACGGCTCGCTGCTGCTGGTCGCGCTCCGCTTCACCCCCGACGGCCGCGGCGAGGTCACCCCCGCCACGGCCGTGGTGATCGCCGCGGTGATGTCGGCCGCCTCCTCCGCGACGAGCACCGCGCTCGCGGTACGGGACGACGCCGCGTACGGCCGCCGCCTCGCGCGGCTGGCGGGCCGCCGTCGCCGCCGTGCCGGTGAGCCGCCGCTGCCGACCACTCCGGGCACCGTCTTCCTCCAGCTCGACGGCGTCGGCCACGACGTGATGCGCGACGCCCTCACGTCCTCGCCGCCCGCGATGCCGACGCTCGCCGGATGGCTGGGCAGCACCCACCGGCTCACCCCGTGGCGCACCGACTGGAGCAGCCAGACCGGCGCCAGCCAGCTGGCGATCCTGCACGGCTCCAACCACGACGTGCCCGCCTTCCGCTGGTTCGAGAAGGAGACCGGCCAGGTCATGGTCTGCAACCGGCCCTCCAGCGCCGCCGAGCTGGAGCGCCGCGCGGTGGCCCGTACCGGCTGCCCGGGACTGCTCGCCGCGGACGGGGCCAGCCGCGGCAACCTGTTCAGCGGCGGCGCCGAGCAGTCGGCGCTGGTGATGTCGGTGGCGGCGCGCCGCGACAAGTTCAGCCGCTCCAGGTCCGGTTACTTCGCGTACTTCTCCGACCCGGCGAACGCGGTGCGCACCGCCTGGTCCTTCGTCGCGGAAGTGGGCCGCGAGATCATGGAGTCGACCGCGGCCCGGCTGCGCAGGGACCGGCCGCGGATCAAGCGCGGCGGCCTCTATCCGCTGTTGCGGGCGTTCGCCACCGTGGTGGAGCGGGATGTGGCGGTGGCCGCGGTGGTCGGCGACATGCTGGCCGGACGGACGGCCGTCTACGCGGACCTGGTCGCCTACGACGAGGTCGCCCACCACTCGGGCCCGGACAGCAGGGACGCCCGCAAGGTGCTGTCCCGGCTGGACCGCTCGGTGCGGCTGATCGCGGACGCCGCCCGGTACGCGCCGCGCCCGTACCGGATCGTGCTGCTGTCGGACCACGGGCAGAGCCCCGGTGAGACCTTCGAGGGCGCGTACGGCATCACCCTGCGCGAACTGGTGCGGACCGCCTGCGGGTTGGCGGAGACGGCACGGCAGGCCAGGCGCCGCGCGGCGGGCGGGGCCGAGGCGCGCGCCGCGGCCCGTACCGCGCTGCGCCGTCCCGAGCGGGGCAGGCGCGCGCCGGAGGAGGCCGAGTGCGGGGGCCCGCCGGAGCAGCCGGTGGTGCTCGCCTCCGGCAACCTGGGCCTGGTGACCTTCCCCGGTATCGAGGGGCGGGCCACCCTGGAGGAGATCGAGCAGCGCAGCCCCGGCCTGGTCGACGTCCTGGCCCGCCACCCGGGCATCGGCTTCGTGCTGGTCCGCAGCGCCGAGCGCGGCCCGCTGGTGCTCGGGCCCGAGGGGTCGGAGCACGAACTGGCCACCGGGCGGATCAAGGGCGACGACCCGCTCGCGCCGTTCGGCGAGGGCGCGGCGGCGGCGGTGCTGCGCGCCGACGGCTACGCCCACACCGCCGACCTGATGGTCAACTCGGCCTGCGACCCTGCCACCGGCGCGGTGCACGCCTTCGAGGAGCAGGCCGGTTCGCACGGTGGGCTCGGCGGCCCCCAGAGCCGCCCCTTCGTGCTGCACCCGGTCGAACTCCCCGCCCCCGACGTCCCCTTGGTGGGCGCGGAGGCCGTGCACCAGGTGCTGCACGGCTGGCTCGCGGCGGAGCGGCCGCGGCAGGCGGCGGTCCCCGCCCGCGCGACGGACACGGTCCCGGCAGCGGCGCCGCAGTGAGCCGGGCGGCCGCCGGGACCGGTGTGCCATCGCCCCCGGCGCCCCGGCGGCGGGCGTGCGTTCAGGCCGTGACGCCGCCGTCGACCACCAGGTCGGTGCCCACGGTGAAGGCCGCGGCGGGCGAGGCGAGGTAGAGCACGGCGGCGGCGATCTCGTCGACGCCGCCCGCGCGGCCCGCGGGGATCTGGGCGGCCAGGCGCGCCGCCTTGCCCTCGGGCGTCTCGCCCGGCCGGGTGGACATCGGGGTGTCGACCGCGCCGGGACTGACGGCGTTGATCCGTACGCCCTCGCCGATGTGGTCCAGGGCCGCGTTGCGGGTCAGGGCGCTGACGGCGGCCTTGGTCGCGGTGTACGCGCCCAGGCCCGCGAGCCTGCGGTGCGCGCCGATGTTGGAGGCGATGTTGACGATCGCGCCGCCGCCGTGTGCCCGCATATGGGCGATCTCGTGCTTCATCGACAGCCACAGGCCGGTGAGGTTGGTGTCGAGGACGCGGTGCCAGTCGTCCTCGCTGATGTCCGCGACTGGGGCGGGCGGGGTGAGGATGCCGACGTTGTTGACGGCGACGTCCAGCGCGCCGAGCCGGGCGGCGGCGGTCTCCACCAGCCGGGCCATGTCGGCGCCGCTGGTCACGTCGGCGGTGAGCGCGGCGGCCCCGGCGCCGCCCGCCGCCTCGATGAGCGCGACGGTCTCCTTCAAGGTGGCCTCGGTGCGCCCCGCCACCGCGACCCTGGCGCCCTCGCGGGCGAAGGCGAGCGCGACGGCCCGGCCGATGCCGCTGCCCGCTCCGGTGACGAGGACGGCGGTGCCGGTGAAGCGGTCCTGGGACATGAGAACTCCTCAATCCAATGAGAACGATCGATCCAAAAAGAGCACGTGCGAGGGCCGTGCCGACCCGTCAGACCGCGGCCGTGGCGAGCGGTCGGTCGCCGTGGCGGGCGGGTCAGTCGAGGAACGCCAGTGCCTGCGCCGCCGCGTCGCGCGCCCGGTCCGGGTCGCCACCCGCCTTGCCGACCACCCGCATGCCCTGGAGCAGCACCAGCAGCATCCGGGCCAGCAGCCGCGGGTCGCGGCCCTCGGGCAGCTCGCCCTGGGCGCGGGCCCGCAGCAGCGCGGAGGTCAGCCCGGCCTCCAGGTGGTCCCAGCTCGCCTCGACCTGGCGGGCGGCGGCGCGGTCGTGCGGGGCGAGTTCGACGGCGGTGTTGGTGACGAAGCAGCCGCGCCGCAGCTCGTCGCCGGCCGACTCCTCGGCGAATCTGTTCACCAGCGCGCGGACCGCGGGCAGCGCCGGGCCCGGCTGCGACAGCTCCTCCAGCAGCACCGGGTCGTACAGCCGCCCGTAGCGGCGCAGCGCCCGCAGATACAGCTCGTGCTTGCTGCCGAACGCGGCGTAGACGCTGGCCCGGCCGATGCCGAGATGAGCGACGAGGTCGGCCATCGAGGTCGCCTCGTAACCGCGCCGCCAGAACAGCTCCAGTGCGGCCTGCAGGGCGATCTCGGGGTCGAACTCCTTGGTCCTGGCCATGAGAAGGACACTAGATCCATCGAGAACGATCGGTCAAGAAAGAGCCAATCGTCAACCATCGGTTGACGCTGAGCGGATCGTCAACCTAACGTTGACGCATGAGCGAACACCCGGTACGACTCGACGACCTGATCGACTACGTCAAGGCCCAGGACCCCGACGGCGACCCGCTCGCGGAGCTGCAGCACGCCGTCGAGGTGGCCGGCCACATCGGTGAGGTGGCCGACCACCTCATCGGCCACTTCGTGGACCAGGCGCGCCGCGCGGGCGCCTCCTGGACCGACATCGGACAGCACATGGGAGTGAGCAAGCAGGCCGCGCAGAAACGCTTCGTGCCACGCGTCCCCGAAGGTCTGGAGACATCGGTGGAGGCGTCCTTCACCCGCTACACGCCCCGGGCCAGGAAGGCCGTCGCGGCCGCCCAGGAGGAGGCGAGGAAGGCCAAGCACGGCGCCGTGGAACCGCAGCACCTGGTGCTGGGCCTGCTGGACCAGCGCGAGACCCTGGCCGCCCGCGTCTTCGTCGACCTCGGCGCGGACGAGGGTGCCATCCGCGCCGCCGTCGCCACCGAGGGGACCGAGCGCAGGGCGCTCAAGGGGCACCTGCCGGTCGGACCCGCCACCAAGAAGACCCTGCAACTGGTGGTCCGCGAGGCACTGCGCCTCGGCCACAACTACATCGGCACCGAGCACATCCTGCTCGGCGTGCTCAGCGACGACCAGGACCCCTCGGCCCAGGCGCTGATCGCACTCGGCGTCACCCATGAGGCCGCGGAACGCTCGATCGTGGCCCAGCTGTCCCAGCTCACCGGGTGAGACCCGGCAGCCGCCGGGCACACCCGGGAGGTCAGCCCTCCTTGCGCAGCGCCAGCAGCCGGTACACCGGGTCCGCGCGCGGTATGTCCGCGTCGGGCAGCAGCGACAGCCGCCGTACGAGCGTGGCGGACTGCTCCTCGTCCAGCGTCAGCGCGGACGCGAAGTAGCCGCGGGCCACCTCCGTGGCCGCCCGGGAGGGCGTCATGCCCTGCCCGTGCCCGGTGAACCGTGCCTCGCCCGCCCGGCGCAGCCCGTGCTCGGAGGCCACGGCCAGCACGCGCGGCGCCGCGTCGTACGCCCGGTGCACCCGGAAGGGCGCCAGCAGCTCGTCCACGTCGCTGTTCATGTCGTGGCTCAGGTCCTTGTCCACGGTGGTCACGAACACGCCACCGGGCTTCAGTACCCGCGCGCACTCCGCGACCACCGCGGGTGCGTCCGGCAGCAGGTGCAGCAGCCACACCGCGCTCACCGCGTCCAGCGAGGCGTCGGCGAACGGCAGCCGGTGGCAGTTGCCGAGGACGATCAGGGACTCCAGCCGTCGGGCCGCGACCCGCGCCATCGCCTCCGACGCGTCGACGCCGAACACCCGCAGTCCGGGGCGGGTCAGCCGCTCGCTGACCAGCCCGGTCCCGCATCCCACGTCCAGCAGTGTGCGGGCCCGGTCGGGCACCAGCGCGAGCACGGCACGCGCCGCGGAGGAGGCCCGCGGTACGCCGCCGCGAGTGGCGTCGTAGCGCGCCGCCTCCACGTCGTAGTCCAGCATGTGGGACATGCTAAGGGTCCCGGGTGAACATCAGTTCACCCGGGACCTTGCGGCCCGGTAACACCCTGGGGCGGTGGAGACGACTGGGGCGGAAGGGGCGGTGACTGCCTGTCAGCCGAAGGTGTCCGGATCCGGACCGTGCCGGGTGCCGTCGTCCAGCGCGGCCAGTGCCGCCATGTCCTCGGCGGACAGCTCGAAGCCGAAGACGTCCAGATTCTCCCGGATCCGGGACGGCGTCACCGACTTGGGGATGACCACGTTGCCCAGCTGCAGGTGCCAGCGCAGCACCACCTGCGCCGGGGTGCGCTCCAGGCGCCGCGCGATCGCGCCGATCACCGGGTCGTCCAGCAGGCCCTTGCCCTGGCCCAGCGGCGACCACGCCTCGGTGGCGATGCCGTGCTCGGCGTGCAGCGCGCGCAGCGCGGCCTGCGGGAGCTGCGGGTGCAGCTCGATCTGGTTGACCGCGGGCACCACGGTCCCCTCGGCGAACAGCCGCTCCAGGTGCGAGGCGTGGAAATTGGACACGCCGATCGCCCGCGCCCGCCCGTCGGCGGCGATCTTCTCCAGCGCGCGCCAGGTGTCCGTATACGTTCCGCGGGCCGGCTGCGGCCAGTGGATCAGGTACAGGTCGACGTGGTCGAGGCCCAGCTTGGCCAGGGAGGTGTCGAAGGCGCGCAGCGTCCTGTCGTACCCCTGGTCGTTGTTCCACACCTTGGTGGTGACGAACAGCTCCTCGCGCGGCAGGCCCGAGGCGGCCAGCGCCTTGCCGGTGCCCGCCTCGTTGGCGTAGAGCGCCGCGGTGTCGATGCTGCGGTACCCGGCCTCCAGGGCGGTCGTGACCGCGGCGGTCGCCTCGGCGTCGGGCACCTGCCAGACGCCGAAACCGAGCTGCGGCATGGTGACGCCGTTGTTGAGGGTGATGTGCGGGACCTGGCTCAAGGCGATGGATCCTTTGTGCGTACGTGTATCCATGGACCTCCGTACAACCGGAGCGCCGATCAGCGCATTCCCGGGGCCGTAATGGCGTCCAGCCGATAACCTCACTGGTCACGGACGTGGCGCGAGGGGAGCGGGGGCCGATGGCAGGCGCGGAGGGCGGCACACGGCCCGGCGGGGGCACCCGGCCGGGCGCGGGGCCGCGGGGCAGGGATCTGGGCGGGCGGCCGTTCCCCGTCCTCACCGCCGCCGACCCGCAGGGGCAGCGCGAGTCGCTGGCCCGGCTGCGGGAGTGGGCCGAGCAGGAGGCCCAGGACGCCATCGACTGGTATCTGCGCAACAAGCGCCGCAACCGGATCGGCTCGCGCCTCATGCAGAGCCTGGCCATCGCGCTCGCCGTCGCGGGCACCGCGGTGCCGCTGGCCACCGCCGCGAGCGGCGGTTCGGGGCAGGGCTGGGGCTATGTGCTGCTGGCCGGGGCCGCCGGGTGCAAGGCGTTCGACCACTTCTTCGGCCTGTCCGCGAGCTGGATGCGGAACATCGCCGTCGCCCAGACCCTGCGCGGCGAGCTGGACGCGGTCCGGCTGGAATGGGCCGCCGACGTCCTGCGCGCCGGTCCCGGCGGGGCCGCCGCCAGCACCGCGGGTCCGCTCGACCCGGCCGAGGTGGAGCGCCAGCTGGCCCTGATCACCCGGCTCGTCGACGCCGTCCGCGGCCAGGTCGAGAGCGAGATGGCCGTCTGGCGCGCGGAGTTCGCCTCCCGCACCAGAGAACTCCACGACCAGGACGCGAGCCCGGCCGCAGAGCGCTGAGCTGGCCGGGATCACGGGCGAGCTGCCCGCAGAGCGGTGAAGCCGCCGGGCGTCGGGCCGCGGAGCCCTGGGCCGCCGAGCGTCGGCCGCGGGCGTCGGGCCGCCGAGTCCCGGGCGTTGAGCCACCCCGCCTACGGCGCGTACAGCGCCTCGATCTCGCCCGCGTATGTCTTCTCGATCGCCCGCCGCTTCAGCTTCAGGGACGGGGTCAGGGTGCCGCGTTCCTCGGTGAACTGCGAGGCCAGTATGCGGAAGGTGCGGATCGACTCGGCCTGGGAGACCAGCGTGTTGGCGGCCACGACCGCCCGCCGGATCTCCGTCTCCAGATCCGGGTCACGCACCAGCTCCGCGGGGGACATCAGCGGCTTGCCCCGCATGCTGAGCCAGTGGCTGACCGCGTCCGGGTCGAGGGTGACCAGCGCCGCGATGAACGGCCGGTTGTTGCCGACCGCCACGCACTGCGCGACCAGCGGATGGGCCCGCACCCGCTCCTCCAGGGCGATCGGCGAGACGCTCTTGCCGCCGCTGGTCACCAGGATCTCCTTCTTTCGCCCGGTGATCGTCAGATAGCCGTCCTCGTCCAGCGCCCCGATGTCGCCGGTGGCCAGCCAGCCGTCGCGCAGCACCTCATGGGTGGCCTTGGCGTTGTTCAGATACCCCTGGAAGACCTGGCCGCCGCTGATCCAGATCTCGCCGTCCTCGGCGATCAGCACGGTCGTACCCGGCACCGGCTGGCCGACGGTGCCGAAGCGGGTCTGCTCCGGCGGGTTGGCGGTCGCGGCGGCGGTGGTCTCGGTGAGGCCGTAGCCCTCGTAGATCGTGACGCCCGCGCCGCAGAAGAACAGGCCCAGCCGCCGTGCCATGGCCGAGCCGCCGGAGATGCCGTGCCTGACCCGGCCGCCGAGCGCGGCGCGCACCTTGCTGTAGACCAGCTTGTCGTAGAGCTGGTGCTGCATCCGCAGGCTGGCCCCGGGGCCGGGACCGGTGCCGAACGCCTTCGCCTCCACCGCCTCCGCGTGCCGCACCGCGATGTCGACCGCCTTGTCGAACGGGGCGAGCTTCCCGCCGGCCTCGGCCTTGCGGCGCGCGGCCTGGAAGACCTTCTCGAAGACGTACGGCACGGCCAGCACGAAGGTCGGCCGGAAGGCGGCGAGGCTGGGGATCAGGTCGGAGGCCGCCATGCTCGGCTGGTGCCCGAGCCGGATCCGGTGCCGGATGCAGGCCACCTCCACCATGCGGCCGAAGACATGGGCCAGCGGCAGGAAGAGCAGCGTGGACGGCTCCTCGCCCTGCTTGTTGGTGAAGACCGGCTCCCAGCGGGCGACCACGTTGTCGGCCTCCGCCATGAAGTTGGCGTGGCTCAGGACGCAGCCCTTGGGGCGCCCGGTGGTGCCCGAGGTGTAGATGACCGTCGCCGTCGCGTCCGGGGTGACCGCCAGCCGGTGCCGCTCCACGACCTCGTCGGCGATCAGGCTCCCGGCCTGGGCCAGTTCCTCGACGCAGTCCGCGTCGAGCTGCCACAGCCGGGTCAGATGGGGCAGTTCGTCGACGGCCGCGCCGATCGTCATCGCGTGGTCCTCGTGCTCCACGATCGCCGCGACCGCGCCGGAGTCGTGCAGCATCCACCGCACCTGCTCGGAGGACGACGTCGGGTAGATCGGCACCGACTGGGCGCCGATCGCCCAGATCGCGAAGTCGAGAAGCGTCCACTCGTAGCGGGTACGGGACATGATCGCGACCCGGTCGCCGAACCGGACGCCCTCCGCCAGCAGTCCCTTGGCCACGGCGAGGACCTGGTCGCGGAATTCCGCCGCGGTCACGTCCCGCCATTCGCCGTCCGCCAGGGCATGGCTGAGCGCCACCTGGTCGGGGGCCTGCAGCGCGTTGCTGAAGACGGCGTCCGCCAGACCTCCGGCCTGCGGTGACGTGGCCAGCAGGGGGACGGTGAACTCACGCAACGGGTGCTCTCCTCGGACCGCTCTCTGCGGGCCCGTAAGGTACCCGATCCACAGGAAGAGCGGGAGGGGCCTCGGCAGGGCAGCGATATCGGACGTCTGTGCTGGTGGGGCGGCGGTTCCTGTGTGCCGCAAGGGTGCCGGGGTGTTCGGCCCTCCGGCGGGCGCCGGAGGCGGAACCTTGATCTCCACTAAATCTGCCCCGAGCGGTCACTCACACTCCACTGCCTCAGCTGTCCCTCAGGTCACCGCCGTCGCGGGGAACGTCACGGGGGAACGGAGTCCCGACCCCGCCGGTGAGGCCGCTACGGCAGCGGTCGGTGCAGCCGGTCGCCGCCCCCGAGGATCGCGTCGGCCAGTGCGTCGGCGGCCTCCTGGGCCACGCCGTGCCGCCGCCCGTGGAGCAGGACGAAGTCCACCCCGCCCAGCTCCGGCAGCCCGGATCGGGCCGGCAGCCGTACCAGCCCCGCGGGCACCAGCCCCTGGGCGTGGGCCATCACACCGAGCCCGGCGCGGGCCGCCGCCACCAGACCGCTCAGTGAGGCGCTGGTGCACGCCACCCGCCAGGCCCGGCCGTGCCGCTCCAGGACGTCGAGGGCGCGGGCCCGGGTGATGCCCGGCGGCGGGAAGGCGATCAGCGGCACCGGGCGGTCCGGGTCGAGCCGCAGCCGCTCGCTGCCGATCCACACCAGTTTGTCCCGCCACACCAGTTGCCCCGGGCCGTCGGGCCCGTACCGCTTGGCCAGGCACAGGTCGAGCCGTCCGGCGTCGAGCAGCTGGTGCAGATTGCCGGACAGCTCGACCGTCAGCTCCAGGTCGACCTCGGGGTGCTCGCGGCGGAAGCCCGCCAGGATCTCCGGCAGCCGGGTCAGCACGAAGTCCTCGGAGACGCCGAAGCGCAGCCGCCCGCGCAGCCGGGTGCCGGTGAAGAACCCGGCGGCCCGCTCGTTGGCCTCCAGGATGGTCCGGGCGAAGCCGAGCATCGCCTCGCCGTCCTCCGTGAGGTCCACGCCGTGGGTGTCGCGGGCGAACAGCCGGCAGCCCGCCGCCTCCTCCAGCCGCCGCACGTGCTGGCTCACCGTCGACTGCCGCAGCCCCAGCCGGTGCGCGGCCTGGGTGAAGCTCAGCGTCTGGGCGACCGCGAGGAAGGTACGCAACTGCACCGGCTCGAACATGGGTCCAGCGTAGCCTTGGTTATCGCGTTCCGTGATGGCAGTGAGTACGGCAAGCGGGCTTCCCGATCGCCGGGCGCCCGGCCATGCTGGAACGGTGCCGCGTACCGCCCCGCTCTCCCGTCTCCGCGTCGACCCGTACATCGTGGCGCTGCTCGCCACCGTGGCGGTCGCCGCGCTGCTGCCCGCGACCGGCGGCGCCGCGCACGCCGCGAGTGACGCCTCGGACGCCGCCGTCGCCCTGCTGTTCTTCCTGTACGGCGCCCGGCTGTCCACCCGCGAGGCGCTCGACGGCCTGCGGCACTGGCGGCTGCACGGCACGGTGCTCGCCGCCACCTTCGCCGTCTTCCCGCTGCTCGGCCTCGCCGCCCGCGGCCTGGTCCCGTACGTCATCGCCCCGCAGCTCTACCCCGGCTTCCTCTTCCTGTGCCTGCTGCCGTCCACCATCCAGTCGGCGATCGCCTTCACCTCGCTGGCCCGCGGCAACGTGGCGGCCGCGATCTGCGCGGGCTCCTTCTCCAGCCTCGCCGGGATCGTGCTCACGCCGCTGCTGGCCGCCCTGCTGATCGGCGGCGGCCCGGGCGTCAGCGGCCACTCCGTCCTCGGCATCGCGCTGCACCTCCTCGCGCCCTTCCTGGCCGGGCAGTTCCTGCGCCGCTGGATCGGCGGCCTCCTGACCCGGCACCGCAAGGCCCTCGGCTACGTCGACCGCGGCTCGATCCTGCTCGTCGTCTACACCGCCTTCAGCGCGGGCATGGCCGAGGGCATCTGGCACCAGGTCCCCGCCTTCCGCCTCCTCGAACTCCTCGCCGCCGAGGCCCTCCTCCTCGCCGCGATGCTCACCCTCACCGGCTACGGTGCCCGCGTCCTCGGCTTCTCCCGCGCCGACCGCGTCACCATCGTCTTCGCCGGCTCCAAGAAGTCCCTGGCGGCCGGCCTCCCCATGGCCACCGTCCTCTTCGGCCCCAGCGCCGGCCTCGCCGTCCTGCCCCTGATGCTCTTCCACCAGATGCAGCTCATGGTCTGCGCGGTGATCGCCAAACGCTGGGCGGCCGACGAGGACCGGACAGTAGCGTGGGGTCATGACGGACATGGCACAGAGCAGCGGCACGACGCCGATCGCCGACCCGGCGAGCCCGGGCGGGCGGGGGGACCTTCGGCCGCCGGGGCTCGACGCGGATGAGCGGACCACGCTGCTGACCTTTCTCGACTACCTGCGCGAGTGCGTGGCGGCGAAGGCGGAGGGCGTGCCCGACGACGCGGGCAGGGCGGCCGGTGTGCCGTCGGGGACGAGCCTGCTCGGCCTGGTCAAGCACCTGACGGCCGTCGAGTCCAACTGGTTCGAGTGGGCCTACGCGGGCTCCGGGCTGCCGCTGTGCGACGACGAGGCGCGGCCCGGGCCCGAGGAGAGCGGCGCGGAGCTCGTCGCCGCCTACCGCGCCGCGATCGTACGGGCCAACGCCGTCATCACCGCCTGCGACGACCTCGACCGCCCCGGCGCCCGCTCGCTGCGCGAGACCGCCCCGCCGTCCATGCGCTGGCTGCTGGTCCACATGATCGAGGAGACCGCCCGGCACGCCGGTCACGCCGACATCCTGCGCGAGCTGTACGACGGGTCCACCGGGCGCTGAGCGCTTCCGGGCACCCCTCCGGCGAGGCGATGTCACATCTGCCCGGGTGCCATCCGTCGCACCGGTATGACGAACAACGACACCGGAACACCGGCCCCCCAGACCGTGCTGCTGGCAGGAGCGAGCGGCGTGCTCGGCGTGCACGTGGTGCGGGCGCTGACCGCCGCGGGGCACCGGGTGGTGAGCCTGGGCCGCGGGGCGGCCAATGACGTCTCCGCCGACCTGAGGGACCGCGAGGCGCTGCTGCGCGCGGTCGAGGGGCGGCGGATCGACGTGGTGGTGCACGCGGCGACCGCGCTGCGGAAGCCGCCGGTCATGCACCGGGACATGGCCGCGACCAACGCGCTGCGCACCGAGGGCACCCGCAATCTGCTCGCCGCCGCCCGGGAGACGGGCGCCCGCCGCTTCGTGGTCGAGTCGATGGTCTTCGGCTACGGGTTCGGCGACCACGGACAGAGCGCGCTCGCCGAGAACACCACACCCTTCGCGCCGCGCGGCGCCGACGCGGCACTGGAACGCACCATCGCCGCGATGCGCACCAAGGAGGAGCTGGCCTTCACCGCCGACGGCATCGAGGGCGTCTCGCTGCGGTTCGGCCTCTTCTACGGCGCGGGCGGCACCGACGCGCTGCTGCCGCTGCTGCGCAGGCGCGCGCTGCCCGTCACGCCCGACCACGACCGGGTGCTGCCCTGGGTCGACCTCGCCGACGCGGCGGACGCCGTGGCGCTCGCGGTCGACCACGGGCGGGCCGGGCAGGCGTACAACATCGCGGGCGCGCAGCCGCTCGGCTTCGCCGCCCATGTCCGGCTCACCGCCGAGCTGTTCGGCCTGCCGCGCCCGCTGACGGTGCCCCGCTGGGCGCTGCGCCCGATGGGTTACGTGCACACCGTCCTCGGCAGCACCATGCGGGTGGACTCCACCCTGGCCCGTACCGAACTGGGCTGGAAGCCCGCCCACGACACCGTCCCCGACGGCCTGGCCGCGCTGGTCCGCGAGCGGGCGGCGGCTCAGAGCCGGAGCGCGGACACCACCAGCACCGCCAGCGCCCAGGACAGGAAGAGCGCATAGGCGAACAGGGCGCGGCCCCGGTCACCGGCGAGAAGCTGCCGTACCAGCACCCAGCCGAAGACGGCGGCCTCGGCGGCCGCGCCCGCCACCCCGTACGCGGGGTGCCAGATACCGGCGATCAGTGCCGCGGTGGCGGCCGTGTGCAGGACGCCGAGTGCCGGTACGACCCAGGTCGCGCGGCCCTGGCGCAGGCCCAGCCGGGTCAGCGAGTCCAGCCGCTCGACCCCCGCGGGGAAGCGGGTCAGCCCGGCGAGCGCGGACGGCACCACCTCGAGGAGCAGCAGCACGGTCAGGGCGGTGCTCAACGCGGACAACGGCGTCTCCATCGGGCGGGGTGTCGAGGCGTGCGGCCCGGATACTACGGGGTGACCCCGGACGCCCTTCGCGCGGCCGGCACCCCCAGATCGATCCGCTCCTCACCCGCGTACACGTTCATCGAGCTGCCGCGCAGGAAGCCGACCAGGGTCAGGCCCGTCTCCTGCGCCAGGTCGACTGCGAGGGAGGAGGGGGCGGAGACGGCGGCGAGGACGGGGATGCCCGCCATCACGGCCTTCTGGGCCAGTTCGAAGGAGGCCCGCCCCGACACCATCAGGATGCGGTCGGCCAGCGGGAGCTGCCCCTCGCGCAGGGCGCGGCCGACGAGCTTGTCCACCGCGTTGTGCCGCCCCACGTCCTCGCGGACGTCCAGCGCCTCACCGTCGGCGTCGAAGAGCGCGGCGGCGTGCAGGCCCCCGGTCCGGTCGAAGACGGCCTGGGCGGCCCGCAGCCGGTCGGGCAGCGACGCGAGCAGTGCCGGGGTCAGCCGCGGGGTCCGCGCGTCGCCGATCGGCAGCCGGGTGGTGGTCCGTACCGCGTCCAGGCTGGCCTTGCCGCACAGCCCGCACGAGGACGTCGTGTAGACGTTCCGCTCCAGGGAGATGTCGGGGACGGGGACACCGGGCGCGAGGCGCACGTCCACGACGTTGTACGTGTTGCCGTCGTCGGCGGTCGCACCCGCGCAGTAGACCACCGACGCGACCTCGTCGGCCGCCGCGAGTACGCCCTCGCTGACCAGGAAGCCGGTGGCGAGCGCGAAGTCGTCGCCCGGGGTGCGCATGGTGATCGCCAGCGGGCGGCCGTTCAGCCGGATCTCCATGGGCTCCTCGGCCACGAGCGTGTCCGCCCGGTGCCCGGCCACGCCGTCCCGTATTCGCAGTACCCGGCGTCGCTCGGTGACCCTTCCCATGGCCCCAGGGTGTCATAGGCTGGGCGCGACTTCGCCGCTGATCACCACGTACCGACGAGGATGGCAGACCGAGATGAGCGACCAGCCGACCGCCGAGCACACCCTGGTGAGCGACGAGGAGGCACTGGAAAGACTCCGGACGCTGCGCGGCAGCATCGACAACCTCGACGCGGCACTGGTGCATCTGCTCGCCGAGCGCTTCAAGTGCACCCAGCAGGTGGGCGAACTCAAGGCCGCCCACCACCTCCCGCCCGCCGACCCGGCGCGTGAGGCCGACCAGATCGCCCGGCTGCGCCGGTTGGCCGAGGACGCCAGGCTCGACCCGGCCTTCGCCGAGAAGTTCCTCAACTTCATCATCGACGAGGTGGTACGCCACCACCGCGCGATCGCCGCCCGCCCCAAGAGCTCCTGAGACGTCCTGAGAGCTTCCGCACCGCGCGTCGGCTCCCGCTGCCCCGTACCCCGCAACCTGGGTACGGGGCAGCGCGTTGAACGGGACAAAGCGCCCCAGCATGCCCACATGAGGCAGGGGCACACGCACCCGTACACGTACACAGATGGAGCCCGACATGAAGCTCACGATCTTCGCTGCCACCGGGGGGATCGGCCGGCTCCTGGTCGACCAGGCCCTCGCCGCGGACCATGAGGTGACGGCGGTCGTCCGCGACCGGTCGAAGCTCACCCGGGACGTGCGCAGCGTCATCGCCGACCTGACCGCCCCCGACCCCGAAGCGCTGCGCGAGGCGGTCGACGGCGCCGACGCGGTGCTCTCGGCGTTCGGCCCCCGCGGCCGGGCCGACATCGGGATCACCTCGGGCGGCACCCGGGCCGTCGTCGAGGCGATGCTGGCCACCGGCACACGGCGGATCGTGGCGGTCAGCGCCGCGCCGGTCTCCACCACGCCGTCGCCCGGCCGCCCGAACCCGCCCCGGCACGACCCGGGCGACGGCCCCTTCATGCGCTACCTCGGCGCCCCGATGGGCAGGCTCTTCCTGGGCAAGCACTTCGCCGACCTGGCCCTCATGGAGGACGTGCTGCGCGACAGTGGCCTGGACTGGACGGTGGTCCGGCCGCCGCGGCTCACCGACAAGCCGCTCACCGGCGTCTACCGCACCGCCTTCGGCCACAACCTCCGCAACGGCGCCTTCGTCTCCCGCGCCGACGTCGCCCACCTCATGCTGCGCTGCCTGGAGGAGCCGGAGACCGTCAAGCAGGCCATCGGCATCGCCGACTAGCCGGGCCCCCGGGCCGCCGATCCGCCGCCGCTCCGCCACTGCCCAGGCGTCGCTCCGCCACTGCCCAGCCGCCGTCCGCCGCTCTCGGGGTGCCCCTCGCCGCCCGTCGGATTCCCAGGTGAGAAGCACTCCGAAAGCTTGGTATCGTTGTTCTTGTCGCCACGGCCCAGCGGTCGCGGTGGCGCACCCCGTCCGGGTGGCGGAATGGCAGACGCGCTAGCTTGAGGTGCTAGTGCCCTTTATCGGGCGTGGGGGTTCAAGTCCCCCCTCGGACACAGATAGTGAGCAGAGGTGCCGACCAGGTGGTCGGCACCTTTTGTGTTGCGGGCCCTTCCGCACGGCGGCGGTCACCTTTCGCGTACGACCGGTGACCGCGCGCTCGTCCCCGGGTGCGCGCCGCGGAAAAACCGGTGGGATCGGGCGGGCGGCGGGCGCAGACTCGGGCACATGAGCCCGCACATCACCCGGATCAATCCGCCCGGTCTGCACGAGACCCCCGGCTACCACCACATCACCGTCGTCGAGAGCGGCAGGACCGCCCATCTGGCCGGGCAGTGCCCGCTGGACGAAGCGGGGAAGGTGGTCGGCCCCGGCGACCACCAGGCACAGGCGCGGCAGGTCGCCGCCAACGCGCTCACGGCGCTGGCCGCCGTCGGCGCCGGGCCGGACGACGTGGTGCGCTCGGTGATCTACGTGGTCAGCGACGAGCAGCCGGTGCTCAGCGCGGTGTGGGACACCCTCACCGCGTCGCCCCTCGGTGCCGCGTTCACCACCGCGAGCACCCTGCTGGGCGTCGCCCAACTCGGCTTCACCGGCCAACTCGTCGAGCTGGACCTGACCGCCGCCCTGCCCGGCTGACCGGCCGCGCGGCACAGGACACGTCCTAGGGTGGAGGCCATGACGCGACCTGGGGAACTGCTCATCGAGATCGACGGGGCCGCGGCCACCGCCGAGGACATGTGGCCCGCGCTCGGCGGCTACGGCCACTTCACCGCCATGCAGGTGCGGGGCGGGCGGGTGCGCGGGCTGGACTTCCACCTGGCACGGCTGGACGGGGCCACCCGAGAGCTGTTCGGCACCGGTCTGGACGGCGAGCGGGTACGCGGGCACATACGGCACGCGCTCGGCGGCTGGGGCGGCCCCGACGGTGACGCCTCGGTGCGCGTCAACGTCTTCCGGCCGGTCGACGCACCCGGCTCGCCGGTCGCCGTCCTGGTCGCCGTGCGCCCGCCCGCGACCGTCGCCCCCGGCCCGAAGCGGGTCAAGTCCGTGCCCTACCAGCGGCCGGTCGCCCATCTGAAGCACACCGGCGGCTTCGGACAGGGCTACTACATACGCCAGGTGGAGGCAGAAGGCTACGACGAGGCGCTGCTCGTCGGCCCAGGCGGCGAGATCGCCGAGGGCGCCGTCACCAACCTCGGCCTCATCGACGGCGGCACGGTCGTCTGGCCCGACGCCCCGTACCTGCACGGCATCGCCATGCAGGTACTGGAGCGCGAACTCGGCCGTGCGGGCGTGCCCATGACCCGCCGCCCGGTCCTGGTGACCGACCTCGGCGGATACGGCGGGGCCTTCCTCGCCAACTCCCGCGGCCTGTCCCCGATCGCGGCCGTCGACGGCACCGAACTGCCGCTGGACGCCGAACTCCTCGGCCGCGTCATGGAGTTGTACGAGGCCGCGCCCTGGGACGTGATCTGACCTCTCGGGGGACTCAGCCCTCCTCGGGGCGGCCCCCGACGACGGCCACCGCCTCGGCGCCCGCGCGGCATCCGGTGGCCGCGGCCGCCGGAAGGTTCGCCCCCGCCAGCCGGGCCGCGAGCAGTCCGCCGGTGAAGGCGTCACCCGCACCCGTGGTGTCCACCGGCCGGGCCGGGACGGCGGGCACCCGGGCGGTCACCTCGCCGCGCTCCGCGGTCAGCGCCCCGCCCGAGCCCAGGGTGACCACCACGGACCCGCCGCACCGGGCGCTCAACTCGGCCGCCGCGCGCGCCGGTTCGGACCTGCCGGACAGCAGCGCCGCCTCCGCCTCGTTCGGCAGCAGCAGATCCGTACCGTCCACGTCGGATAGGAACCGCGGCACACCATGGGACCGCAGGAAACCGGCGGACGCGGGATCGACGCTCAGCGTCAGGCCCCAGGCGCGGACCGCCTTGGCCACCAGAGCCGCCAACTCCCGTCCCGGCGCGGAGAAGAAGAGATAGCCGGAGAGATGGACATGCCCCACGCCGTCGAGCAGCGCCTCGTCCCAGTCGGCCGGGCCGAGCCGGAAGGCGGCGCCGCTGTCGGTGACCAGGGTGCGCTCGGCGGCGGCGTCCACCAGCGCGATCACCACGGCGGTCGGCGCCTCGTCGTCGACCCGCAGCACCGCGTCCACGCCGGCCCGCTGCAGCGCCGCGCGGTGCCAGTCGGCGGAGTCGGCGCCGGCCCGTGCCAGCAGCCGCGCCCGGGCGCCGTAACGGGCCGCCCAGCAGGCCACGTTGGCGCCCGCGCCGCCCGGCCGCAGTGCGATCCGGGCCACGGTGTCGGTGTGCGGGGCCAGCGGTTCCGCGTGCCGGGCCACCACGTCGGTGACGACGTCACCGACGACCAGCAGCCCGCCGCCACCCGGGGCGCCGGTAGGGGAGGCGTTCACCGGCGTGCTGACCAGCGCACGGCGATCTCCGCCGCCAGCCGCACATTCCCGCGTACCGCGGCCAGGTTGGCCTCCAGCGACGCCCCGCCGGTCCTGTCGGTGAGATAACCCAGCAGGAACGGGGTGATCGCCTGTCCGGTGACGCCCTCGCGGTCGGCCGCGGCGAGCGCCTCGGCCAGCACCCGGTCGTGCAGCGCGGGGTCGAGCTGCTCCGCGCGCGGCACCGGGTTGGCCACGATCAGCCCCGACTCGTGGCCGCCCAGCGCGTCCTGAGCGGCCATCACCTCGGCCACCTCCTGCGGCGTACGCACCGTCCAGTCCACCGGCTCGCCCGAGTCGCTCAGATAGAAGCCGGGGAAGCGGTCGGTGCCGTAGCCGAGCACGCCGATGCCCAGCGTCTCCAGCCGCTGCAGCGTGGCCGGGACATCGAGGATCGACTTCACGCCCGCGCACACCACGGTGATCCGGGTCCTGGCCAGCAGCCCCAGATCGGCCGACTCGTCCTGCACGGTGACATATCCGCGGTGCACCCCGCCCAGGCCGCCGGTGCCGAACACCCGGATCCCGGCCCGCGCGGCCAGGAACGCGGTGCCGGACACCGTCGTCGCCCCGCTGGCACCCGCCGCCGACGCGGGCGCCAGATCACGGAATCCCAGCTTGCGCAGCGAGGTGTCCTCGGCCACCCGCTCGACCTGGTCCTCGGTGAGACCCACCCGCGGCACGCCGTCGAGTACGGCGACGGTCGCGGGCACCGCCCCGGCCCCGCGGACGATCTCCTCCAGCTCGCGGGCGACCTGGAGGTTGCGGGGCCGGGGCAGGCCGTGGGCGATGATCGTGGACTCCAGCGCCACCACGGGCGCCCGGCGGGCGAGGGCCGCACGGACCTCGTCGGACAGGACGACGGCGGAGGCCGCCGCCGTCGGTCCGTTCGGTACTGATCCAGATGTGCTCATGGCCCCTACCCTGGCACGTCACACCAGCGACACGTCCACCTCCCTCAGCACACCGTCGTCCAGCCGCAGCCACCGGGTGATCTCCAGCGCGCGCAGGAACGGCATGTCGTGACTGGCCACGATCAGCGCGCCCTGGTACGACGCCAGCGCCGTGGTGAGCTGCCGGACGGAGGCCATGTCCAGGTTGTTGGTCGGCTCGTCCAGCATCAGCAGCTGCGGGGCGGGTTCGGCCAGCATCAGCGCCGCCAGCGTCGCCCGGAACCGCTCCCCGCCGGACAGCGACCCGACGAGCTGGTCGGCCCGCCCGCCCCGGAACAGGAACCGCGCCAGGCGGGCCCGTACCGCGTTGTCGGTCGCCGAGGGGGCGAAGGACGCCACGTTGGCCGCCACGCTCTCCTCGTCGTCCAGCACGTCCAGCCGCTGGGGCAGGAACCGCGCCGGCACGTGCAGGCACGCCTCGCCCTCCTCCGGGGGGATCTCCCCGGCGATGGTGCGCAGCAGCGTCGACTTGCCCGCGCCGTTCGGCCCGACGAGCGCGATCCGGTCGGGACCGCGCACGGTCAACGCCGCCACCCGCGCCCCGTAGCGGGACCGCAGCGCCTCCAGGGTCAGTACGGTCCGGCCCGGTGGCACCGCGGTGTGCGGCAGGTCGACGCGGATCACGTCGTCGTCCCGCACCGCGAGGACCGCCTCGTCGAGGCGTTCCTTCGCGTCCGCCAGACGCTCGGTGTGCATGATGCGGTGCTTGCCCGCGGAGACCTGGGCCTCCCGCTTGCGCGCGTTCATCACCACCCGCGGCTCCCGCTTGGTGTCGTACATCTTCTTGCCGTACCGCACCCGGCGGGACAACTTCTCGTGGGCCTCGGCCAGTTCGCGCTTCTGCCGCTTCATGTCGGCCTCGGCGACGCGGACCATCCGCTCCGCCGCCTCCTGCTCGACGGCCAGTGCCTCCTCGTAGGCGGACAGGTTGCCGCCGTACCAGTGCACCTCGCCGCCGCGCAGATCCGCGATCTGGTCGACGCGTTCGAGCAGTTCGCGGTCGTGGCTGACGACCACCAGCGCGCCGTTCCAGGACTCGACGGCCGTGTAGAGGCGGCGCCGGGCCCGCAGGTCCAGGTTGTTGGTGGGTTCGTCGAGCAGCAGCACGTCGGGGCGGCGCAGCAGCAGGGACGCCAGCCGGAGCATGACCGACTCGCCGCCGGACACCTCGCCGACCGTACGGTCCAGGCCGATCCGCTCCAGACCGAGCGCGTCCAGGGTGGCGCGCGCCCGCTCCTCGACGTCCCAGTCGTCGCCGACCGCGGTGTAGTGCTCCTCGGCGGTGTCGCCCGCCTCGATGGCGTGCAGCGCGGTGCGCGCCGCCTCGATACCGAGGGCCTGGTCGACCCGGAGGGTGGTGTCCAGCGCCGCGTCCTGCGGCAGGTAGCCGACCTCGCCGGTCACCTTCACGGTGCCGGACGCCGGGGTGAGTTCACCGGCCAGCAGCTTCAACAGGGTGGATTTCCCTGCCCCGTTGAGGCCGATGAGCCCGGTGCGGCCGGGGCCGGCCACCCACTGGAAACCGTCGAACACCGGAGTGCCGTCGGGCCAGGCGAAGGTGAGCTGGGAACAGGTCAGTGATGCGGGGATGAATGACAAAAGGTCTCCCGGTCGCTTGGAATGACATGACACATGCGACGC
Organism: Streptomyces sp. NPDC051976; assembly: GCF_040680795.1. Classification (NCBI taxonomy): domain Bacteria; kingdom Bacillati; phylum Actinomycetota; class Actinomycetes; order Kitasatosporales; family Streptomycetaceae; genus Streptomyces; species Streptomyces sp. NPDC051976. Next base: position 263,250 of record NZ_JBFAXL010000004.1, read on the forward strand.
GTCGGGACACCGGGAGTGTGCTGCGGCTCGGCTCAAATGCTGAGGTCGCGCACACGCGCCGCCGGGCGTCTGCGATGACGCACTCGGCGGGCGACGGTGGCCCGGGACCTCAGATGAGCAACGGCCTTCTCCTGTCAGGCGGCGTAATGACCTGTCACCGACGGTAGGACGCGCCCCGCACCGGCCGCAACGGCTTTTTCCGGCGCCCCCCGCCATGAGAAGGTGCCGCCGTGACAGACGACGCGGCGGGTGCCGCTACGGGCAGTGCGCCCGAGGACGGGCTGCCGTCGGTGCTGCGGTTCGCGACGGAACTGGTGGCCTGGGTGGCCACCCCCTGGTGGCTGTCGGGCACCTCGTGGGTGCTCGCGGTCGCCTCACTCGTCGTGCTCATCGGACTGCCCACCGTGTTCTCCACCCGGGGCGACAAGGCCCAGGTGATGGTCGCGGTGCCCGGCTGGGCGACCATCGGCCTCGTCCTGCTCCAACTGGCGGCCGCCGTGGTCTCCGCCTGGGCGCTGTGGCCGGTCTGGGCGGCCGTCGCCGTCTCCGTACTGGCGGCCGCCACCCTGGTCACCGAGCAGCCGCGATGGCGCTGGCTGGCCCGGCAGCCGTAAAGGATTTGGCGTGAGCGCTGCCACCCCGTAGTGTGGTGTTCACCGACGCGGGGTGGAGCAGCTCGGTAGCTCGCTGGGCTCATAACCCAGAGGTCGCAGGTTCAAATCCTGTCCCCGCTACTTGTGAGAAGGGTCCGGCACTCAGGTGCCGGGCCCTTTTCGGTGTGCGGGCGGGGTCCGCCGTGTCCCCGGCGCGGCTCAGCTCTTGCGGCGCGGCGGCTCGACCGGGCGGTACGGCGGGATGCCGCGGCCCGGCTGGTAGTGCGGGCCCTGCCGGATGTGGCGGACCACGATCACGATGTCGACCGCGGCGAGCAGCGCGATCGCGGCCAGTGCGGCCGCCCAGCCCGGCTGGTGCTCCAGCGCGAAACCGACCGCGCCCGCACCCGCCCAGACCAGGCCGCACAGCGCCAGCCCCAGCCGCATCCGCAACGGACTGCGGGCCTGAACGGGCTCGTAACCGGTCCTGGGCACCTCGTCTCCTCTCCCCTTCCAGCATCCACCCGCACCCGCCGCCACGGGAGGCCGCACCGCCCGAAATGCCACCCGAAATGCCACCCGAAAGCCGCCGGGAATCCCGTCGGAAAAAGCAGCGGCGCCCGGCCGCCGCGCCGCGTAGGGTGCGACCTCATGGACGTGATCATCAGGGAGTACGACTCCGCGGACGCAGAAGCCGTCGCCGACCTGATGCGCGAGGCCCTCCCGTACATGGTGACGACGGCGCGGACCGTCCAGGCCCAGGTCTCGGAGGCACCCGCGGCGCAGCGCTACCGGGTCCTCGTCGCCGAGCAGCCCACAGACGGCGGCCCGGGCGGCGGCCGGATCGTCGGCTCCGTCAGGATGGGGCTGTACGCCGGGGAGGGACGCCCCGCGGACGGCTTCGCCAACCTCACCGTGGGCTCCGCCGACCGCCGCCGCGGCACCGGCCGCGCGCTCCTGGCCCTCGCCGAGTCCTACCTCACCGGTCTCGGCGCCACCACCGTCTACTCCTGGGCCACCGACGAACCGGCCAGCCACGCCTTCGCCGAGAGCCACGGATACGTACGCGGCCGCTCCGGCAGCTTCCTGCGGCTCGACCTCGCCATGGACGGCCCGCTGCCCGACCGCCCCCAGCCGGGCCCCGGCGTCGTCCTGCTCCCCGCCTCGCACTGGGCCGACGACCCCCGTCCGCTCTACGAGGTGGACCGCGAGACCATCGAGGACGAGCCCAACGACACCGCCGCCACCGCGCCCGGCTACGCCGACTGGCGCGCCATGACCTGGGACCGGCCCGGCTTCGACCACGAGCTGAGCGTCGCCGCCGTCGTGGACGGGACCGTCGCCGCGTTCGTCTGCGCCGAGACCGACGGCCGCACCCGCTACTGGTCGGGCGGCACCGGCACCCGGCGCGCCTTCCGCGGCCGCGGCCTCGCCAAGGCGGCCAAGGCCGAGTCCCTGCACCGGGCCCGCGCCGCCGGCTACACCGACGCGTTCACCAACAACGACGACACCAACGCCCCGATGCTGGCCGTCAACCGGTGGTTCGGCTACCAGCCCTGCGGCAACGAATGGCGGTACGCCCGTGACCTCACCGACCGTGCGTGACGTCGTCTGGTCCGACGCGAGCTGGCTGAACCCGCCCGCCGAGGCCGTCGCCGACACCGAAGGACTGCTGGTCACCACCCGCGAGGGCAGCGACTTCTGGCGCACCACCAGCTATGGCTTCGTCCGCGACGACGGCCATGCCCTGCTGACCGCCTTCCCGCCCGGCAGCGCCGTCGAGGTCACCTTCGTCGCCGACTTCACCGAGCTGTACGACCAGGCGGGCGCCCTGGTCAGGGTCGACGCCGAGACCTGGATCAAGGCGGGCGTCGAGCTGTCCGACGGCCACCCCCAGCTGGGCGCCGTCGTCACCCACGGCACCTCCGACTGGTCGCTCGCCCCCGTCCCGGAGTGGGCCGGGCACGAGGTCACCGTCCGGGTGAGCCGGTCGGCGGACGCCGTCACGGTGCGGGCCCGCCGCGCGGACGGTCCCTGGCGCATGGTCAGGCTCGCCTGGCTCGACCCGGCCGCCGAGGCCCGCGCCGGACTCTTCTGCTGCTCTCCGCAGCGCGCGGGCCTGCGGGTCCGCTTCACCCGGCTGGCGACGGGACCCGCCGACACCTCCCTGCACTGACCCTCCGCCACGGGCGTCAGCTTCCGGCGTCCGGCTCCTCCCGCAGCACGGTGTCGAGCACCAGCGACCACTGCCGGACGATCCGCGCCCGGCGCGCGGAGTCGTCGCTGAGCAGATTGGCCAGGCCCAGGCCCCGGGCCATGTCGAGGGTGGCCTGGACGGTCTCCCTGACGCCCGGCACCGACTCGTCCGCGCCCAGGGACTCCACCGCCAGCCGGTGCGCCTCCCTGCCTATCCGCGACTCCAGCGCGCCGACCCGCGGCCGCAGCGCCTCCTCGTCCGCCGCCGCGACCCACAGATGCAGCGCGGCCCGGAACAGCGGCCCGGTGTGGACGGCCACCAGCATGTCGACCACCGCGTACGTACGGTCGGGACCCTGCCGGGGCAGCGCCTTCGCCCGGTCCCGCACGGTGGTCATCCACTGCTCGGCCATGTGCGCGATGGCCGCGGTGAACAACTCCTCGCGGGTGCGGAAGTGGTGCTGCGCGGCGCCCCGCGAGACCCCCGCTCGGGTGCACACCACGGCGACCGTCGTACCCGACCAGCCGTGCTCGGCCAGGCACTCCACCGCCGCCTCAAGTATCCGCATCCGGGTGGCACGGCTGCGGTCCTGCTTGGGGGAGCGGTCGGTCACGACGCCCATGACGGCTTCCTTCGCTCCAGGAAGGCCCGCATGCCCTCGGCCGCCTCGTCCGAGGAGAACAGCCGGGCGCTGACCTCGGACAGCTCCGCGCCGCGGTCGGCGAGTGCGGTCCGCAGCGGGGCGGCGGTCAGCGCCTTGGACTCCGCGAGCCCCTGGGGCGAGGAGGCGCGCAGCCCGCGCAGCACCGGCTCCAGCGCGTCCTCCCTGGCCGTCACCAGACCGATCCTGACCGCCTCGTCGGGACCGAACGTCTCACCGGTGAGGAAGTACCGGGAGACCGCCCTGGGATCGGTGCGGGCCAGCACCGGCATCGAGATGACCGCCGGGGCGAGCCCCAGCCGGGCCTCGGTGAAGGCGAAGGTGGCGTCGGGGCCCGCCACCGCGATGTCGCAGGCGGCGACCAGGCCGAGACCACCCGCCCGCGCGTGCCCCCTCACCTCGGCGATCACCGGCTTGGGCGACTCCGCTATCGCGCGCAGCAGTTCCACCAGCAACGCCGTGCCCTTCGCCGGGCCGCCGCCCTCCCGCAGATCCGCCCCGGCGCAGAACGTGCCGCCGGTGTGGGTGAGGAGCACCGCCCGGGTGCCGGGGTCGGACCTGGCGTCGTCGAGCGCCGCGGACAGCTCGCCCACCAGACGGGAGGACAGCGCGTTGCGGTTCTCCGGGGAGTCGAGGGTGAGCACGGCGACCCCACGGTCGTGCTCCCGGTGCACCACGGATGCGGTCGTCACGAGCGGGCTCCTTAGTAGGACTTGGGCAGTCCCAGCGTGTAGTGCGAGACGAAGTTGAGGATCATCTCCCGGCTGACCGGGGCGATACGGCCGACCCGGGACGCGGTGAGCAGCGAGGCGAGGCCGTACTCGGCGGTCAGGCCGTTCCCGCCGAGGGTGTGCACGGCCTGGTCGACCGCCTTCGCACCCGCCTCCGCGGCAGCGTACTTGGCCATGTTCGCCGCCTCGCCCGCGCCCATGTCGTCGCCCGCGTCGTACAGATACGCCGCCTTCTGCATCATCAGCCGGGCCAGCTCCAGCTCGATGTGCGCCTGGGCGAGCGGGTGGGCGATGGCCTGGTGGGAGCCGATCGGCGACTTCCACACCTGGCGGGTGCGGGCGTAGTCGACGGCCTTGTCCAGGGCGTAGCGGCCCATCCCTATGGAGAAGGCGGCGGTCATCACCCGCTCCGGGTTCAGCCCCGCGAACAGCTGCAGCAGCCCGGCGTCCTCGTCGCCGACCAGCGCCGAGGCCGGCAGCGCCACATCGTCGAGGAAGACCTGGAACTGCTTCTCGGGCGCGGCCAGTTCCATCTCGATCTGCCGGTACTCGAAGCCGGGGGTGTCCCGGTCGACGATGAACAGGCAGGGCTTGAGCTTGCCGGTGCGGGCGTCCTCGGTGCGGCCGACGATCAAGGTGGCGTCGGCGATGTCGACCCCCGATATGAAGACCTTGCGGCCGGACAGCTTCCAGCCGCCGGTCTCCGGGTCGCGCCGCGCGGTGGTGGTGATGCGGTGCGAGTTGGACCCGGCCTCCGGTTCGGTGATGCCGAACGCCATCCGCAGCGAGCCGTCGGCGATCCCCGGCAGCCAGCGCTGCTTCTGCTCGTCGGTGCCGAAGCGCGCGATGACCGTGCCGCAGATCGCGGGGGAGACGATGAGCAGCAGCAGCGGACAGCCCGCGGCGCCCAACTCCTCCAGCACGATGGACAACTCGGCCAGACCGCCGCCACCGCCGCCGTACTCCTCGGGGAGGTTGACCCCGAGATAGCCGAGCCTGCCGGCCTCCTGCCACAGCTCGTCGGTGTGCTTGCCCGCGCGTACGGTCGCCGCGAAGTAGTCGCGACCGTAGCGGCGGGCGAGATCGCCGACGGCCTTGCGCAGGGCGCGCCGCTCCTCGCTCTCCAGCAGGGCGCTGTCGAAGGTGCTGTGGGCAGTGCTCATGAGCCTGTTTCCTCCTTGACGACGGCGAGTACGGCGCCGAGTTCGACCTGGCGGCCCACCTCGGCGGTGAGTTCGGTGAGCGTGCCCGTCACGGGGGCGGCGATCACGTGTTCCATCTTCATCGCCTCGAGCCAGAGCAGCGGGCGTCCGGCCTCGACCCGGTCGCCGGGCGAGAATTCACCTATCCGGATGACGGTGCCGGGCATCGGCGCAAGCAGCGAGCCCGGCGCGGTCAGCTCCTCGGGCGCCGCGAAGCGCGGCAGCGCCGTGAGGACGCAGGACACGAACGGGGAATCGACGAACACCCGTTCGGCGTACACGGCGATGTCGAACGTCCGCCGCACCCCGTCGATGTCGAGGACGACCCGGTCGGGAGCCGCGGCCACCAGGCGCGTCCGCTCGAATCCGTCGGCGGTCAGGCCCCCGCGGCCGAGCGCGTAGGCGATGTCGTACTCCTCGCCGTCCGGCTCGCCGCGGAAGCGTTTCCTCTGCGGCTGCGACGGCACATTGCGCCAGCCGCCGAGCCGTACGGGCACCGGTGCCGGGACCGGCCCCGCGCTCCGCCCCTCGGTGCGCCGCGCCGCGTCCGCGAGGGCCGCGGCCAGCGCCGCGACGCGTACCGGCGCCGTGTCGGCGCGACCGCACAGCTCGTCCAGACGGCGCTCCAGGAAGCCGGTGTCCAGGCGGGCGGCGGCGAACTCCGGGTGCAGCAGGGCGCGTACCAGCAGGTCGCGGTTGGTCACCGGGCCGTGCAGCCGGGCGCGCCGCAGGGCGTCGGCGAGCCGGCGGACCGCCTCGGCACGGGTCGGCGCCCAGGCGGTCACCTTGGCGAGCATCGGGTCGTAGTGGACGCCGATCACCTCGCCGTCGGTGACGCCCGCGTCCAGCCGCAGCCCGGCGTCCCCGCCCGGCGGCACGGCGAACTCGGCGTCCACACCGGGGATGTCGAGCCGGTGCAGCGTCCCCGCCTGCGGCTGCCAGCCGCGCGCCGGGTCCTCCGCGTACAACCGCGCCTCCACCGCGTGGCCGCGCGGTGCTGGCGGCGCCGGGGGCAGCGCCGCGCCCTCGGCGACCCGGATCTGCAGGGCGACGAGGTCGAGGCCGGTGACGCACTCGGTCACCGGATGCTCCACCTGGAGGCGGGTGTTCATCTCCAGGAAGTACGGCCGCCCGTCCCGCGAGACCAGGAACTCCACGGTTCCCGCGCCCGTGTAGCCGATCGAGTGAGCCGCGCGGACCGCCGCCTCGTGCAGCGTGCCGCGCAGCGCGTCGCCCAGGCCCGGCGCGGGGGTCTCCTCGATCACCTTCTGGTGGCGGCGTTGCAGCGAGCAGTCCCGCTCGCCGAGCGCCCACACCGTGCCGTGCGTGTCGGCCAGCACCTGGACCTCGACATGGCGGGCGCCCTCGGCGTAGGGCTCGACGAAGACCTCGTCGTCGCCGAAGGCGGCCGCCGCTTCCGACCGGGCCGCGGCCAATGCATCGTCCAGGGAAGCGAGTTCGCGCACCACTCGCATGCCGCGCCCGCCGCCGCCCACGGCCGCCTTCACCAGCAGCGGCAGATCGGCGGCCGTCACCTTCCGCGGATCGAGCGCCGAGAACAGCGGCACACCCGCGGCGGCCATCAGCTCCTTGGCCCGGGTCTTGGACCCCATCGCCTCCACGGCCTCCGGGGGCGGCCCGATCCACACCAGCCCCGCCGCCTCGACCGCCCGCGCGAACTCCGCGCTCTCGGACAGGAACCCGTACCCCGGATGCACGGCGTCCGCGCCCGCCGCCAGCGCCGCCGCGACCAGCAGATCACCCCGCAGATAGGTGTCGGCGGGCGCGTTCCCCGGCAGCCGCACCGCCGCGTCGGCCTCGTGTACGTGCGCGGCGTCCGCGTCGGCGTCCGAGTACACCGCGACCGTGCCGATCCCCAGCGTCCGGCAGCTGCGGAAGACCCGCCGGGCGATCTCGCCCCGGTTGGCCACCAGCACGACCGAGACCTTGGTTGAATCCGTCATTGGCTGGAACCCTCACATCCGGAAGACGCCGAAGCCGCCGCGGGCGCCCTCGACGGGGGCGCCGTGGATGGCGGACAGGCACAGGCCGAGCACCGTACGGGTGTCGCGCGGGTCGATGACGCCGTCGTCGTAGAGGCGTCCCGACAGGAACATGGGCAGGGACTCGGCCTCGATCTGCTGCTCGACCATGGCCCGCAGCGCCGCGTCCGCGTCCTCGTCGTACGGCCGGCCCTTCGCCGCCGCGGACTGGCGGGCGACGATGGACAGCACGCCCGCGAGCTGGGCCGGGCCCATGACCGCGGACTTGGCGCTCGGCCAGGCGAAGAGGAACCGCGGGTCGAAGGCGCGGCCGCACATGCCGTAGTGGCCGGCGCCGTAACTCGCGCCCATGAGCACCGAGATGTGGGGAACCCTGGAGTTGGCCACGGCGTTGATCATCATGGCGCCGTGTTTGATGATGCCGCCCTGCTCGTACTCCCTGCCGACCATGTAGCCGGTGGTGTTGTGCAGGAAGAGCAGCGGGATGTCGCGCTGGTTGGCGAGCTGGATGAACTGCGCGGCCTTCTGCGACTCGGCGCTGAAGAGCACCCCCTGGGCGTTGGCGAGGATGCCCACCGGGTAGCCGTGCACCTCGGCCCAGCCGGTCGCCAGGCTCGGACCGTAGCGCGGCTTGAACTCGTCGAAGGCCGAGCCGTCGGCGATCCGCACCACGACCTCGCGCGGGTCGAAGGGGGTGCGCAGGTCGCCGGGGACGATCCCGAGCAGCTCCTCCTCGTCGTACAGCGGCGGCGGCGCGGGGGAGGTGCGCGGACCGGGCCCGGCCTTGCGCCAGTTGAGCCGGGCGACGACCCGGCGGGCGGTGCGCAGCGCGTCCGGCTCGTCGACGGCGTAGTAGTCGGCCAGCCCGGAGACACGCGAGTGCATCTCGGCGCCGCCGAGTGACTCGTCGTCGCTCTCCTCGCCGGTGGCCATCTTGACCAGCGGCGGGCCGCCGAGGAAGACCTTCGAGCGCTGCTCGATCATGATGACGTGGTCCGACATCCCGGGGATGTACGCGCCGCCCGCCGTCGAGTTGCCGAACACCACGGCCACGGTGGGGATGCCCGCCGCCGACAACCGCGTCAGGTCGCGGAAGAGGGCGCCGCCCGGGATGAAGATCTCCTTCTGGCTGGGGAGGTCGGCGCCGCCGGACTCCACCAGGTTCACCACCGGCAGCCGGTTGGCGAAGGCGATCTCGTTGGCCCGCAGCGCCTTCTTCAGCGTCCAGGGATTGCTCGCGCCGCCGCGTACGGTCGGGTCGCTCGCCGTCACCAGGCACTCCACGCCCTCGATGACCCCGATGCCGGTGACCAGCGACGCGCCGACCGCGAAGTCGCTGCCCCAGCCCGCGAGCGCCGACAACTCCAGGAAGGGCGTGTCGGGGTCGAGCAGCAGCTCGATACGCTCCCGGGCCGTCAGTTTGCCGCGCGCCCGGTGCCGCTCCTGGTACTTGGCGCCGCCGCCCGCCAGCGCCTGCGCGTGCGCCGCCTCGACCTCGCCGAGCCGCTCCAGCATGGTCGCGCGCCGCTCGGCGAAGTCCGCGCCGCGGGTGTCGACCGCCGTCATGCCGCACCGCCGCCGGACGCGCCCGGCGCCCGGCCCTTGCCCGGCGGCCCCGCGAACGCCTGGGCGATCGACAGCCACGCGTCGGCGTCCTCGCCCTCGGCGCGTACCGCCACGTCGTCACGGTGCCTGCGCTGCACGGCCAGCAGGCAGAAGTCGAGAGCCGGACCGGTCACCCGCTGCGCGGCGTCGGCCGGGCCGAAGTCCCACAAGGTGCCGTCGGGGGCGGTGAGTTCGACGCGGAACTCGGCGGCGGGCGGGGTACGGCCGTGCACCGCGAAGGCGAAGTCACGGGCGCGGACGGCGATCCGCGCCACATGCCAGAGCCGGGCCGTCGGCTCGCGGCGTACGCCCAGCGTGTCGGCGATGTCCTCGCCGTGCGCCCAGGTCTCCATCAGCCGCCCGGTCGCCATCGACGCGGTGCTCATCGGCGGCCCGTACCAGGGGAACCGCACACCGGGCGGCTGTCCGGTCAGCGTGGCCCACAGACGGGCCCGGCCCGCGCGCCACTGTTCGAGCAGCTCGGCCGGCGGCTGCGCGGCTCCGCGCCGGGCGCCTTCGTCGACGAATCCCTCGGCCAGCGCCTCGCCGCCCTCGCTGAGTTGCCGGGTGAACGCCTCGGGGTCGTTGACGGCGAGCAGCGCGTGGACGTCGGTCCAGGCGAGATGGGCGATTGTGTCGGCGATCGTCCACCCTTCGGCGGGCGTGGGGGTCGCCCAGTCCGCCGGGTCGAGTCCGGCGACCAGGCCGTCGAGCGCGTCGCTCTCGGCGCGCAGATCGTTCAGGACGGTGCGTACGGACTGCGGATCGGCCATGACCACCTCGTGGGGACGCCTGCACAGAGCGGGGTGCGTCACGAGCGTGACAGCGGGCCCAGAAACAATCAAGCACGCATGCATGATTTTTGCGGTGACCAGTCCCCGCCCCCCGGGTAAGCAACACGCCCCTTCGGGGCACGTACGGTGCCTGGCCCACCGCAAGCGCAGCCCGCGTCCCCGCGCCCCTTCGGGGCTCGACTCTTCCGTGGGCGCCGCGCCGAGCGGACTAGCCCCGAGCCGCCCTGCGCGCCAGCAGCGCTTCGCGGCGCTCGTCGAACCGAGTGGCCTGCTCGTTGAGGCCGCCCATGAACATGCCCAGTTCCTGCTGCGCCTGGAGTCCCTCGGGCCCGAGGCCCGACACCTCAAGGACCTTGAGGTGTCGCAGCACCGGCATCAGCACGTCGTCGTGGTGGATCCGCAGGTTGTAGATGCCGCCGATCGCCATCCGGGCCGCCGCGCGCTCGAAGCCGGGCATGCCGTGGCCGGGCATCCGGAACTCCACCACCACGTCGCGGATCGCCTGCATCGCCAGGTCGGGGGCGAGTTCGAGCGAGGCCGCCAGCAGGTTCCGGTAGAAGATCATGTGCAGGTTCTCGTCGGTGGCGATCCGGGCCAGCATCCGGTCGCACACGGGGTCACCGGACTGGTGGCCGGTGTTGCGGTGCGAGACGCGGGTGGCCAGCTCCTGGAAGGCGACGTACGCCACCGAGTGCAGCATGCTGTGCCGGTGGTCGTGCTCGAAGCCCTCCGACATGTGCTGCATGCGGAAGCGCTCCAGCTCGACCGGGTCGACGGCGCGGCTGGTCAGCAGGTAGTCGCGCATCACGATCGCGTGGCGGCCCTCCTCGGCCGTCCAGCGGTGCACCCAGGTGCCCCAGGCGCCGTCGCGGCCGAAGAGCGTGGCGATCTCGTGGTGGTAGCTGGGCAGGTTGTCCTCGGTCAGCAGGTTCACCACGAGGGAGATCCGGCCGACGTCCGTCACCTTGGACTGCTCGACGGACCAGGCATCGCCGCCCATTATCCCGTCGAAGTTGCGCCCGTCGCTCCACGGCACGTACTCGTGGGGCATCCATTCCTTGGCGACGCCGAGGTGCCGGTTGAGCTCTCGCTCGACGACCTCCTCCAGCGCGTAGAGCAGTGTGGCATCGCTCCACACGTCGGGGCGGGCGCGGTCGGGCGAGGTAATGGTCACGGGGGCTCCTGGGGACGGGGAGTACAACACCTACGCTGTCGTAACTTACGCAACCGTAGGTTAAGGCGACGTAAGAAGGCAACCTCCCGACCTGCGTGCATCCACCAACCACCGCCCTCCCGGCCGTGCGGCGCCCGGGTCGGCACCGGATAGAATCCGGGCCCTGATGAGTGCCACTCTCGTAGCCAAGAACCTCGCCGCGGGCCACGGCGACCGCGTCCTCTTCTCCGGCCTGGACATCGTCGTCGCCCCGGGCGACGTGGTCGGCCTCGTCGGCGCCAACGGCGCGGGCAAGTCCACGCTGCTGCGGCTGCTGGCCGGCCTCGACACCCCCGAGGACGGCTCGCTGCGGCTCAGCCCGGCGGCCGCGACCGTCGGGTATCTGCCGCAGGAGCCCGAGCGGCGGCCCGGCGGGGAGAGCGTCAGGGAGTTCCTGGCCCGCCGCACCGGCGTGGCCGCCGCCCAGATCGCGCTGGACGCCGCCACCCAGGCGCTGGTCGACGAGGTGCCGGGCGCCGACGACGCCTACGCCACCGGGCTCGACCGCTGGCTGGCGCTCGGCGGGGCCGACCTGGAGGACCGGGCCGAGGAGGCCGCCGCGTCGCTGGGGCTCGCCGTCAGCCTCGACCAGCCGATGTTCTCGCTCTCCGGCGGTCAGGCCGCCCGCGCGGGACTCGCCTCGCTGCTACTCAGCCGCTACGACGTCTTCCTGCTGGACGAGCCCACCAACGACCTCGACCTCGACGGCCTGGAGCGGCTGGAGAAGTTCGTCACCGGCCTGCGTGCCGGGACGGTGCTGGTCAGCCACGACCGCGAGTTCCTCACCCGGACGGTGAACCGCGTCGTGGAGCTCGACCTCGCCCAGCAGCAGGTCTCCGTCTACGGCGGCGGCTACACCTCTTATCTGGAGGAGCGCGAGACCGCCCGCCGGCACGCCCGCGAGGAGTACGACGAGTACGCCGACACCAGGGCCGGGCTGGAGGCGCGGGCCCGGATGCAGCGCGGCTGGATGGACAAGGGCGTCAGGAACGCCATGCGCAAGGCGCCCGACCACGACAAGATCGCCCGCAAGGCGCGCTCCGAGGGCAGCGAGAAGCAGGCGGCCAAGGCCCGCCAGACGGACAGGATGATCGAGCGGCTGGACGTGGTCGAGGAGCCGCGCAAGGAGTGGGAGCTGCGGATGGAGATCGCCGCCGCGCCCCGCTCCGGCGCGGTGGTCGCCACACTGCGCGGCGCCGCGGTGCGCCGCGGCGACTTCGCCTTCGGGCCCGTCGACCTCCAGGTCGACTGGGCGGACCGGATCGCGATCACCGGCGCCAACGGCTCGGGCAAGTCCACCCTGCTCGCCGCGCTGCTCGGCCGCCTGCCGCTGGACGCGGGCGAGGCCGCGCTCGGCCCCGGGGTGATGGTCGGCGAGGTGGACCAGGCGCGCGCCCACTTCCGCGGTGACGAAGCGCTGCTCGACGCCTTCCGGACGCCGGTGCCCGATATGGAACCGGCCGAGATCCGTACGCTTCTGGCCAAGTTCGGGCTCAAGGCGGCCCATGTGCTGCGCCCGGCGGCGACCCTCTCGCCCGGCGAGCGCACCCGCGCCGCCCTGGCGCTGCTCCAGGCCCGCGGGGTCAACCTGCTGGTGCTCGACGAGCCCACCAACCACCTCGACCTGCCCGCCATCGAGCAGCTCGAAGCGGCCCTGGCCTCGTACAACGGCACTCTGCTGCTGGTCACCCACGACCGGCGGATGCTCGACGCGGTGCACACCACGCGCCGGGTCGAGGTGGCCGAGGGGCGGATCACCGAGCGCTGAGCCGAGGGGCCGCGCGGCGGGGAACGGCCGGGACTCGACGGTCCCGGAGGGAACCGTACAGGCGTCACACGCGTCCCACCCACGACCGGAGCTCAGAGGTCGTGGGTGCAGGAGGAGGACGTTTCGATGCGCGCTCGGATACTGGCCGCCGCTGCCGCCGTACTGCTGGTGGCCGGCTGCGGTTCCGCGAGCGGCGTACGGGTGGGGGCACCCGATCCGGGTGCTACGACCACCGTGCCGGACTGCGGCGATGTCGTCGTCACCCCGGGCGGTGCGGGCTCCGGCTCCGGCGGCAACGGCCGCGAGGTCTGCCTGAGCGTGGGCAGCACCCTGCGCCTGCAGCTCGGCCCCGGCGCGCAGCAGGCGACCGAGAAGGGGAACGCGCTCACCGAGGTCTCACCTGGTGTCTACCGCGGAGCGCGCGCGGGCACCGCGGAACTGAGCGGTTTCCGGCACGCCTGCCCCAGCGCCACCCCCGGCGGCATGTCCTGCCATGCCATCGTCGGGTGGACAGTCACCGTAGACGTACGGTGACGGCGGAAAGGCGCAGGACCCGGGACGGCAGTGGGGGCCGGCCCGGGTCCTGCGTTCATGTGTGGCAGCTCAGCGTCAGCTCACGTTGACGGCCGCGTCGTCCAGGACGAACGAGGTCTGGAGGCTGGAGTCCTCGGTGCCGCTGAACTTCAGCGTCACGGTCTGTCCGGCGAAGGAGGACAGGTTGAAGGACTTCTGGGCGTAGCCGGTGGCCTTGTTGAGGTTGGAGTAGCTGGCCAGGGTGGTGGAGCCCGCCGTGACGGTGAGCTTGTCGTAGGCGGTCGTGGTGGTGGTCTCCGCGGTGTCGATGTGCAGGTAGAACGTCAGGGTGGCGGAGCACCCGGCGGGGATGGTCACCGACTGCGAGACCGAGTCGGTGTGGGTGGAGCCGTAGCCGTCCATCCAGGCCTTCCAGGAACCGGAGTGGGCGGCCTCACCGGAGCTGTTGTCCACGACTCCGGAGGTGGCGGTCCAGGGCGCGGCGCTGCCGGTCTCGAAGCCGGGGTTGCCGAGCAGCTGGGCCGGGCTGCAGGTGCCGCCACCGGAACCGACGGTCCAGGTGAACGAGGTGCTGCCGGAGGCGTTGGTGCCGTCCTTGGCGGTGACCGACACGTTGTACGTGCCGGACGCGGTGGCGGTACCACTGATCAGACCGGTGGAGGCGTTGATCGACAGACCGGTGGGCAGGCCCGTGGCGCTGTAGGTCAGCGTCTGGCCGGAGCCCGAGTCGGTCGCGTGGATCTGCAGCGAGGCCGACGCGTTCAGCGCGGTGGTCTGGTTGCCCGGGTTGGTGACCGTGACGGTGTTGCCGCCGGTCGAGCCGCCGGTGAAGGCGGCCGTGCCGTTCGGGGTGCCCAGGCCGGTCGGGCCGTCGTAGCCGGACTTGGCGGTGCAGAGGTAGCTGCCGCCGCAGGATCCGTTGGAGCCGCTGGTGACGTCGTTCAGCGAGCCGGTGTGGGAGTAGGGGAAGGAAGCCGGGGAGGAACCCGCGGCCGGGGTGCCCGCCAGGGCGTAGACGGAGGCGATGATCGGCGACGACGCGCTGGTGCCGCCGTAGACCTGCCAGCCGGTGGCCTGGTAGCTGTCGTAGACGGCGAGGCCGGTGGCCGGGTCGGCGACCGCGGAGACGTCGGAGATGGTGCGCTTCGCGCAGCCCGTGTCGGTCTGCCAGGTCGGCTTCGCGTCGTAGGCCGAGCAGCCGGAGCCGGTGCCCTCGGTGCTGGAGGTGTTCCAGACCGACTCGGACCAGCCGCGGGCGTTGCTCGCGCGGGTCAGGGCGGTGCCACCGACGGACGTGACGTACTTCGAGGCGGCCGGGTACTCGGCGCCGTAGCCGCTGTCACCGGCACTGACGGTGATGGCGACACCCGGGTGGTTGAAGTACTGCGTGTCAGCGGTGGTGTCCGAGGAGTCCTCGCTGCCGCCGTAGCTGTTGGAGACGTACTTCGCGCCCTGCGAGACGGCCTGGTTCACCGCGGTGCCCAGGTCGTCCATGCTCGCGGAGGTCGCCTCGACCAGCAGGATGTGGCACTGCGGGCAGACCGCGCTGACCATGTCCAGGTCGAGCGATATCTCACCGGCCCAACCGGAGTCGGCGGTCGGGTAGTTCGTGCCGCCGTTCTGGTCGATCTTCTTGAAGCAGCCGTTGGCCGTGGTGCAGGCCGGCAGGCCGTACTGCGAGCGGTAGGTGCTCAGGTCGGCCGCGGCGTTGGGGTCGTCCTGGGCGTCCACGATGGCCACGGTGGCGCCGGAGCCCGCCGACGACGGCAGGGCGTAGGCGCTCTGCAGGTCGGTGGGACCGTAGCCGGACGGGGTGGCGTTGGGGGTGATGCCGAGGTGGTGCGCGACGTCGGTACGGGTCAGCGCCATGCAGGCCATCTGGCCCTTCTTGGCGGGAGCCGCACACAGACGCGCGGTGTGCACGGAGGTGCTCGCACCTCCGGTCGCCGGAACGCTGGCGGACGAGGGTGCGGCGACGGCGAGCATGCCGCCGGTGATCAGGGCCGCTGCGGAGACCAGCGCGACAGACGCGCGGCGGACGGCACGTCTGGTTCTGCCGGGGCTCTTCGACTGCAATGAACTGCCCTCCATGGGGGGATCGACTCCCGAGGGCGACCACAGCATGATCTTCATGTCAAGGTCATGACAACCGATCATGGAGCGGCATCGCCTGGGATTTGTGGGGTGTGGCGCACGTTCACTGGTGATCTGGCTGCTGACTGTCGTCAACTTCTGCTGGCTGCCACCCCGTTGAGTGGTGGCTGGGGTTGAAGGTAGTGAAGCCGTGGCCAAATGACTACCGAGTAATGGCAAAGGATTGCCCTCGGTTCCCGGCCACCTCGCTTCCGCCGGGCGATCTCTGCCGTATACCTTGTGGCGCCATGGATACGGAGGATGGTCCGGTCAACGACCTTGTCGCGCTGGGGCTCGCGCGCTACGAGGCGCGCGTCTACCTCGCTCTCGTGCGCCGCGAGTCGTACACCGCGGCCGAGGTCGCGAGGGAGGCCGACGTCCCGCGGCAGCGGGTGTACGACGTGCTCGACGCGCTGGTCAGGCGGCGTCTGGCCACCGCGCGCCCCGGTCGGGTCGCGACCTTCTCCGCGGTCGCGCCGGAGCTGGCCGTGGCCCGTCTGATGGCCCTTCAGCGGGAGGCGCTGGAGCGACTGGACCGGGTGTCCTCGACGCTGACGGCCGCGCTCGTCCCGGTCTGGGCCGACGGCCGCACCCACACCGTCCCGCTGGACTACGTGGAGATCCTCCGCGACCCCAAGTCGATCGCCGAGGCGTTCGCCGACATCCAGGGCCAGGCCCGGCACGAGCTGCTGAGCTTCTGCAAACCGCCCTTCGTCGCCCCGGCCAGCAACACCGCGGGGATCAAGGTGGTACGGCGGCTGCGCCGGTCCGGCGGCATGGTGCGGGCGATCTACACCCATGAGGCGCTCGACGACGCGGAGGTGCTGGAGAACGTGCGGCGCTTCGGCGACGCCGGCGAGGAGTCGCGCTTCACCGCGCACCTGCCGCTGAAGCTCGTCGTCGCGGACGCCTCGCTGGTGCTGTGCGACATGCCGGACCCGGTGGCCGGAACCGGTGCCACGACCGCGCTGTACATCGAGCACCCGGCGCTCGCGGCCTGTCTGCGGCTGGCATTTCTCACCGTCTGGGACGGCGCGGAGGCGGTCTCCGGCGCGCGTCTGTGAACCAGGGCGATCACCCCTTACCGGACACCCCGCGGGTTACAGTGACCGCGTGGCCGTGTTCCTCCTCGGAGTCAGCGCAGCCTGCTGCCTCGGCCTCGGGTTCGTGCTGCAGCAGCGCGCGGCGGCGCGCGCGCCCCTGTCCGACTTCCTGTCCTTCAGGCTGCTGCTCGACCTGATCCGGATGCCGGACTGGCTGCTCGGCGTGGGGTTCATGGTCTGCGGCCAGGTGCTGAGCGCGATCGCGCTGGCCTACGGCGAGGTCTCGCTGGTCGAGCCGCTGACCGCCACCAACCTGCTCTTCGCGATGGCGCTGTCCCGCTGGCTCACCCGCCAGCCGCTGGGCCTCAGCGGCTGGGGCGGCGTCGCCCTGCTGGCCCTGGGCGTCACCGCCTTCATCGTGGCCGGGCAGCCCAGCGGCGGCGGGACGCCCGCGGGCACGCTGCGGCACTGGCTGGTCTTCGGCATCGTCGCGGGACTGGCGCTGCTGCTCACCGCCGTCGCGAAACGCCTCCCGCTGCCCTCCGAGGCCACACTGCTGGCGCTGGCCGCCGGGCTGCTCTATGGCCTCCAGGACGCCCTCACCCGGATATGCGGGCAGATCGCCAAGGACGGCGGGCTCCCCGAGCTGGTCGTCCACTGGCAGCCGTACGCCGTGGGCGCCATCGGTCTGACCGGCATGCTCCTGGTGCAGAGCGCCTTCGAGGCGGCGCCGCTGCGGATGTCGCTGCCCGCCCTGACCGCCGCCCAGCCGCTGGCCGGGATCGCCTGCGGCATAGGGTTCCTCGGCGACCAGCTCCGCGTCACCCCCGCCGCCCTGGCCTGGGAGGCGGCGGGCTTGGCGGCCATCACCACCGGCGTCGTCCTCCTCGGCCGCCACCCCGCGATGCCCCCCGGCACCGCCCACCGCCAGCCGGTCCACGCGGACAAGGTGGGCTGACCGCACCGCGGGCAAGGGCGGATTCCGGCCGTCCTGCCGTAGGGCCCTCACGCCTCCTCGGTCCACTCCCAGCGGGTGGGGACGTCCAGGAAGCGGGCGAGGTCGGTGGTCGCGGTGGTGAGGGGTTCGGTGAGGTCGGGGGGCGGGGTGGGGGTGGGGAGGGGCTCGACGCGGAGGGTGAGGTGGTCGGCACGGCGCTCGTGGCGCCAGGTGGCGACCACGGCGCCGTCGACGAGGACGCAGGGCATCAGGAAGCCGCCGCCGGTCGCGATGCGCGGGGCGATGGCGGGCGCGAGGAGCAGATCGCGGTCCGCGTAGCCGAGCAGGTAGGGGTCGAAGTGGCCGGTCAGCCGGACGCGGTCGGCGGCCGGGGGCGGCGGCCCGGTGCCCGTGGCGGTCACCAGCGGACCGGCGGGCCCGGCCACCTCGGTGAGCCGGTCGCCCGCGGCGGCCTGGCCGCGCCGGGCCGATCCCAGCGGCAGCCCCGACCAGCGGGCCAGGTCCGCCGCCGAGGCCGGGCCGTAGGCCGTCGCATGGCGTACGGCCAGTTCCGCGAGCGCCTCGTCGCCCCGGGGCCCCGTGTCGGGGACGTGTTCCAGCCACTCCTCGCGGAGTACATAAGTCGATGAATCGCCCGCTGTCTCGGGGCCGCGGCACAGCACGCCCCGCGCCGCCGCGTAGAGCACCAGATGCGCAGCCGCCTGGCCCCGCGGGTCCACCGCGACCCCGGCGGCGGCCAGCCGCCGGACCAGCTCGTCCCTGGTCACCGGCGCGCACCCGGCGAGCACCTTCTCCAGGACGGGCAGCGCCCGCGCGCACAGGTCCTCGTCCAGGCCGAGCCGCTGCCGCCGCCCCCGGTACGAGTCGGCCACCCGCGGGCCGAGCAGCGCGGTGAGCCAGCGGGCGTCCCCGGCGGCCACCGCGTGCAGCGTGCCCCGCATCAGCCAGGTGCGGACCACCTCCCGGCGGTCGGCGCCGCACGCCGCGTCGACGTCGGCGGCGGTCGGCGCCGCGCCCGCCGCCGAGGTCCCGGCCGCGTCCGCGGGCCTGGTCCTGGCCCACACCTGGAGGCGGCACGCCTTCGCGTCCTGGGCCTGAAGACCACCCGAAAGGCGTACGGCGTCGAGGACCGTACGCGCGCCGGCGGCGTCCCCGTACAGACCCTGGGCGTGCGCCCGCCAGCGGCGCACCTCGTCCTCGGTGAGCGGTGCCATCGGCGGGGTCTCCTGCGGTCAGTCGGCGGTCGGTGTCCAGGTGAAGCGCGGCTCGCGGCGTTCGAGGAAGGCGGCCGCGCCCTCCGCGGGGTCGCCGCTGTGGCGGGCCTGCCCGGCCCAGTGGGCGAGCCGGGCCGGGTCGGGTATCCCGGCGGTGAACTCCTTCGCGGCCGCCTGCGTGAGCTGCGAGCGGGACCTGAGCACCCCGGCGAACTCCCGTACCCGCTTGTCGAGCGCGTCGGCGGCGAGCACCTCGTCCACGAGGCCGGTGCGCAGCGCCCGCTCGTGGTCGATCAACTCGGCGGAGAACAGCAGGTACTTGGCGGCGGCGGGTCCGGTGAGATCGGCCAGCCGGCGGGTCGAGGAGGCGGGGTAGACGATGCCGAGCCGCGCCGGGGTCACCCCGAACCGGGCGCCCTCCGCGGTGAACCGCAGGTCGCAGGCGACGGCGAGCTGGCAGCCGCCGCCGACGCAGAAGCCGCGCACCGCCGCCAGTGTCGGCTTGGGGAAGGCGGCCAGCGCATCCTCCGCCGCGATCGCCGCCTCCTGCGCGTCCCGCACCCCACCGGGCCCCGCGAAGTCGGTGATGTCCGCGCCCGCGCAGAAGGTGTCCCCGGCGCCGGTGAGCACCAGCACCCGGACCTCGGGGTCGGCCGCCAGCCCCTCCAGGAGGCCGGGCAGCGACCGCCACATGTCCACCGTCATGGCGTTGCGCCGGGCCGGATTGCTGATGGTCACCGTCGCCGTACCGTCCGCGGCGCTCACCAGCAGCCCGGGGTCTGAGGGGGACATACGGGCTCCTTCTGAGCGGCGGGACCTCCGCGGATCTGTGACGCCGGGATCCTATCGATTCCGCTGGTACGGCGACCGCGCACCAGCCGCGAACAGAAAGAGAAGGAAATCGGTCAGCGCACCGAGTTTTCCGGTCGGGTTCAGCCAAAAATCATAGAAAGGTGCGGACTTACGGCTTCCTGCCTGCTCCACCGCGCCGCGTACGGACACTCGGAGTGTGAGGCGGAATCTGCCGGGTCCCCGGCGGGAACTGCGGGGACACGTCACGCGAAGGCGATGGTGGGTGCGGTCATGGAGGTCCGCGGGAGTCTCCCGCCAGGTCAGGTCCCGGCCCCGAGAGACTACGAGGGGGTGTGGCGTTTCACCGCCCCCGCCCTCGACTCGTCCGTGCCGCAGGTCAGGCACGGTGTCCGCGCCCTCGTCGCGGAACAGCGCGTCCCGGTCGACGACGACACCCTCTACGGGCTGCTGGTGATCATCTCGGAGCTGGTCACCAACGCGGTCAGGCACGCCGCGGTGCTCTCGCCCGAGATCACCGTCGAGCTGGCGGTGGGCGCGGACTGGATCCGAGTCGCCGTCGAGGACAACCACCCCTACCGCCCCAAGGCGCTGGAGGCCGACCACGGGCAGACCGGCGGCCGCGGCCTGCTGCTGGTCAAGACGATCACCAGTGAGGCTGGCGGGCAGTGCGACGTCACCCAGACCGCGACCGGCGGCAAGGTGATCTGGGCGGCGCTCCCGCTGCGGACCACCGCCCCGTAGACCCGCCCGTAGACGCTCAGACCCGTGGAACAGGCCGTCCCGCCCGGAGAACCCCCGTAGCGGGAAGGACCGGCTACCAGCCGGCGGACTCGCCCGTCACCGCGCGCACCGCGGGAAGCGAGGCGTCCAGCACGGTCTGGAACCAGGCGGAGAACGGCCCGGACTCCCGCAGCCGCGCCAGCTCCGCCGGATCCACGAACGCCGTCTCGGCGATCTCCTCGGGGTCGGGACGCAGGCTTCCGCTCACCAGGCCCACGAAGAGGTGGTTGTACTCCTGCTCGACCAGCCCGGACGCAGGGTCGGGGTGGTTGTAGCGGACCGTGCCCGCCTCGCGCATCAGCGCCGGGGCGACCCCCAGCTCCTCGGCGGTCCGCCGGGCCGCGGCCACGAACGGCTGCTCACCGGGGTACGGGTGCCCGCAGCAGGTGTTCGACCAGACGCCGGGGGAGTGGTACTTGCCCAGCGCGCGGCGCTGCAGCAGCAGCCGTCCCTCCTCGTCGAAGAGGAAGACCGAGAACGCCCGGTGCAGCCGGCCCGGCGCGAGATGCGCTGACAGCTTCTCCGCCGTACCGATCGTCACGCCGTTCTCGTCGACCAGTTCGAGCAGGATCGGTTCCGCGACGCCGTTCGGCGACGGTTCCTCGACAGGGGAGCCGGGTCGGCCGGTGGCGGGACTGGTGGGCATATCCATCCTTCGCTTTCGACGGCAACGCCTGCCCTAGTCTGCCTCACTCAGGCGGCCCGCCGGCTCACTCCGGGAGCCTGCCGGTCAATGGCACAAACGTGCCTCGTGCTCCGCGTGGCCGACCGGTTCGAGCTGGAACGTGCAGTGCTCCACGTCGAAGTGCGTGCCGAGGCAGCCCTGCAGATCGTGCAGCATCTTCTCGTAGCCGACCGACTCCAGGACGTCCTGGCTGACCACCACATGTGCGGACAGCACCGGCATACCGGAGGTGATGGTCCAGGCGTGCAGGTCGTGCAGGCCCTCCACCCCGGGCAGCGCCTCGATGTGGCTGCGCACCTCGGCCATGTCCACGTCCTTGGGGGCGGCCTCCAGCAGCACGTCGACGGCCTCGCGCAGCAGCCGCCAGGTGCGCGGCACGATCATCAGGCCGATCAGCAGCGAGGCGACCGCGTCGGCCTGCCGCCAGCCGGTGGTGATGATGACGACCGCGGCCACGACCACCGCGAGCGAGCCCAGGGCGTCCGCCATCACCTCGAGGAACGCGCCCCGGACGTTCAGGCTCTCGGCCTGGCCGCGCATCAGCACCAGGAGCGACACCGAGTTGGCGGCCAGCCCGATCAGGCCGAAGACGATCGTGGCGCCGCTGTGGATCGACTCCGGGGTGATCAGCCGCCGCACACCCTCGTAGAAGATGAACGCGCCGACGCCGAAGAGCAGCACCGCGTTGAGCACCGCCGCCAGGATCTCGGCGCGCGCGAAGCCGAAGGTGCGGCGCTCGCTGGCCGGGCGGTTGGCGATGTGGATGGCCAGCAGCGCCATCGCGATACCGGCCGCGTCGGTGGCCATGTGCCCGGCGTCGGCGAGCAGCGCCAGCGAGCCGGTGACCACGCTGCCGACCACCTCGACGGCCAGCACGAACAGGGTGATGCCCAGCGCGATCCGCAGCCGCACCCGGTAGGCGGCGCCCGCCGTGCCGGTGGTCGGGCCCGGCGCGTGGCTGTGTCCGTGGCCGTGGCCGTGCGAGTGCCCTGCCCCCATGGACGCGGCCCCTTCCCTTCCGCGCGGCCGACCCGGCCGCCCGCCGTGTCGCCGGCGGCTTCGCGGTGGCCGCGGCGGTTCAGTCAACACCGGTTACGTACGGTGGGCAAGCTGGTACCGGTGACCGTTGTCATGTGCGGTGACCTGCGGTGATGGGGCGCGCGGCAGACCGTGCCCACGCCCCACCCGCCTCACCCGTACGGAGTACGGCCCGTGCTGGTTGTCCGGAAGGCGGCGATCCACGATGATGATCACACCGTGCACGCCAAGTCGAGGCCAACAGGCGGTGAACGGTCGCCTTCGGGAATCCGATAGCCTCTGCCGTCGTGCCTCGCCCGGCCTCGCCGCCTGCGGCCCTCCGGCACGTCTTCCCCATGCTTTCTAGGGAGTGAGTCCTCTGCCGACCGCCTTTCTCACCGGCCCGCCCGCCGCGGGGTCGCCGTCGCCGCTCGCGGACGACCTGCGGGCGCTGGGATTCCAGGTGGTCGAGGCGGACGCGCCCGCCGCCGTCGCGGAGGGACTGGCGCGGATCCCGGCCGCCGAGCGGGTGGCCGTCGTCGACCGCCGCTTCCTCGGCCACCGGCACACGCTGCGGCTCGCGCTGACCGACCCGCGCTTCGACGCCGCCGCGGTGAGCGGCGCACTGACCGTTCAGGCCGCCGCCCGCCCCGCGCTGGCCCGCGCGCTGGCCGCACTCCCCGGCACCGCGCCCGCCAGGAGCGCGGCGCCCGGCGACAACGGCACCGGCACGGTGACCGCCCCCGGCACCCGCACCGACGTGCTGCCGGACGCCCTCGCCACCGCCCTGGACGCCGAGGGCGAGCCGCCGCACCGCCCCGAGCTGGGCGTCCTGGTCGCGGCCGTGCCCACCGACGCGGCGGGCCGCACCGCCGCCACCGAGGCCGTCGCCGCCGTCGACGAGGAGTCGGTACGGCTGCGCAGCGCCGTCAAGTCCCGCGACGGCTTCTTCACCACCCACTTCATCAGCCCGTACTCCCGCTACCTGGCCCGCTGGTGCGCCCGCAGGGGACTGACCCCGAACCAGGTGACCACCGCCTCGCTGCTGGTCGCGCTGATCGCCGCCGGCTGCGCCGCCACCGGCACCCGGCCCGGCTACGTGGCCGCGGGCGTGCTGCTGCTCGCCTCCTTCGTGCTGGACTGCACCGACGGCCAGCTCGCCCGCTACTCGCTGCAGTACTCCACGCTCGGCGCCTGGCTGGACGCCACCTTCGACCGCGCCAAGGAGTACGCCTACTACGCGGGGCTCGCGCTGGGCGCCGCCCGCGGCGGCGACGACGTGTGGGCGCTGGCGCTCGGCGCGATGGTGCTGCAGACCTGCCGTCATGTCGTCGACTTCTCCTTCAACGAGGCGAACCACGACGCGACCGCCAACACCAGCCCCACAGCGGCGCTCTCCGGACGCCTCGACAGCGTCGGCTGGACGGTCTGGGTGCGGCGGATGATCGTGCTGCCGATCGGCGAGCGCTGGGCGCTGATCGCCGTGCTCACCGCGGCCACCACCCCACGGATCACCCTCACGGTGCTCCTCATCGGCTGCGGGCTGGCCGCCTGCTACACCACCGCGGGCCGCGTGCTGCGCTCGCTGACCAGGAAGGCGCGGCGCACCGACCGGGCCGCCCAGGCGCTGGCCGACCTCGCCGACAGCGGACCGCTCGCCGAGGCCGTCGCGGCGGCGCTGCGCCCGGTCGCCCGCCGGATGCCGTCCTTCGCGCCGCCCGCCGTGGCGCTGCTCGGCGCCGGGGCGGTGACCGCCACCGCGGCGCTCTCCCCCTGGGGCAGCTGGTGGCCGGTGCTCGCCGCGGCCGTATACGTTTTCACCTCGGGCTTCGCGGTCGCCCGGCCGCTCAAGGGCGCGCTGGACTGGCTGGTCCCGCCGTTCTTCCGCGCGGGCGAGTACGGCACCGTGCTGGCCCTGGCGGCTGTCTCGGGGGTGAACGGGGCGTTGCCCGCCGCTTTCGGACTGGTGGCCGCCGTCGCCTACCATCACTACGACACGGTGTACCGCATTCGCGGCGGCACCGGGGCGCCCCCGCGGGCCCTGGTGCGGGCGGCAGGCGGGCACGAGGGCCGGGCGCTGCTCGTCGCCCTCGCGGCGGCACTCGCGCACCACTCGGGCTTCACGGTCACGCTGACGGTCCTCGCCGCGGCGCTCGCGCTGCTGGTGCTGACCGAGAGCGTCCGTTTCTGGGTGTCCTCAGGGGCGCCCGCTGTACACGACGAATCAGGAGAACCCGCATGATCGGCCTTGTGCTGGCGGCCGGCGCCGGACGGCGTCTGCGTCCCTACACCGACACCCTGCCGAAGGCGCTGGTGCCGGTCGGGCCCGAAGGTGCGCGGGAGAGCCTCACCGTGCTCGACCTCACGCTGGGGAACTTCGCCGAGATCGGCCTCACCGAGGTCGCGGTCGTCGTCGGGTACCGCAAGGAGGCGGTCTACGCGCGCAGGGAGGCGCTGGAGGCCAAGTACGGCGTCAAGATCACGCTGATCGACAACGACAAGGCCGAGGAGTGGAACAACGCCTACTCCCTGTGGTGCGCGCGTGACGCGATCCGGCACAGCGTCATCCTCGCCAACGGCGACACCGTGCACCCCGTCTCCGTCGAGAAGACGCTGCTGGCCGCGCGCGGCGAGGGCCGAAAGATCATCCTCGCCCTGGACACCGTCAAGCAGCTCGCCGACGAGGAGATGAAGGTCGTCTTCGAGCCCGGCAAGGGCGTGCGGCGGATCACCAAGCTCATGGACCCCGCCGAGGCGACGGGCGAGTACATCGGCGTCACCCTGATCGAGGGCGAGGCGGCCGACGAGCTGGCCGACGCCCTGAAGGCCACCTTCGAGCGCGACCCCGACCTCTACTACGAGGACGGCTACCAGGAGCTGGTCGACCGCGGCTTCACCATCGACGTGGCCCCCATCGGCGACATCGCGTGGGTCGAGATCGACAACCACGACGACCTCGCCAAGGGCCGGGAGATCGCGTGCCAGTACTGACCCGGCTGATCCCCTCGCCGGTCGTCGTCGACATCAACGGCGGGGCGCTCGCCGACCTCGCCGGGCTCCTCGCGGACCAGCGGATCTCCACCTCGGGCAAGCTGGCCGTCGCGGTCAGCGCCGGCTCGGGCGTGAAGCTGCGCGAGCGGCTCGCCCCCGAGCTGCCGGGCGCCGACTGGTACCTGGTCGAGGGCGGCACCATCGACGCCGCCGTCACGCTCGCCGACTCGATGCGCGGCAAGCGGTACGACGCGGTCGTCGGCCTCGGCGGCGGCAAGATCATCGACGTCGCCAAGTACGCCGCCGCGCGCGTCGGCCTGCCGATGGTCGCGGTCGCCACCAACCTGTCGCACGACGGCATCTGCTCGCCGGTGTCCACCCTGGACAACGACAACGGCCGCGGCTCCTACGGCGTCCCGACGCCGATAGCGCTGGTCATCGACCTCGACGTGATCCGCGAGGCCCCGGCGCGCTACGTCAGGGCCGGGATCGGCGACGCGGTCTCCAATATCTCCGCGATCGCGGACTGGGAGCTGTCCCACCGCGAGACCGGCGAGCCGATCGACGGGCTCGCCGCCGCGATGGCGCGCAGCGCGGGCGAGTCCGTACTGCGCCACCCCGGCGGCATCGGCGACGACGCGTTCCTCGTCACGCTCTCCGAGGGCCTGGTGCTCTCCGGTATCGCCATGTCGATCAGCGGTGACACCCGGCCGTCGTCGGGTGCCTGCCACGAGATCAGCCACGCCTTCGACCTGCTGTACCCGCAGCGGGCCGCCGCCCACGGCGAGCAGGTCGGCATCGGCGCCGCCTTCGCGATGTACCTGCGCGGGGCGCGCGAGGAGTCGGGCCTGATCGCCGAGACGCTGCGGCGGCACGGCCTGCCCGTACTGCCCGGCGAAATCGGCTTCACCGAACCGGAGTTCGTCGAAGCGGTGCGCTACGCGCCGCAGACCCGCCCCGGCCGCTACACGATCCTGGAACACCTGGACCTGTCCGCAACCGACATCAGGGACGCGTACGCCGACTATGCCAAAACCATCAGTAGCTGAACTGCGCCCGGTCGTGCACCCGCCAGGGGTGAAGGACCGGCGCAGCGGCGAGCACTGGGCCGGTCGGCTCTACATGCGCGAGCTCTCGCTGCGCATAGACCGGCATCTGGCACCCACCCGCGTCACACCGAACCAGCTGACGTACCTCATGACCGTCTTCGGGGTGCTGGCCGCCCCGGCGCTGCTGGTGCCCGGGATCGCGGGCGCGGTGCTCGGCGTGCTCATGGTCCAGCTCTATCTGCTGCTGGACTGCGTCGACGGCGAGATCGCCCGCTGGAAGCAGCAGTTCTCGCTGAGCGGGGTCTATCTCGACCGGGTCGGCGCCTATCTGTGCGACGCCGCCGTGCTGGTCGGGTTCGGGCTGCGCGCCGCCGACCTGTGGGGCAGCGGCCGGATCGACTGGCTGTGGGCGTTCCTCGGCACCCTGGCCGCGCTCGGCGCGGTGCTGATCAAGGCCGAGACCGACCTGGTCGGGGTGGCGCGGCACCAGGGCGGGCTGCCGCCGGTGAAGGAGGCGGCGTCCGAGCCGCGTTCCTCCGGGGTGGCGCTGGCGCGGCGGGCGGCCGCGGCGCTCAAGTTCCACCGGCTGGTGCTCGGCGTCGAGGCGTCGCTGCTGATCCTCGTGCTCGCGGTGGTGGACCAGATGCGCGGCGACCTCTTCTTCACGCGGCTCGGTGTGGCGGTGCT
This sequence comes from Streptomyces sp. NPDC051976, assembly GCF_040680795.1. Lineage (NCBI taxonomy): Bacteria > Bacillati > Actinomycetota > Actinomycetes > Kitasatosporales > Streptomycetaceae > Streptomyces > Streptomyces sp. NPDC051976. The sequence continues at coordinate 289,921 of NZ_JBFAXL010000004.1, forward strand.
GGCCGGAATCGCCATGCTGCAGACGCTGCTGCACCTGGTGTCGGTGCTCGCGTCGAGCAGGCTCAAATGACGGCGCCCCTGAAGCTGGGCGCGGTGATCATCACCATGGGCAACCGGCCCGCCGAGCTGAACGACCTGCTGGACTCGGTCGCCAAGCAGCAGGGGCCCGCCATTGAGGTCGCGGTGGTGGGCAACGGCTCGCCGCTGCCCGCGCTGCCCGAGGGCCTGCGCACCGCGGAACTGCCGGAGAACCTCGGCATCCCCGGCGGCCGCAACGTCGGGATCGAGCTGTTCGGCCCCGGCGGCTCCGATGTGGACGTGGTGCTCTTCCTGGACGACGACGGGCTGCTGCCCGGCGACGACACCGGCGAACTGCTCAGGCGGGCCTTCGCCGACGACCCGGAGCTGGGCATCGTCAGCTTCCGTATCGCCGACCCCGAGACCGGGATCACGCAGCGCCGCCACGTCCCCCGGCTGCGCGCGGCCGACCCCCTGCGCAACTCCCGGGTCACGACCTTCCTCGGCGGCGCCTGCGCGGTGCGCTCCCGGGTGATCCAGCAGGTCGGGCCGCTGCCCGCGGAGTTCTTCTACGCCCATGAGGAGACCGACCTCGCCTGGCGCGCCCTCGACGCGGGGTGGCTGATCGACTACCGGTCGGACATGGTGCTGCACCATCCGGCGACCTCTCCGGCCCGGCACGCGGTCTACCATCGTCTGGTGGCCCGCAACCGGGTCTGGCTGGCGCGGCGCAACCTGCCGTGGCCCCTGGTCCCGGTGTACCTGGCGGTGTGGTTCGCACTGACCCTGGTGCGGCGGCCGTCGAAGCAGGCGCTGCGTGCCTGGCTCGGCGGTTTCCGTGAGGGCTGGACCGCACCGTGCGGCGAGCGGCGCCCGATGCGCTGGCGGACCGTGTGGCGGTTGACCCGACTAGGCCGACCCCCGATCATCTGACAAGCTCGGACCTGAGAGCATCAGGCGCAGCCCGGGATCCCCCTGCCCTGGCGCGCACCTTGAGGACGAAAGTGTCAACTGTGAGCGAGACAACGCACAATGGTGCGGTCGCCGTCGGTGCCCCACCAGCACCCTCGGCCGATGACGGCCTCAGCCCCGCACAGCTAGCGGCCAAGTACGGCCTCTCCGTGAGCGGCGCACGGCCCGGTCTGCTGGAGTACTCGCGGCAGCTCTGGGGCCGCCGACATTTCATCAACGAGTTCGCCAAGGCACGTACGCAGGCCCAGTACACCCAGGCCCGGCTGGGCCAGCTCTGGCAGGTCATGACGCCGCTGCTCAACGCGGCCGTCTACTACCTGATCTTCGGCCTGCTGATCGGCACCAGCAAGGGCATCGACAACTTCATCGCCTTCCTGGTCACCGGCATCTTCATCTTCACCTTCACGCAGTCCTCGATGATGAGCGGCGTGCGCGCGGTGTCGGGCAACCTCGGTCTGGTGCGCGCGCTGCACTTCCCGCGCGCCAGCCTGCCGATCGCCTTCACGCTGATGCAGCTCCAGCAACTGCTGATGTCGATGTTCGTCCTGATCGCGATCGTCCTGATGACCGGCGAGGTGCCGGACGGCTCCTGGCTGCTGATGGTCCCGGCGCTGTTCACGCAGTGGATCTTCAACACCGGACTGGCCCTGATCATGGCCAGGATGGGCAGCAAGATGACGGACCTGGCGCAGTTGATGCCGTTCATACTGCGCACCTGGATGTACGTGTCCGGTGTGATGTACAGCATCGACAACCTCACCTCGCACGCGCCCCACTACGTGCGCATCCTCCTCGACATCAACCCCGCCGCCGTCTACATCGACCTGATGCGCTTCGCGCTGATCGACAGCGTGACGGCCTCGCAGCTGCCGCCGCACATCTGGGCGAGCGCGGTGGGCTGGGCGGTGCTGGTGGGCGTCGGCGGATACGTCTACTTCTGGAAGGCGGAGGAGCAGTATGGCCGTGGTTGAGCAGCAGATGACCACCACGCCGCAGGCCGTGGGCAGCCGGGTCCCCACCGTGGTCGTGGACGACGTCCACATCGTGTACACCGTGCACGGCGCGGGCACCGGCAAGGGCAGCGCCACCGCCGCCCTCGGCCGCATACTGTCGCGCAAGGGCTCGCCCAACGTGCGCCGGGTGCACGCCGTACGCGGTGTGACCTTCACCGCGTACCGCGGCGAGGCGATCGGCATCATCGGGTCCAACGGCTCGGGCAAGTCGACGATCCTGCGGGCCATCGCGGGTCTGCTGCCGCCGGAGAGCGGCAAGATCTACACCGACGGCCAGCCGTCGCTGCTGGGCGTCAACGCGGCGCTGCTCAACGACCTCACCGGTGAGCGCAACGTGATCCTGGGCGGTCTGGCGATGGGCATGTCGCAGGAGGAGGTGCGCCAGCGGTACGACGGGATCGTCGACTTCTCCGGGATCAACGAGAAGGGCGACTTCATCTCGCTGCCGATGCGCACCTACTCCTCCGGTATGGCGGCCCGGCTGCGGTTCTCGATCGCGGCGGCCAAGAACCACGACGTGCTGATGATCGACGAGGCGCTGGCCACCGGCGACCGGGCGTTCCAGAAGCGGTCGGAGGAGCGGATCCGCGAACTGCGCAAGGAGGCGGGCACCGTCTTCCTCGTCAGCCACAACAACAACTCCATTCGCGACACCTGCGACCGGGTGGTGTGGCTGGAGAAGGGCGAGCTGCTGATGGACGGCCCGACCGACGACGTCATCAAGGCGTACGAGGAGCACACCGGGAAGTAGCCGTCCCGCGGAGCGCACCGCTCACAGCCGTCACAGGACCCCGCCGGAAGATTCGGCGGGGTTCCGGTGTTTCGCTTGCGCTACGTGTCACGCCCCGGGCGTACGCCGACGGACTGCCGGACGTAAGCTGTACCCGTCGCTGGAGGCTTCCGCTGATCGTTACCGGGGCGCGATGCCCGGCGCGGCGTGTCCGAAATGGGAAGTTTCTGCTAGGCGGTGTAGAACGGGGGATGTGGCGGCCATGAAGATCGGGATCCTCCTGCTCCGGGGCACGTTCGCCGCCTGTGTGCCGGGAAATCCGCGGTGACCGGGGACGACAAGTCCCGGGCTGTCCTGGACAAGGCCGCGCGCGAGAACTTCCCCGTGGCACCGGTGTTCCTGCCGCGCGCCTGGCGCCAGGACCTGATGGCCGTCTACGGCTTCGCCCGCCTCGTGGACGACATCGGTGACGGCGACCTCGCCGACGGCGGCCGCACCGACGCCGCCCGGCTGGGACTGGAGGCCGCGGCCGCCGACGACCGTGTCGCGATGCTCGACGCCTTCGAGGCCGATCTGCGCCGGGTCTTCGACGGCACCCCGCGCCACCCGCTGATGACGGCCCTGCAGCCCACCGTCCGCCGCCACGGCCTCACCCCCGAGCCCTTCCTCGGCCTGATCGCCGCCAACCGGCAGGACCAGGAGGTGCGGCGCTACGCCACCTACGACGACCTGCTCGCGTACTGCGAACTGTCCGCGAACCCCGTCGGCCGCCTGGTGCTCTCGATCACCGGCACCTCGACCCCCGAGCGGGTCCGCCGCTCCGACGCCGTCTGCACCGCGCTGCAGATCGCCGAGCACCTCCAGGACGTCGCCGAGGACCTCGCCCGCGACCGGATCTACCTGCCGGCCGAGGACATGAAGCGCTTCTCGGTGGAGGAGGCCGACCTGGCGGCGCCGGCGGCCGGCGCACAGGTGCGCGCCCTGGTCGCGTTCGAGGCCGAACGCGCCCGATACTTGTTGGATGAAGGTACTCCCCTGGTGCGCAGCGTCCATGGCAGGCTCAGGCTGCTGCTCGCCGGTTTCGTCGGCGGCGGGCGCGCCGCGCTGAAGGCGGTCGAGGGCGCGGGATACGACGTCCTGGCGGGTTCGCCGAAAGCCACCAAGGCCCGCCTGCTGCGTGAGGTGGGGTCGACATTGCGAAGAGAGGGGTGAGCCGGACCGTGAACGGTTCCGCCCACACATCCGGACCGGTCCTCGCGGCCTACCGCTACTGCGAGGCTGTGACCGGCCACGAGGCCCGCAACTTCGCGTACGGAATCCGCCTGCTGCCCACCCCGAAGCGGCAGGCGATGTCCGCGCTGTACGCGTTCTCGCGGCGCGTCGACGACATCGGCGACGGCGAACTGCCGCTCGACGAGAAGTCGGCACGCCTCGACGGCACCCGGGCCCTGCTCGACAGGGTCAGGGCCGGCGACGTGGCCGAGGACGACACCGACCCGGTCGCGGTCGCGCTGGCCGACACCGCGCGCCGGTTCCCGATCCCGCTCGAAGGGCTCGACGAACTCATCGACGGCGTCCTGATGGACGTCCGTGGCGAGAGCTACGAGACCTGGGAGGACCTCGCCGTCTACTGCCGTTGTGTGGCCGGCGCGATCGGAAGGCTCTCCCTGGGCGTTTTCGGCACGGTGAATGGGCACGATCATGCCCGTGCCGCCGAATTCGCCGACACGCTCGGCCTCGCCCTGCAACTCACCAACATCCTCCGCGACGTCCGCGAGGACGCCGGCAACGGACGGACCTACCTGCCCGCCCAGGACCTCGCCAAGTTCGGCTGTGCGGCGGGCTTCCACGGGGACACGCCGCCGCCCGGCTCCGACTTCGCGGGTCTCATCGAGTTCGAAGTCCGGCGCGCCCGGGCGCTGTTCGCCGACGGTTACCGGCTGCTGCCGATGCTCGACCGGCGCAGCGGCGCCTGCGTCGCGGCGATGGCGGGCATCTACCGGCGGCTGCTCGACCGGATCGCCGCCGACCCCGAGGCCGTGCTGCGCGGCCGGGTCTCCCTGCCCACCAGTCAGAAGGCGTACGTCGCCGTCCGCGGCCTCGCCGGGGTCGACGCGCGCCGCAACTCCCGTACGCCACGGGGTGACAGGTGAGACCGTCCCGCGACGGCGCGGGTCCGCGCGCACACGGTGTGCGCGGCGGAGCAACCACCGGGACGCGCACGGCGTCACTTTCCGCGACGGACCGCCGCGCCACCGGCGGCACCGTGGGAGGGGAGGGCGGATGAGCGCACAGCGGGACACGGCGACCGGCCGTCCCGAAGGGCGTACGGCGGTGGTCGTCGGCGGCGGACTCGCCGGTACGACGGCCGCGCTGGTGCTGGCCGACGCCGGTCTGCGGGTCACCCTCGTCGAGGCCAGGCCGCGGCTGGGCGGGCTCGCCTTCTCCTTCCGCCGCGGCGAGTTGACCGTCGACAACGGGCAGCATGTCTTCCTGCGCTGCTGCACCGCCTACCAGTGGTTCCTCGACCGGATCGCCGCACGCGACCTGGTCACCCTGCAGAGCAGGCTCGACGTGCCGGTGCTCGACGTGGCCACGGGCAGGCTCGGGCGGCTCAGCCGGGCCGGGCTGCCGGTGCCGCTGCACCTGGCGTCGAGCCTCGCCCGCTACCCGCATCTGGGCCTGCGCGAGCGCGCCTCCGTCGGGCGCGCCGCACTGGCGCTGCGCGGCCTGGACCTGGACGACCCGGCGCTGGACACCACCGACTTCGCCAGCTGGCTCGCCGCGCGCGGCCAGTCGCCGCGCACCATCGAGGCGCTGTGGGACCTGGTGGGGGTGGCCACCCTCAACGCCACCGCGGCGGACGCCTCGCTGGGGCTGGCGGCGAAGGTCTTCAAGACCGGGCTGCTGTCCGACCCGGGCGCGGCCGACATCGGCTGGGCCGCGGCCCCGCTCGGCGACCTGCACGACGGCCGGGCCCGTACCGCGCTCGACACCGCGGGCGTCCGCACCCTGCTGCGCGCCCGCACCACCGGCATCAAGGCGGCGGCCGACGGAGGTTGGCAGGTCGACGTGGAGACCGGACCGGGCCGCGGGCAGCAACTGGACGCGGACACCGTGGTGCTGGCGGTTCCTCAGCGCGAGACGCACGGCCTGCTGCCCGAGGGCGCTGTCCATGATCCGGAAAAGCTGTTGCGCATCGGCACGGCGCCGATCCTCAATGTCCATGTGATCTACGACAGACAGGTGCTCGGGCAGCCGTTCCTCGCGGCGCTCGGCACCCCTGTGCAGTGGGTCTTCGACCGGACCGTGAGCTCCGGCCTCACCGGCGGCGGCCAGTACCTGGCCGTGTCCCAGTCGGCGGTCCAGGACGAGATCGACCTTCCGGTCGCCGAACTGCGCGCCCGCTACCTGCCGGAGCTGGAGCGGCTGCTGCCCGCCGCCCGCGGCGCCGGGATCCGCGACTTCTTCGTCACCCGCGAGCGCACCGCGACCTTCGCGCCCACCCCGGGCGTCGGCGCGCTGCGCCCCGGGCCGGTCACCCGCGCCCCCGGCCTCTTTCTGGCCGGAGGATGGACCGCCACCGGCTGGCCCGCGACCATGGAGAGTGCGGTGCGCAGCGGTCTGCACGCCTCCCGAGAAGCTTTGTCCGCCCTCGGCATCGGGATGCCCTTCGACAACGGCGCCCTGGAGGCGGCATGAGTGCTATTGGTGCAACAAGAGGAGAGAACGTGACCGCTGCCGGCGTCATCGAGCTGCTGGAAAACGGCCGCATCCTGACCACCCCGGTACTCCGCGCGGCCGTGGCACGCCTCGCACCCCCGATGGACACCGTCGCGGCCTACCACTTCGGCTGGATCGACGAGACCGGCCGGCCCGCGGACGGCGACGGCGGCAAGGCCGTACGCCCCGCGCTGGCGCTGCTGTCGGCGGAAGCCGCCGGCGCCTCGGCCGAGACCGGCATCCCCGGCGCGGTCGCCGTGGAGCTGGTGCACAACTTCTCCCTGCTGCACGACGACCTGATGGACGGCGACGAGCAGCGGCGGCACCGCGACACCGTGTGGAAGGTGCACGGGCCCGCCCAGGCGATCCTGGTCGGCGACGCGCTCTTCGCGCTGGCCAACGAGATCCTGCTGGAGCAGCGCACCGCCGACGCGGGCCGCGCCACCCGGCGGCTGACCGTGGCCACCCGCAAGCTGATCGACGGTCAGGCCCAGGACATCTCCTTCGAGCACCGCGAGCGGGTCACCGTCGAGGAGTGCCTGGAGATGGAGGGCAACAAGACCGGCGCGCTGCTGGCCTGCGCCTCGTCCATCGGCGCGGTGCTCGGCGGGGCCTCCGAGGCCGACGCCGACGCGCTGGAGGAGTACGGCTACCACCTGGGTCTGGCGTTCCAGGCGATCGACGACCTGCTCGGCATCTGGGGTGACCCGGCGACGACGGGCAAGCAGACCTGGAGTGATCTACGGCAGCGCAAGAAGTCCCTCCCGGTGGTCGCCGCGCTGGCCGCGGGGGGCTCCGCTTCGGAGCGCTTGGGTGAACTGCTGGCGGCGGACGCGAAGAATCCGGAAACCGGTGCCTTCAGCGAGGAAGAGTTCGCCATGCGTGCGGCGTTGATCGAAGAAGCCGGTGGGCGCGAATGGACCTCTCAGGAGGCCAGAAGGCAGTACGCGACCGCGATCGCCGCGCTGGACAAAATGGACATGCCGGAAGATATTCAACGTAAGCTCGTAGGTCTGGCGGATTTTGTGGTGGTTCGCGAGAAGTAAAGAACTAACGTGGAGCGCATAACGTCGCCGGTCCCTCGTATGTGACGGCCGACGGCCGCCCCAACACCGCAGAAGTCTCAACTGCAAAGGGGAAGCCATGACAGCGACGACCGATGGCAGTCCAGGGTCGCCAACCCACCGGACACCCTCGGCCAGCAGCACCTCGGAACCGGACCCTGTTCCATCCGGAGGAACCGAGGCGGCGGCGCAGCGTGCCGTGCAGCGCGCCGCAGACCACCTCCTGGCACGGCAGCACCCCGATGGATGGTGGAAGGGCGACCTCGAAACCAATGTGACGATGGACGCCGAGGATCTGATGCTCCGCCAGTTCCTCGGTATCCAGGACGGACCCACCACGGCCGCGTCGGCCCGCTGGATCCGCTCCCAGCAGCGGGAGGACGGCGCCTGGCCGACCTTCCACGGCGGACCCGGCGACCTGTCCGCCACCATCGAGGCGTACGTGGCGCTGCGGCTGGCGGGGGACGCGCCCGAGGAAGCGCACATGGCGCTGGCCGCGAAGTGGTCGCGCACCGAGGGGGGCGTCGCGCGCGCCCGGGTCTTCACCCGGATCTGGCTCGCGCTGTTCGGCTGGTGGAGCTGGGAGGACCTCCCCGAACTGCCGCCCGAGGTCATCTACTTGCCCAAGTGGATGCCGCTGAACATCTACTCCTTCGGCTGCTGGGCACGGCAGACCATCGTGCCGCTCACCGTCGTCGGCGCCCACCGGCCGGTCCGCCCGGCGCCCTTCGGCATCGACGAACTGCACGTCGACCCCGCCACGCCCAACCCCAAGCGCCGCAAGGCCCCGCTCACCAGCTGGGACGGCGTCTTCGAACGGCTCGACCAGGTACTGCACGTCTACCGCCGCTTCAGCCCGCGCCTGGTACGCCGTACCGCGATGAACGCCTGCGCCCGCTGGATCATCGAACGCCAGGAGGCCGACGGCTGCTGGGGCGGCATCCAGCCCCCGGCGGTCTACTCGGTGATCGCCCTGCACCTGCTGGGGTATGAACTCGACCATCCCGTGGTGAAGGCCGGGCTGGATTCGCTGGATCGTTTCGCCGTATGGCCCGAGGAGGGCGTGCGGATGATCGAGGCCTGCCAGTCGCCGGTCTGGGACACCTGCCTCGCCACCATCGCACTGGCCGACGCCGGCGTTCCCGCAAACGATCCCGCCCTGGTCAAAGCGGCCGACTGGATGCTCGGCGAGCAGATCACCAGACCCGGCGACTGGTCCGTCCAACGACCCCAGCTCGCCCCGGGCGGCTGGGCGTTCGAATTTCACAACGACATCTACCCCGACATCGACGACACCGCCGAGGTGGTCCTCGCGCTGCGCAGGATCGACCACCCCGACCAGGCGCGCGTCGACTCCGCCGTGGAGAAGGCCGTCCGGTGGAACGTCGGCATGCAGTCGAGGAACGGCGCCTGGGGCGCCTTCGACGCCGACAACACCAGCCCCTTCCCCAACCGGCTGCCGTTCTGCGACTTCGGCGAGGTCATCGACCCGCCGTCCGCCGACGTCACCGCGCATGTCGTCGAGATGCTCGCCGCCCTCGGCCTGGAACACGACCAGCACGCCCGGCGCGGCATCGAATGGCTGCTCGCCGAGCAGGAGGAGAACGGCGCCTGGTTCGGCCGCTGGGGGGTCAACTACGTCTACGGCACCGGCTCCGCCGTCCCGGCGCTCACCGCCGCGGGCATCCCCGCCGACCATCCGGCCGTCCGGCGCGCGGTGACCTGGCTGCGGTCGGTGCAGAACCCCGACGGCGGCTGGGGCGAGGACCTGCGCTCCTACTCCGACCGGGAGTGGATCGGGCGGGGCGTCTCCACCGCCTCGCAGACCGCCTGGGCGCTGCTGGCCCTGCTCGCGGCGGACGAACGCGACACCGAGGCGGTCGAGCGCGGGGTGCGCTGGCTGACCGACACACAGCTCGCCGACGGCTCCTGGGACGAGCCGTACTTCACGGGGACCGGCTTCCCCCGTGACTTCTCCATCAACTACCACCTCTACCGGATGGTCTTCCCGCTGACCGCGCTCGGCCGCTACGTCCGCAGGGAACCCTTCGGTACCGCGGGTCCCGCGGTCACCGCCGTAGGAAAGGGGGCCTAGTTCGTGGGCCATACAGGACCACCGCTGCTGGTGGTGTGCGCCCTGCGCATCGAGCGTGTCGCGCTGCGCAGGGGGACGGCCAGGGCCGCCGCGGGGCACGTCAGCGTGCTCCGTACCGGCATGGGGCCGAAGGCAGCGGACCGGGCCGTCAGGGAGGCCCTGCACGCCCCGGCGCTGCACGACGCGGCCGTCCTCACCACCGGCTTCTGCGCGGGCCTCGCCCCGGGCATGCGGCCGGGCGATGTCGTCGTGTCCGACGACGGACACGAGAGCGAGGCGCTCGCCGCCGCGCTCAAGGCCGCGGGCCACACCGTGCACACCGGAACGCTCGCTGAATCCGACCATGTCGTGCGGGGCGCCGAGCGCGCCGCACTGGCGGCGACGGGTGCCATCGCCGTGGACATGGAATCGGCCGCCATGCGGCGCGCCGCGCTCGCCGAAGGAGCGCGCCACGTCGCCGCGGCCCGAGTCGTCGTCGACACGCCCGAGTACGAACTCGTACGCGTCGGAACGCTTCGCACCGGGATCATCGCTTTCCGGGTGCTCAGAGATCTTGTTCCCGCCTTTCTTGATTGGCACCGCACTACCGCGCTCCCGTGGAGGTGAGCTAGATGGCTATGCCGCTCCGTCAGTCCATCCGTGTCGCGTCGTACCTCTTTGAACAGAAAATGGTCCGGCGCCGCGAAAAGTTCCCACTCATCGTCGAACTCGAACCGCTCTTCGCGTGCAACCTCAAATGCGAGGGCTGCGGCAAGATCCAGCACCCGGCCGGGGTGCTGAAGCAGCGTATGCCCGTGGCACAGGCGGTCGGTGCGGTGCTGGAGTCGGGGGCCCCGATGGTCTCGATCGCAGGTGGCGAGCCGCTCATGCACCCGCAGATCGACGAGATCGTCCGCCAGCTGGTGGCGCGCAAGAAGTTCGTGTTCCTCTGCACGAACGCTCTTCTGCTGCGCAAGAAGATCGATAAATTCACGCCTTCGCCGTACTTCGCGTTCACCGTGCATATCGACGGTATGCGCGAGCGGCACGACGAGTCGGTGGCCAAGGAAGGCACCTTCGACGAGGCGGTCGAGGCGATCAAGGAAGCGCAGCGCCGCGGATTCCGGGTGACCACCAACTCGACCTTCTTCAACACCGACACGCCGCAGACGATCATCGAGGTGCTGAACTACCTCAATGACGATCTCCAGGTCGACGAGATGATGCTGTCGCCCGCGTACGCCTACGAGAAGGCGCCGGACCAGGACCACTTCCTGGGTGTCGAGCAGACCCGCGAGCTGTTCAAGAAGGCGTTCGGCGACGGCAACCGGAAGAAGTGGCGGCTCAACCACACCCCGCTCTTCCTGGACTTCCTGGAGGGCAAGGCCGACTTCCCCTGCACCGCGTGGGCGATCCCGAACTACTCGCTCTTCGGCTGGCAGCGCCCCTGCTACCTGATGGCGGACGGCTATGTGCCCACGTACCAGAAGCTCCTCGACGAGACGGACTGGAGCAAGTACGGCCGCGGCAAGGACGAGCGCTGCGACAACTGCATGGCGCACTGCGGCTACGAGCCCACGGCCGTCCTGGCGACCATGGGCTCCCTGAAGGAGTCGATCCGCGCGGCCCGCGAGACGGTCGCGTCGAACCGGGTGAAGTGAACGGGCGATGACAGCAGTCGAGCCCGCGGTCGCCGGCGGCTCCCCGCCGCCGGTGCCCGCGGGCGGCGCCACCGCGGGAACGGTCGGCTGAACGTAGCAACCCGGCAGGGAACGAGGTCTGTACATGTCGATGCTGGAGAACATCAGGAGCCCGCGCGACCTGAAGGCACTGCCCGAGGGCCGGCTCGACGAACTCGCCGCTGACATCCGCCACTTCCTGGTCCAGGCGGTGGCGAGGACCGGCGGCCACCTGGGGCCGAATCTCGGGGTGGTGGAGCTGACCATCGCGCTCCACCGCGTCTTCGACTCGCCCGCCGACCGGATCCTGTGGGACACCGGCCACCAGAGCTACGTCCACAAACTCCTCACCGGCCGCCAGGACTTCTCCAAGCTGCGCAGCAAGGGCGGGCTGTCCGGCTACCCGTCGCGGGCCGAGTCCGAGCACGACGTGATCGAGAACAGCCACGCCTCGACCGTGCTGGGCTGGGCCGACGGCCTGGCCAAGGCCAACCAGGTGCGCGGCCGCGCCGACCACGTGGTGGCGGTCATCGGCGACGGCGCGCTGACCGGCGGCATGGCCTGGGAGGCGCTGAACAACATCGCCGCCGCCCGCGACCGCCCGCTGATCATCGTGGTCAACGACAACGAGCGCTCGTACGCCCCGACCATCGGCGGCCTGGCCAACCACCTGGCGACCCTGCGCACCACCGACGGCTACGAGCGCTTCCTGTCCTGGGGCAAGCACGTCCTCCAGCACACCCCCGTCATCGGCCAGCCGCTCTACGAGTCCCTGCACGGCGCGAAGAAGGGCTTCAAGGACGCCTTCGCCCCGCAGGGCATGTTCGAGGACCTTGGCCTGAAGTACGTCGGCCCGATCGACGGCCACGACATCGCCGCGGTGGAGTCGGCGCTGCGCCGCGCCAAGCGGTTCCACGGCCCGGTCCTGGTGCACTGCCTGACCGAGAAGGGCCGCGGCTACCCGGCGGCGGAGCAGGACGAGGCGGACCGCTTCCACACCGTGGGCGCGATGAACCCGCTCACCTGCGAGCCGCTCACCCCGGCCGGCGGCCCCTCCTGGACCTCCGTCTTCGGCACCGAGATGGTACGGATCGGCGCCGAGCGGCCCGATGTCGTCGCCATCACCGCCGCGATGCTCCAGCCGGTCGGCCTGGCCGGATTCGCCCGCGCCTACCCGCACCGGGTCTTCGACGTCGGCATCGCCGAGCAGCACGCCGCCACCTCGGCGGCCGGGCTGGCCACCGGCGGCCTGCACCCCGTGGTCGCGGTCTACGCCACCTTCCTCAACCGCGCCTTCGACCAGGTGCTGATGGATGTCGCGCTGCACAAGTGCGGTGTCACCTTCGTCCTGGACCGGGCGGGCGTGACGGGTGTCGACGGCGCCTCGCACAACGGCATGTGGGACATGTCGATCCTCCAGGTCGTCCCCGGCCTGCGGATCGCCGCGCCCCGCGACGCCGACCAGCTGCGCGCCCAGCTGCGCGAGGCGATCGAGGTGGACGACGCGCCCACCGTCATCCGCTTCCCCAAGGAGACCGCGGGGGAGCCGCTGCCCGCCGTCGGCCGGATCGGCCGTATGGACGTGCTGGCCCGCCCGGCCGAAGGACTGCGGGAGGACGTGCTGCTGGTCGCGGTCGGCGCGCTCGGCGCCACCTGCCTGTCGGCGGCCGAACTGCTCGCCGGACGCGACCTCGGCGTGACCGTGGTCGACCCGCGCTGGGTCAAGCCGGTCGACGAGGCGCTGCCCGAACTGGCCGCGCGCCACCGGCTGGTGGCGGTCGTCGAGGACAACGGCCGCGCGGGCGGCGTCGGTTCTGCCGTCGCGCAGGCGCTGCGCGACGCCGGGGTGGACGTGCCGCTGCGCGACTTCGGCATCCCGCAGCAGTTCCTGGCCCACGCCAAGCGCGGCGAGCTGCTCGCCGACATCGGACTGACCCCGGCCGAGATCGCCGGACGTATCGGTGCCACCCTGGCCCGTACCGACGCACGCAAGGAGCAGGTGAGCGATGACATCGTCTGAGCCGCGGGGGCCCGAGGCGGCCGACGGGTCCGCACCGAAGGGCTTCGACCTGGCGACGCTGCTCGCCGAGCGCGGCGGTGAGCGCTACGACCTGCACAGCCGGTACCTCAACCACCAACTGCCGCGCATGCTGCACACCATCGGCTTCGACAAGGTCTACGAGCGGGCCGAGGGCGCCCACTTCTGGGACGCCGACGGCGCCGACTACCTCGACATGCTCGCCGGGTTCGGGGTGATGGGCCTGGGCCGGCACCACCCCGTGGTGCGCAAGGCGCTGCACGACGTGCTGGACGCGGGGCTGGCCGACCTCACCCGCTTCGACTGCCAGCCGCTGCCCGGACTGCTCGCGGAGAAACTGCTCGGCTACTCGCCGCACCTGGAGCGGGTGTTCTTCGGCAACAGCGGCACCGAGGCCGTGGAGACCGCGCTGAAGTTCGCCCGCTACGCCACCGGCAAGCCGCGCGTGCTGTACTGCACCCACGCCTTCCACGGCCTCACCACCGGCTCCCTGTCGGTCAACGGCGAGGGCGGCTTCCGTGACGGCTTCGCGCCGCTGCTGCCGGACACCGCGGTCGAGATGGGCGATCTCGACGCGCTGCAAAGGGAGTTGAAGCGCGGCGACGTGGCCGCGCTGATCGTGGAGCCGATCCAGGGCAAGGGCGTGTACGCCACCCCGCCCGGCTATCTGCGGGCCGCCCAGGACCTGTTGCACCGGCACAAGGCGCTGCTCATCGCCGACGAGGTGCAGACCGGTATCGGCCGCACCGGCGACTTCTACGCCTACCAGCACGAGGAGGGCGTCGAGCCCGACCTGGTCTGCGTGGCCAAGGCGCTGTCCGGCGGCTATGTGCCGGTCGGCGCGACCCTGGGCAAGGACTGGATCTTCAAGAAGGTCTACTCCTCGATGGACCGCGTCCTCGTGCACTCCGCGAGCTTCGGCTCCAACGCGCAGGCCATGGCCGCGGGACTGGCCACGCTGTCGGTGATGGACGACGAGAAGGTGGTGGAGAACGCCCGCCGCACCGGCGACCTGCTGCGCACCCGGCTCGCGGCCCTCACCGACCGCTACGAGCTCCTCAAGGAGGTGCGCGGCCGGGGCCTGATGATCGGCATCGAGTTCGGCCGCCCCAAGTCCCTCGGCTTGCGCAGCCGTTGGACGATGCTGCAGGCCGCCCGCAAGGGGCTGTTCGCGCAGATGGTGGTGGTGCCGCTGCTGCAGCGGCACCGCATCCTCACCCAGGTCTCCGGGGACCATCTGGAGGTCATCAAGCTGATCCCGCCGCTGGTCGTCGACGAGGCGGACGTCGACCGGTTCGTGACGGCGTTCACCGAGGTGATGGACGACGCGCACGGCGGGGGCGGCCTGATGTGGGACTTCGGGCGGACCCTGGTGAAGCAGGCGGTCGCCCACCGCTGAGCCGCGAGGGCGGGTGGGCGGCGCGGACCGCGCCGCCCACCCGCCCTCGGGTCAGTCGGTGAGCAGCAGCTCCCGCAGCCGGTCGCGGCGCTCCTTGGTGAGGCCGAGGCCGTCCTCCAGATAGCGGTCGACCGAGCCCCACTCCTCCTCGATGGTGTCGAAGGCCGCGCGCAGGTACTCCACGCGGGCCTCGAAGAGCGGGTTGAGCAGCTCCATGATGGCGGGGTCGATGGCCGAGCCGGTGCTGCCGTCGCCGCGGCGGACCCGGTAGCGGCGGTGGCGGGCGTTGCTCTCCAGGTAGTCGGCCTCGATGGCGGAGCGCTCCACGCCCAGCGCGAGCAGGATGACGGCGATCGAGGTGCCCGCCCGGTCCTTGCCCGCGGCGCAGTGCAGCAGTGCGGGGACGGCGGCGTCGACGGGCTCGCTGAGCAGCGCCAGCATGCGGCCGTGCTCGGCGGTGCGCTCCCTGATCAGCTTGCGGTAGGAGTTCGCCATCCGCTCCGCCGCCCGGCCCTCGCCGAGCACCTCCCGCAGCGCGGCCAGGTCGCCGTCGCGCACGGTGTGCCAGAAGTCGGCGCCCTGGGCCGGGTCGCTCAGCGGCATGTTGACGTTGAGGGTGCCGGGGAGGGGGGTGTCCTGGCCCTCGATCCGGATGTCGTCGGCGTTGCGGAAGTCGAAGACCGTGTGCAGCCCGAGGCCGGTGAGGAAGGCCGTGTCGCCCGCGTCGGCGTGGGCCAGATGACCACTGCGGAACAGCACACCGTGCCTGACCCGGCGGCCGTCGACCGTCGGCAGTCCTCCGACATCACGGAAGTTACGCACACCTGTCAGTTCGGGCTCGGGCGTGGGCTCGGATCCGGTCGGGGCGGTCTTCGGCAGTTCCTGGGTCACCGGCACTCCTCCTACCTCTCATACGTGGCGAGCGGGGGCACGTCCGACGATACGGCAGCGGGGGGAGGCCACGTACCGAACGGTATGTGTCCGTTGGACCATTGCTCTGCGCCGACCCCGGGCCGATGATGTCCGGATCTGATCGGAACGGGGGAAACCGGATGATCGAAACGGGGCGGTCCGGGCGGTTGTGGCTGCTGTCGGGCCCGGGGAGCAGTTACGCGCTCCAGCTCACCGAACGGGACGAGCTGCTGCACCTGCACTGGGGGGCCAGGATCACCCTCCTCGACGCGGAAGCGCTGGCCATGGACCCGCTGCCCGCCCCCCGGCCGTTCGAGTCGGAGCTGGACGGCCACGAGGAGTACCCGGTCGAGGGCGGCCCGCGCTTCGTCCGGCCCGCGCTGTCGGTGCGCTCCCCGGCCGTCCGCGGCACCGAGTGGTGCTTCGAGGAGCACGAGGTGGAGGAGGGCGCCGCGGGCGAGGAGCTGCGGCTGCACTTCCACGACTCGGCGCACCACCTCGACCTCACCCTGCACTACCGGACGCACCCCGGCTGTGACGTCGTCGAGCGCTGGACCACCGCCACCCATGTCGCCAACGGCCACCTCGGCGCGCTGGAGCTGCTTCGGGCCGACGCCGCCACCTGGACGCCGCCGCCGCGCGACACCTGGCGCCTGGCGCAGCTGCACGGCCGCTGGGGCGCGGAGACCCGGCTGGTACGGGCCGGGCTGACCCCGGGCGAGCGCGTGATCGGCAGCCGCCGCGGCCACACCGGCCACGACCACCTGCCGTGGATCGGCCTGGACGCCGGCGACGCGGGCGAGGAGTACGGCGAGGTGTGGACGGCCGCCCTCGCCTGGTCGGGCTCCTGGCGGATCGCGGTGTCCACCCTGCCGGACGGCCGCGTCCAGGCCACCGGCGGCGCCGGCCACGACGACTCCGGCCCGGTCCGGCTGGAGCCGGGCGAGTCGTACACCAGCCCGGTCTTCGCCGGGCTGTACAGCGGCGGCGGCTTCGGCGCGGCCAGCCGCGCCTGGCACACGTACCAGCTCGACCACGTCCTTCCGCGCGCCGAGCAGCCGCGCCCGGTGCTCTACAGCTCCCGGGAGGCCACCGGCTTCGGCACCGGTGAGGAGCGGCAGCGCGAACTGGCCCGGCGGGCCGCCGCGATGGGGGTCGAGCTGTTCGTCGTGGACGACGGCTGGTGCGGCGCCCGGGACCGGGCGGGCCTGGGAGACGGGTTTCCCCACCCGGACCGCTTCCCGCACGGCCTGAAGCCGCTCGCCGACGAGGTGCACGCGCTCGGCATGGACTTCGGCGTCCGGGTCGAACCCGAGACGGTCGGCCCGGACAGCGACCTCTACCGCGCCCACCCCGACTGGGTGCGGCACCACCCCGGCCGCCGCCGTACCGAATTCCGCGACCAGCTCGTGCTCGACCTGGGCCGCGCCGACGTCCGCGACCATCTGTGGCAGCGGCTGGACGCCCTGCTGCACAGCGCCCCCGTCGACTACGTCGCGTGGGACTTCAACCGTTCCTGCACCGACCCCGGCCGACCGGGGGAGCGCTGTCCGCAGCCGCTGGGGACCGCCCATGTGGACGGCCTGTACGCACTGCTCGACCGGCTGCGCGCCGCCCACCCCGGGGTCGCCTTCGAGTCCTGCGCGGGCGGCGGCGGCCGGGTCGACCTCGGCATCCTCGCCCGTACCGACCAGGTGCGGACCTCGGACAACACCGACCCGCTCGACCGGCTGCGCATCCAGCACGGCTTCACCCAGCTCCACCCCGCCCGGGTGATGGCCGCCTGGGTCACCGACAGCCCCAGCCCGCTGCTCAACCACCGCGCCAGCAGCCTGCGTTTCCGCTTCGTCAGCGCCATGGCCGGAGTGCTCGGCATCGGCGGCGACCTGCTGGAGTGGAGCGAGGACGAGCGCGCCGAGGCCGCGAGCTGGGTGAGCCTCTACAAGACGGTGCGCCCCGTGGTGCAGTACGGCGACCTCTACCGGCTGCGCCCGCCCGGCGACGGCGGCCTGAGCGCCGTGCAGTACGTGCGCGGTGCCGACACCGTCGTACTGGCCTGGCTGCACTCGCAGTCCTTCGGCGAACCGGTGCCGCCGCTGCGGCTGCGCGGCCTGGACAGGACCGCCGCCTACCGCGACGTGACCACCGCAGTGGTGCAGCGCGGCGCGGTCCTCGCCGAGCGCGGACTGCGTACCACGCTGGCCGGAGACCTGGACGCCGCCGTATTCCATCTGCGCAGGCTTTGACCTGGTGGGATGAATCACGTCGCGTCAACCCCTCCTTACGGTCGCGTAGGTCACAGGGCGAGGGGAAAGATAGGTTGACGTGGCTGACGATTCGCAAACACTGAACAATCGCGTGATCGGGTCGTACACCGCGGTGGGGGACAGCTTCACCGAAGGCGTCGGCGATCCCGGTCCTGACGGTGCGTATGTCGGATGGGCCGACCGCCTCGCGGTGCTGCTGGCCGACCAGCGCGACGAACACACCTTCCGCTACGCCAACCTGGCGGTGCGCGGCCGGCTGCTCGACCAGATCGTGGCCGAGCAGGTGCCGCGGGCCAAGGAACTCGCCCCCGACCTGGTGACCTTCTGCGCCGGAGGCAACGACATCCTGCGGCCCGGGGGAGACCCCGACGCCATCGCCGAGCGCTTCGAGGCCGCGGTCGCGGACCTCACCTCTTGCGTGGGCACCGTGCTGGTCTGCACCGGCTTCGACACCCGCGACGTACCGGTGCTGCGCCATCTGCGCGGCAAGGTCGCCACGTACACCGCCCATGTACGGTCCATCGCCGACCGCTACGACTGCCCGGTGCTCGACCTGTGGTCGCTGCGGTCGGTGCAGGACCGGCGGGCGTGGAGCGTCGACCGGCTGCATCTGTCGCCCGAGGGGCACACCCGGGTCGCGCTGCGCGCCGGGCAGGTGCTCGGCCTGGAGGTGCCCGCCGACCCCGACCAGCCGTGGCCCCCGGTGTCGCAGCGCGCGCCCGCCGATGTGCGCCGCGACAACATCCACTGGGCGCGCGAGTACCTGGTGCCGTGGATCGGGCGGCGGCTGCGCGGGGTGTCGTCGGGCGACGACGTCGAACCCAAGCGTCCCGACCTGCTGCCGCTGTGACGCCGGGGCAACGGGATTCCGCGGCGGCCGTGAGGACAGGCCCTAGCGGCGGCGCTCCAGGCTGATCGGGGCCGTACGCAAAGAGGGCGCGAGGTGTGCGGCCAGTTCGGCCCACACCACGCGCCCCGCGCCGTCCTCCGCCGGGGCGGAACCCCACGCCAGCGAGAGCACGCCCACCAGGAACAAGCCCCGTCCGCCCTCGGCGTCGGCGCCGACGGAACACGGCACGGGTACCCCCGATCCCCTGCCCTGGTCGGTCACTTCGAGCCGTACCACCGAGCCCGAGTCCTGCAGCACACAGGTGATCTTCTCGCTGTCCGTGTGCCGTACCGCGTTGGTGAACAGCTCCGTCACCACCAGACTCGCGTCCTCACGCAGCTCCGCGTCGGCGCCCCACTCGCCGAGCCGGGTGCGTATCCGCCCGCGGGCGTCGGCCACCGACGCACTCTGGGCGGGCAGCCGGAAGACATCGCGGCGGAAGGGCCCGCCCACGACCTCGCGGCGCTCGCGTCGTAGCGCGTCGGATGAAGGAACCACTCCGTAACTATGAGGCCGGTGACAGACACATGGCAAGGTCCGTTCTGTAAATTACAGAATCGTCAAGGACAGGCTGTTCCTCCCGCTGACGCCATGACACACTGCTTGCACATCAAGGAAGTTGGAGGAGAGCCACGTGATGGACCCCCGGCCGGGTGGCGCCCCGACCGTCCTGCGCATGGTCCTCGGAAAGCGCCTGCAGGATCTGCGGGAGAAGGCCGGACTCAGTTACGAGCAGGCCGGACGGGCGCTCGACGTCACGCACGCCACCATACGGCGGATGGAAAAGGCCGAAGTCGGCCTGAAGCTCCCGTATGTCGAGAAACTCCTCACCACGTACGGAATCACCGCACCCGAGGAGATCGGCGGCTTCCTCGCCCTCGCCCGTGAGGCCAACCGCCCCGGCTGGTGGCACAACTTCCGCGATGTGCTGCCCGACTGGTTCAGTGCCTTCGTCAGCCTCGAAGGCGAAGCCTCGATCATCCGCGCCTACGAGCCGCACTACGTCCCCGGGCTGCTGCAGACCGGGCCGTACGCGCGGGCCGTGCTGCGCGCCGGACTGCCGCACGCCGCGGCCGGCGAGATCGACCGGCTCGTCGACGTGCGGATCGAGCGCCAGGGCCTGCTCGACCGCGACTCCGCGCCGCTGCTGTGGGTCGTGATGGACGAGACCGTGCTGCGCCGCCCGATCGGCGGCCGCAAGGTGATGCGCGACCAGATCACCGCCCTCATCGAGGCGACCGAGCGCACCAACGTCCGGCTCCAGGTCATCCCGTTCTCGGCCGGGCCGCACCCGGCGATGTACGGGCCGTTCCACATCTTCCGGTTCCAGCTCCAGGAAATCCCGGACATCGCCTACTCCGAAAGCCTCGTGGGCGGCGTCTACTTCGACGAACGGGACGACGTGTCCACGTTCCTGGAAGCGCTCGACCGGATGTGCGCGCAGGCTGCGCCAGCACAGAGCACCAAGGCCATCCTCGATGGCATGCGCAAGGAGATCTGAACGATGGATCGCGTCAGCAATGACGACATATACGGGTACGAGGACAGATACGACGGCGTTTACGACGGAATCTACAACGGAATGCCCGCCACCGAACTCGGTCATGACGGCTGGCGGAAACCCTGGAGCGGCGGGAACGGCGGCTCCTGCGTCGAGGCGAAAAGACTCAACGACGGCCGGGTGGCGCTCCGGCAGTCGACCGACCCCGACGGACCGGCGCTGATATACACCAACCACGAGATCACCACGTTCATCCAGGGCGCCAAGGCGGGCGAGGCGGACTTCCTCCTCGGATGAACAGGCACTGTGCACAGAAGAAGCGGAGGACGGCGTGACCGACCAGGGATTCCCCGTCGACGAGATAGACACCAGCAGACCGCACCCGGCCAGGATGTACGACTACTACCTCGGCGGCTGGGACAACTACGAGGTCGACCGCGAGGCGGCCCAGCGGGTGATCGACGTCCTCCCCGACATCATTCCGGCGGCCCGCGCCAACCGTGACTTCCTGCACCGGTCCGTGCGCTTCCTGGTGGAGAGCGGCATCCGGCAGATCATCGACATCGGGACCGGCATCCCCACCTCGCCGAACACCCATGAGATGGCCCAGGCGCTGGCACCCGAGGTGCGCGTGGCGTACATCGACAACGATCCGATCGTGGCCACCCACGCCGGGGCCCGGCTCACCGGCGCGGGCAACACCGGCTTCTTCCTCGGTGACGTCCGGCAGCCGCGGACGATCCTGGACCACCCCACCATCGGCA
The DNA here is from genome assembly GCF_040680795.1 of Streptomyces sp. NPDC051976. Taxonomy (NCBI): domain Bacteria; kingdom Bacillati; phylum Actinomycetota; class Actinomycetes; order Kitasatosporales; family Streptomycetaceae; genus Streptomyces; species Streptomyces sp. NPDC051976. The sequence continues at coordinate 310,964 of NZ_JBFAXL010000004.1, forward strand.
AGCTGATCGACTTCGACGAGCCGGTCGCGGTGCTCCTGGTCGCCGTGCTGCACTTCATCAAGGACGAGGAGGACCCGGCGGGCATCGTGGCGACACTGCGCGACGCCCTCCCGGCGGGCAGCTTCCTGGTGCTCTCGCACGCCACCGCCGACTTCCACGCCAGCAGCCTGCCCGAGGTCTTCAAGATCTACGACAAGGCGACCGCGACCCTCAACACCCGCCCGTACGCGGAGGTCGCCGCCCTCTTCGAGGGCTTCGACGTGGTCGAGCCCGGTGTGGTCCAGGTCCCGATGTGGCGCCCCGACGGCCCCGACCCCGAGCCCGCCGAGGTGCGGCGGATCGGCTTCTACGGAGGGGTCGGCCGCAAGAGCTGAGGTCACTCGCCGGTTTTTGCCTCTGAGGCAAACTTTTTGCCCTTTGGGTAAGCGGTGCTGTTCCATGGAGCCATGGACAGCACCGACACGGCCGACACCGCCGCCGAGCTCGCGCTGGCCCCGCGTCTGCGGGACCGGCGGCGCGGCAGCGGCCTGACCCTGGAGCACGCCGCCCGGCGCCTGGAGCTGTCGGCCGCGCATCTGTCCCGGCTGGAGTCCGGGCTGCGCCAGCCCTCGCTGCCGGTCCTGCTCGGCCTGGCCCGGTTGTACGGGACCACGGTCTCCGACCTGCTCGGTGAGACCTCCGCCGAGCCGGATCCCATCGTACGCGGCGACCGGATGACACCGGTGCCCGCGGGCGGCTGGACCTACCGCCGCGCGGGCGGCACCGGCCGCGCCATGCAGGCGCTGCGGCTGCACGTACCGGCCGGGTCGCAGCGCGCCCTGGTCCGGGTGCACCCCGGCGAGGAGTGGCTGCACGTGACCGGCGGCACCCTGCGGCTCACCCTCGGCGACCGCACGCACAGCCTCGGCCCCGGGGACTCGGCCCACTTCGACTCGCTGGTGCCGCACCAGCTCGCGGCGGCCGACGCCGGGGGAGTGGACCTGCTGTTCGTCCACACGCTCATGCAGAGCGAGACCTCGGCGCTCTGCGTCGGACCACCGGACGGCCGCGCCGGAACGGGCGCGCACCACCACACACCAGGAGACCCGCGATGACCGGTCAGACCCCTGTCCAGACGCCTGTCCCGGCTGCCCAGACCCCCGTCCCGACCCCGCTGTTCGTCGGCACCACCAACGGCTCGGAGCGCCGCAAGGAACGCGGTGTGACCCTGCGTGTGCTGGTCTACGTGGTGGTCGCGCACCTGCTCGCGTTCTTCATCTGGCTGCTGTTCATGGTCGGCCAGCGCGGCTGAGCCGCGGCGGCTGAACCCCGCGGCCGAGCCGCCGCCGACCCCGTACTCAGCGCGCGAACGCCGCGGCCGTCAGGAAGTCCGTCATCGTGTCGACGAACCACCGCGGGTCGTCCAGCCACGGGTAGTGCGCGCCGCCCGGCTGCACGGCCGTCCGGCCGCCGGGGAAGAAGGCGGCGGCCGCGGCGGCCACCTGGGGCCGCGGACCGCCGTCACGCTCGCCCGCGATCAACAGGACCGGCGCGTCCAGCGACCGCAGCGCGGCCTTGGCGGCCACCGGGTCGAACGCACGGGGGTCGTAGTAGACCTCGCCCGCCTCGTCGTTGCGCCACCGCTCGCCCGACGCGGCGTGCGCCTGCGCGGCGTCGTCCCAGCGGCCGTAGACGAAGGGCTCCAGGGCGTCCCAGTCCTCGCGGGTCGCGGTGCCCGCGAAGGCCGACTCCAGGGCGGCCGCCGCCTCCGGGTACCAGGGCTCGTCCGCCCGCAGCGCCGAGGCCTCCCTGCGGTGCTCCTCGGTGAAGTGCACGCCCAGCGCGCGCAGGCTCGGCGCGGCCAGGGTCAGGGTGCGTATCCGCCCGGGATGGGCGGCGGCGTACAGGATCGCCAGGTTGGCGCCGGCCGAGTGCGCGAGTACATCGACCCGCTCCAGGCCGAGATGTTCCCGCAGGGCCTCCACGTCCGGCACCTGCCGGTCGCAGCGGTACGACGACGGGTCCGCGGGCGCCTCGGAGCCGCCGGTGCCGCGCAGGTCGAGCAGGACCAGCTGACGGTGCGCGGCGAGACCGCCCAGATCCCCCAGGTACTCCGACGCGCTCATCGGCCCGCCGGGGACGACCAGCAGCGGGTCGCCGGTACCGAGGACGTGGAAGCGGAGCCGGGTGCCGTCGGGGGCCTGGAAGGTCGACATGAAGCGATCCTCACAGACCCCCCGGGACGCAGGCAAGTACCAGGTCAGACGGCGGAACCCCGCCTTTCGGCCGGTATGCGGAGCGGAGTGCGCCGGTCCGTAAAACCGGAGGCACGGCGTCCGTCGGACGCCGTGCCCGCGACCTCGCAAGGTGTCACGCAAGCCCGCGGCGGCTGCGTCACCACCGCTCAGTGCAGCGCGTCGACCGTGACTGTCACACCGTCCAGGCTCTCCGCGAAATCCGCTCCCAGCGCACGCGACGGGGTCTGGTAGCCCGTCGGCAGCCCCGGCAGCCGCGCCATGACCCGCAGCACCGCGTCGACGGTCAGGCTGTACGGGTTCGGCCCGGTGAGGGTCGCGGTCACCGTGTTGCCCGCGGCGTCGCGGGCGCGGCCCCACACCTCGCAGCGGGTGCCGTTCAGCGCGCGCTCGCCGGGGCCGCGCACCAGCTTCGACACCGCGCTGGACAGCGCCCCCCGCAGCGGGCCCACCTTCAGCACCCTGCTCATCGCCAGCGCGGGCGCCGGCAGCGGCACCCAGGTGTACGTGGTGATGTCGGGGATGCCGGTCGAGTGGTAGGCGGTGCTGACGTCGCCCCACGGGATCGACACCACCTTGCGCGTGCCGGACGGGAAGGCCGCCTGCACCTGGCGGGAGCCGATCGGCACGTTGCGGATCTCCCCGCCCACCCGGATCCTGCCGCCCGCGCCCGACCCCTCCAGCAGGGTCTTCGCGGTACCGGGGCTGGCCCCGCCGCCCATCAGGAAGGCCAGGTCGAGCTGGGTGGCGTCGGGCAGCTTGGCGACCAGCAGCGCGGCGACGCAGTCGGTGGGGACCACGTCGAAGCCCGCGCCGGGCAGCACGGTGATCCCGGCCTTCTCGGCCCGGGCGTCCAGCGCGTGCAGCGCCTCGAAGACCTCGATCTCGCCGGTGATGTCCACGTAGTGCGTACCGGTGTCCAGGCATGCCGTCACCATCTGCTCCGCGGTGCGCGCGAAGGGCCCCGCGCAGTGCGCGACCGCGTCCACGTCCTTCAGGCCGCGGCGCACGGCGGCGGCGTCACCGAGGTCGAACACCCGGTGCTCCAGGCCCAGTTCGGCGGCCAGCGGTACCAGTTTCGCGGCGTTGCGCCCGGCGAGGACAGGTCGCTGTCCCAGCGCCGTGGCGCGGCGGGCGATCAGGCGTCCGGTGTAGCCGGTCGCGCCGTACAACAGCCAAGTCATGGGTCTGAATCCTCCCCGGAGGTGGTGACCGGAACCGTACACGCGCCGTCCGCTCGGGCGATATCGGGTGGGCCACCCGACGTGAGACATGCGACTCTGGTGGCATGACCGACCAAGAGCAGGAGGCTACCGTGGCCGCTGACGCAACACCACAGGACGCCGCGGCGGACCCCGGCCCCGAGACGCCGGCCGACGCGCAGGTGCCGGACGAGGACGAGGTGAAGCGGAAGTTCCGCGAAGCCCTGGAGCGCAAGCAGGGCGCCCGCAAGGGCGCAGCCGGAACCGGCACCGGCCAGTCGAAGATCCACGGCGCCCATGGCAGGGCCGGCGGCCAGCGGGAGTTCCGCCGCAAGAGCGGCGGCTGACACCCACTCCGCTCCCCGTACCGTCCCCCCACCCATCCCGGACACATCCGGCGCCCGCGCAGGTCAGCGATCTGCGCGGGCGCTTTTTCGGCGCGCGTCGCCGACCTGGCGGCGTAGGGTCGGCCGGGTGACGACGAATCCGTTCCTCAGCCCCAGCACGCTCCCGTACGAACTGCCGCCGTTCGCCGAGATCCGGGACGAGCACTACCTTCCGGCCTTCGAACGGGGCCTCGCCGACCATCTGACCGAGGTCGAGGCGATCGCGACCGCGGACGATCCCGCGACCTTCGACAACACCGTGGTGGCCCTCGAACGCTCCGGCGCGCTGCTCAGCCGCGTCCGGGCCGTCTTCTTCAACAAGGCGTCCGCCGACATCACCCCCGCCGTGCAGGACATCGAGTCGCGGGTCAGCACCCTGCTGGCCGCGCACAGCGACGCCGTCCACCTCAACCCCGCGCTCTACGCGCGGATCACCGCACTGTACGAGGCCAGGGACACCCTCGGCCTCGACGCCGAGTCCCTGCGGCTGCTGGAGCGCTACCACACCGACTTCCGCCGGGCGGGCGCCGAACTCTCCGCGGAGGGCCAGACGCGGCTGCGCGAGCTGAACGCCGAGATCGCCGCAGCCTCCACCGCCTTCGGGCAGAACGTACTGACCGCGAGCAAGGCATCCGCCCTCGTCCTCGACGACGCCGCGCAGCTCGCCGGGCTGTCCGCCGACGCCGTCGCGGCCGCCGCGCAGAACGCCCGCGACCTCGGCCACGACGGCCGCTACGTCCTCAGCCTGAAACTCTTCTCCAACCAGTTCGAACTCGCCTCGCTCGACGACCGCGAGGTACGCCGCCGCCTGCTCACCGCGTCCCTGGACCGCGCCCAGGACACCAACGGCCCGCTGGCCGTCACCCTCGCCACCCTACGCGCCGAACGCGCCGCGCTGCTCGGCTACCCCAGCCACGCCGCGTACGTGGTCGCCGACCGCACCGCGGGCAGCACCGAGGCCGTCAGCGAGCTGCTGGCCCGCCTGGTGCCGCCCGCGGTCGCCAACGCCGAACGCGAGGCCCAGGCGCTCGCCGAGGTGGCGGGCGGCCCCGTCGAGGCATGGGACTGGTCGTACTACTCGGAGAAGGTCCGCAAGGAGCGCTACGACATCGACGAGGCCGCGCTGCGCCCGTACTTCGAGCTGGAGAAGGTGCTCCGCGACGGGGTGTTCCACGCCGCGCACGAGATCTACGGCCTGACCTTCACCGAGCGCCCCGACCTGCCCGGCTACCACCCCGACGTACGGGTCTACGAGGTCATCGACGCCGACGGCAGCGGCCTCGGGCTCTTCCTCGCCGACTTCTACGCCCGCGAGTCCAAGCGCGGCGGGGCGTGGATGAACGAACTCGTCCTGCAGTCGGGGCTGGAGGACAGGAAGGCGGTGGTGGTCAACAACCACAACATCGCCAAGCCCGCGCCCGGCGAGCCCGCGCTGCTCACCTTCACCCAGGTGGACACGCTCTTCCACGAGTTCGGGCACGCGCTGCACGGGCTGTTCTCCGCGGTGCGCTACCCGTACTTCTCGGGCACCGCCGTGCCGAGCGACTTCGTCGAGTACCCCTCGCAGGTCAACGAGATGTGGTCGCTGTGGCCCGCGGTCCTGGAGCGCTACGCCACCCACCACGAGACCGGCGAGCCGATGCCCGCCGACGCGGTGGCGCGGATGAAGGACGCCGCGAAGTTCGGCCAGGGCTTCGCGACCGTGGAGTACCTGGCGGCGACCCTGCTCGACTGGGCCTGGCACACCCTGCCCGCCGGCAGCGACCCCGGCGACGCGCTCGCCTTCGAGGCGGCCGTGCTCAAGGAAGCGGGCCTGGCGCTGCCCGCCATCCCGCCGCGCTACCGGACCACCTACTTCCACCACATCTTCTCCAGCCAGTACAGCGCCGGTTACTACTCCTACATCTGGAGCGAGGTGCTCGACGCCGACACCGTGACCTGGTTCGAGGAGCACGGTGGCATGCGCCGGGAGAACGGCGACACCTTCCGCCGTGAACTCCTGTCCAAGGGCGGCAGCGTCGACCCGATGGCCGCTTTCGCCGCCTTCCGCGGCCGCGCGCCGCGCACCGAACCGCTGCTGGAGCGGCGCGGGTTGACGACGGCCTGACGGCCGCGGAGGGGGCGGCGGATGCCTGCCGCCCCCCTCGGTCAGTGCGCCAGCGCCCGCCTGGCGTAGGCGCGGACATCGGCGTCCGGGTCGCTGCTCGCACCCTCCAGGACGGTACGGACGTCGGCGTCGGCGGTGTGCCGGGCGAGGGACTGGACGGCGGCCCGGCGCACGTCCGGGTGCGGGTCACGGGCCGCCGGGAGCAGCGCGGGCACCGCCGCGGCGGGTTCGGCCGCGCCGAGCGCCGTCGCCGCGCCGCGCCTGACCTGCCAGGCGGGATCGGCGAGCGCCGCCGCCGCCGCGCGCGCCAGCGGCGGCGGGCAGCCCGCCTCGGCCAGCGACTCCAGGGCGGCGCCGCGCACCAGCGGATCCGGGTCCGCCGTCAGCCGGGTCAGCAGCGGCAGCGCGCCGGGTGTCGCGGCCAGCCCCTTCGCCAGCGCCACCCGCACCTCGCGGGAGCCGTCACCGGCCGCCGCCTCCAGGGCTCGCACGGCGCCGAGGGGGACCAGGGCGCGTACCGCCTCGATCCGCACCCGCGGGTCGGCGTCCGCCAGCGCGGCGGTGAACAACTCCCCGCCGCCCAGCCGCAGTACCCGCAGCACCCCGGCAGCGTCCGCCCGCGCCCCCGGATTGGCCAGCTCCAGCGCCGCCACCAGAGGCGCCGCCAACTCCGCGTCCGGTGGCAGCACTTCGACCAGCTCGCGCAGCCCCGCCCCGGCCGCCTCCCGTACCGCCCCGTCCTCGTCCGCCAGCGCGGCGGCGAGCGCGGGCCCCGTCCCCGGGGGCACGGTCTCGGTCAGGACGTCCACGGCCGCGCGCCGCACCGCCGGGTCGGCGTCCACGAGATAGGGCGCCAGATCGGCCAACCCCGGCTCCCGCTCGGCCAGTTCGAGCAGCTCCAAGATGCGCGGCGAACCCGGGCCCGCCGCGGCGGGCCGTACCGCGGCCACCCGCGCGGCGCCCGGGTCCACCGGCGGCACCTCGCGCCGCCCGGCCGTCGCCACCTGCTCGGGCAGCACCTCACCGATCAGCCGCACCTCGCCACCGCCCGGCGTGAAGCCCTCCACCGGCACCACGTACGGCGCCACCGGACGGGTCAGGAACTCCATCGAACCCCCCGCGCCCTTACGGAGGTTGAGGTGGTGCAGCCAGCCGTCGTCGTCGCGCGCCGGATGGTCGGTGCGCTCGTGGTAGAGCCCCCAGCGGCTCTCGGTCCTGGCCAGCGACGAGCGCGCCGCCATCTCGGCGCAGTCCCGGATGAACGACACCTCGGCGCAGCGCATCAACTCGTGCGGGGTGCGCGCCCCGAGCCCGTCGATCTCACTGCGCATCCGCTCGAACGCCTCCACCGCCAGCGACAGCCGCGCCCCGCTCTTCGGCGGCGCCACGTAGTCGTTGACGAACCGCCGCAGCTTGTACTCGACCTGCGGCTGCGGCGGCCCCTGCGGACTGCGCAGCGGCCGGTAGACCAGCTCGTGCGCCTCGCGGAGCTGCTCGGGCGGCAACGGGCCCTCGTACACCGCCGGTCGCGCCGCCGCGTCCGCGCCCGCCAGCTCGCCGTACACGAACGCGCCGATCATGTAGTTGTGCGGCACACACGCCAGATCACCGGCCGCGTACAACCCGGGCACCGTCGTGCGGGCGTGCTCGTCGACCCACACCCCGGACGCGGAGTGGCCGCCGCACAGGCCGATCTCGGAGATGTGCATCTCCACGTCGTGGGTGCGGTAGTCATGGCCGCGCCCGGCGTGGAAGGTGCCGCGGGTGGGCCGCTCGGTGGTGTGCAGGATCGTCTCCAGCGCGGAGACCGACTCCTCCGGCAGATGGCTGAGCTTGAGGTACACCGGGCCGCGCTCGGAGGCGAGCTCGCGGGCGAACTCCGTCATCATCGCGCCCGACCAGTAGTCGGAGTCGACGAACCGCTCGCCGTGCCGGTTGACCTGGTAGCCGCCGAACGGATTGGCCACATACGCGCAGGCCGGGCCGTTGTAGTCCTTGATCAGCGGGTTGACCTGGAAGCACTCGATACCGCTCAGCTCGGCGCCCGCGTGGTACGCCATCGCGTGCCCGTCGCCCGCGTTCGTCGGGTTCTCGTAGGTGCCGTAGAGGTACCCGCTGGCGGGCAGCCCGAGGCGGCCCGCGGCGCCCGTGGCCAGGATCACCGCGCCCGCCCGTACGGTGACGAACCGCCCGGTGCGGGTGTGGAACCCGGCGGCGCCGACCGTGCGGCCGCCCGCGGTGAGCACCCGTACCGGCATCACCCGGTTCTCGATCCGGATCCGCTCGCGCATCTCCCGCCGCCGCAGCACCCGGTAGAGCACCTTCTTGACGTCCTTGCCCTCCGGCATCGGCAGCACGTACTTGCCCGACCTGTGCACCTGCCGGACCGCGTACTCGCCGTGCTCGTCCTTCTCGAACTTCACCCCGTAGCCCTCGAGGCGCTTGACCATCGCGAAGCCGCGGGTCGCCGTCTGCCGGACCGTCGCCTGGTTGACGACACCGTCGTTGGCGCGGGTGATCTCGGCGACGTAGTCCTCGGGGGTGGCGGCGCCCGGCACGACGGCGTTGTTGACGCCGTCCATGCCCATCGCGAGCGCGCCCGAGTGGCGGACGTGCGCCTTCTCCAGCAGCAGTACGGACGCGCCGCGCTCTGCGGCGGTCAGCGCGGCCATCGTCCCGGCCGTGCCGCCGCCGATCACCAGCACGTCGCAGCGGAACTCCTCGGCGTCGGCGAGGTCGGGGATGGCCATGGGGCTGTCCATGAGGGCCTCTCACATCGGTCGGTACGGGGTGGGTCAGGACGAGGTGAGCGACGCCAGCAGCTCACGGCGGACGGCGGCGGTGCCGGGATCGTCGTGCGCGGCGCGGTCGCGCGGGCGCGGCACCTCCAGGAGCCGGACCGGCGGGCCGTCCTGGGAGGCGCCGAGCAGCGCCACCCGGTCGCCGAGCAAGAGCGCCTCGTCGACGTCGTGCGTCACGAAGACGACGGTGGCCCGGGTGGTGCGCAGCACGTCCACCAGCAACTGCTGCATCCCGGCCCTGGTCTGCGCGTCCAGGGCGCCGAACGGCTCGTCCATCAGCAGCGCCCGGGGCTCACCGGCCAGCGCGCGGGCGAGCTGCACCCGCTGCCGCTGGCCGCCGGACAGCCGGTGCGGCAGCCGGTCCTCGTATCCCGCCAGGCCCACCCTGGCCAGCCACTCCACGGCCGCGGCCCGCCGCCGGGTGCGCCCCACCCGGCCGATGGCCAGCGGCAGTTCGACATTGGCCCGCGCGGTACGCCACGGCAGCAGCCCGTCCTCCTGGAACACCAGCGCCCGGCCGCCGCCGGGCCCGGTCACCGGCGCCCCGTCCTCGCGTACCTCACCGCCGAGCGCCGGCAGCAGCCCGGCCAGCGTCCGCAGCAGCGTGGACTTCCCGCACCCCGACGCGCCGACCACGGCCAGCACTTCGCCGGGCACCACGTCCAGCCCGATCCCGTCGAGCACCGGGGGCGCCCCGCGGCGGCCGATGGCGGCGTCGTGCAGCGTCAGCCGGGCGCCGTCGGGCACCTCGGCCGCCGGGGGCGCGCTGGGCGCGGCCGTGGGGGAGAGCGTCATCGGATTCACCTGCCCTGGGATGCGGATACGGACGCGGATGTGGATGTGGATGCGGACGCGGGTACGGGAGCGGACGGCGGCGCGGGCGCGGGTACCGGCGTGGCCGGGGACGCCTTGCCCGTACGGCGGCGGCCCGCGGCCCTCCCGCGCCGCTCCGGCCGCGCGGCGGCGTCGGTGCGCGGCAGCCAGCGGGTCGCCCGGCGCCCGGCGAACTCCACGGCGGAGGAGGTGAGATGGCCGAGCAGCCCGATGGTGACCATCCCGACGAGCACGCCCGGGTAGTCCACCACCGTGTAGTCCTGCCAGGTGCGGTAGCCCACCCCGTACTCACCGGAGATCATCTCCGCGGAGATCACACAGATCCAGGCCACCCCGATGCCGACCGACAGACCGCTGAAGATCCCGGGCAGCGCGCCCGGCAGCACCACCTGCAGCAGCACCCGCCACCGGCCGCCGCCCATGGTCAGCACCGCCTCCTCCCAGACCGGGGTCAGCGCGCGCACCGCGTGCCGGGTGCTGACCAGGACGGGGAAGAACGCCGCCGAGAAGGTGATGAAGACGATGCCCTGCTCGTTGCTGGGGAACAGCAGGATCGCCACCGGGACCAGCGCGATCGCCGGGATCGGCCGCAGGATCTCCACCACCGGGCCCAACAGGTCCTGGACCAGCGGGGACCGGCCGATCGCGACTCCGGCGGCGACCCCGAGGACGGCCGCCAGCCCGAACCCGGTGAGGATCCGGCCCAGGCTGTCGCCGAGGTCCTGCCAGTACGTGCCGCCGCGGACCCGGTGGCCGAACTCCTTCGCGACCTGCACGACCGTGGGCAACTCCTCGAAGTGCACCCACACATGGACCCGGAATGCGGTCAGCGCCTGCCACGCGGCGAGGAAGCCGAGCAGCGACAGCACGCGCAGCGCGTAGCGGTACCAGGGTTCGAGTCTCACGGCGCCTCGCTCAGGGCCTGCTGGAAGGTCACCAGGCGCGCGCCGGGGTGCTTGCCCAGCCAGGCGCGGGCGTTCTCCGCCGTCGTGAACGGCTGGAAGCGGGACTTGGCGTCGGCCGCCGGGTCCCGCGCCCACACCGCGCGGTCGGCGAACCAGCGGGTGCCGGTCAGGGCGTCCGGCGCGTACGCGGCGCGCACCGCGCCGCCGGGGTGCTGCCCGAGGTAGCGCAGCAGGCAGCTCGGGGTGGCGAAGGCGACCGTGGTCTGCTTCCCCGACGGCCATGCCTCGCTCGCCGTCGCCGGATCGCCCACGGTCCCGCCGCACACCGGGTCGGTGCCCGCCACCGGCGCCGGATTGGCCGTCGACGCCAACTGCTTGTCGTACGAGGCCCCTTGCGCGCGGCGCACGAAGGAGTCGTCGACGAAGGAGTCCACGTCGATCGAGTCGACCAGCTTCTCCGACGCCAGCACCGGCACGTCCTTCTTGAGCGCGGCCACGAGCCGCGGCTTGAGCGTCGGGTCGAAGGTGGCGATCCCGCCGGGCCCGTTGTAGAGGTAGACCACCTCGGGTGGCAGCCCGGTGGCCTGCGCGACCTTCTCGGCCGCCGCCAGCGGATGGGCGTGCAGATAGCCGGTCGCCTGGATCTGCGCGGCCAGGAAGGCGTCCACGACGGCCGACCGCTTGTCGGCGAAGGACTGCCGGACCGTGACGCCGTGGAAGGTCGGCAGGTCGAGCGCGGCGCCGTCGTAGAGCGGTTTCGCCTTGCCCTGCAAGACCAGCAGGCCCGGCCACGCCACGAACTGCGACAGCGCGTCCACACTGCCCGCCTGGAGCGCCGAAGCACCCACCGCGGGCTGCTGGTTGAGCTTGTGCAGATCCTTCTCGGCGTCCACACCCCGCAGTTGGAGCGCGCGGACCAGCGTGCCGTCCGCCGCCGAGCCGATGCTCGTGGACACCTTCCCGCCGCGCAGCCCGCCGAGGTCGGTGAGCGTCGAATCCGGCTTCGTCACCACCATGTTGAGGCCGCCGCGCAGGTTGTACCCGGTCACCGAGACCAGCTTGGTGGGGTGGCGCAACTGGACGCCGCGGGCGGCGTTGAGCAGCAGCGGGAAGTCGCCCATCGACCCGATGTCGATCTTCCCCGCCACCATCTGCGCGGTGATCGGCGCTCCGGTCGCGTAGTCCTGCCAGTCGACCTTGTACGTGATCCCGTCCCGGCGGCCCAGCGCGGCCAGTTGCCGCTCGAAGTACCCGAGCGAGCGCAGCAGGGTGCCCGCCGTCACCGTGTTGATCGTCTTCGACTGGTAGCCGACATGGACGGTGACGGTCCGGCCGCCGCCGTCACCCGAGCCGGAACCGCAGCCCGCCAGCGGCAGCAGCAGGGCGGCGGCACCGGCCGCCACGAGGAACTTGCGCATTGTCTCCGCACCTCTCAACGCAACAGGTAGGGCATGTTGACCGTGACCGCGCCGGTCGGGCAGCGGGCGGCGCAGGGGCCGCAGTACCAGCACTCGTCGACGTGCATGTACGCCTTGCCGCTGTCGGGGTTGATCGCCAGGGAGTCCAGCGGGCACATGTCGACGCACAGGGTGCAGCCGTCGATGCACAGGGACTCGTCGATGGTCACGGGCACGTCGGCGCGCTGGGGCACGACAGGCATGGCTGTCTCCGGTGAGGGTGGGGTGGTGGGTGCGGATCAGGCCGCGGCGGGGCGGGCCCGCGGGTGTCAGGACGTGGCGCGGTGCAGCAGGCCGCGCATGGTGATGCGGTCGCCGCGGAACCGTACGAACTCCAGGTCCACCGGGCGGCCGTCGGACAGATGGGTCAGCCGCTCCAGCATCAACAGGGCGGCGCCGCGCGGCGCTTCGAGCACGGCGGCGGAGTGCGGGTCGGCGCTGACCGCCTCCAGGGTGATCTCCGCGGTGCCCAGCGGCTGGCCGGACAGATCCTCCAGCAGCCGGAAGACGTCGGTGTTCTCCAGGTCCGCGCCGAGCAGCCCGATGCCGAGGTCCATCGGCACATAGGTCAGGTCCAGGGAGAGCGGTAGCCCGTCCAGCCTGCGCAGCCGCTCCACATAGAGCACGTCGGTGTGCTCGGGAACGTGCAGCCGGCTCGCCACCGTCGCCGGGGCGCGCACGGTGCTGAGCGCGCGCACCTCGTTGGTGACCCGGCCGTGCGGGTGCAGGGTCTCCGCGAGCCCCATCAGCCGGTCGAGGCCGTGCGGGTACTTCTCGCCCACCACGACCGTGCCGAGCCCCGGCACCCGCTCCACCAGGCCCTCGGCCCGCAGCAGGTCGAGCGCCTGCCGCACGGTGTTGCGCGACACCCCGTACTCCGCCCCCAGCGCGTCCTCGTGCGGGAGCACTCCGTCGGCGAAGGCGTGCCCGAGCACCTGCCTGCGCAGCAGGTCGGCCAGTTGCATGGCCCGGTCGGCCCGCAGCCTGCGGCGCCGCGCGGCGGCCACCGGTGCGGTGTGCTCGCGGGTGCGTTCGGCTGGCATCGGGCGCTCCGGTGTCGGTCGGTACGTACGAGGTACGCGGCCGTTCGGCGGGTACCTCGGCAGCGGTCTCCGGCTGCCGTGCACGGACACTACCGAGCGGGCGGCCGCAATGGTGTTGCCAGTGTGTTGCGCCATCTGACCCGCCTTCCGCACCTCTGTGACCTGCGGATACGTATCCCGGCAGGGAAGATCTGCCACTTGGTCCCGTGCGCGTCCCCGCATAATGGTTCTGGCGGGACCCCGCCGACCGACACCATCTGCCTGGAGGACCCGTGACCGGCGCCGGCCGACAGCCGTCCCGCCTCGTGAAGCTCCGCCCGGCGCCGTTCGGCGCGGACCCCACCGGCGCGCGGCTGGAACGCATCCAGAAGTCACCGAACTACGCGGACGGCGCCTTCATCAACCCGGTCGGCGCCAGAACCGTCCCCAACGGGGACCTGATCAAGTCCCTCCCGGCCAATCTGCGCAAGGAGGCCCGGCTGCCGCGCAAGCCGGTCGGCACCGTGCCCGTGCACCCGACCACGCTCGCGGACCTGGCCCGGCCGCCGGCCTCCGGGCTGCGGCTGACCTGGATGGGCCACTCGACGGTGCTCGCCGAGATCGGCGGGCGGCGGGTGCTGTTCGACCCGGTCTGGGGGGAGCGCTGCTCGCCGTTCGCCTTCGCGGGGCCGAAGCGGGTGCACCCCACGCCGGTCCCGCTGGAGTCGCTGACCGGGCTCGACGTGGTGGTGATCTCGCACGACCACTACGACCACCTGGACATGCCCTCGATCATGGCGCTGGTCCACAGCGACGTCGTCTTCGCCGTGCCGCTGGGCGTCGGCGCGCACCTGGAGTTCTGGGGTGTGGCCCCTGAGCGGCTGCGCGAGCTGGACTGGAACGAGTCGACCGAGGTCGCCGGGCTCACCCTGACCGCCACCCCGGCCCGCCACTTCTGCGGCCGCGGCCTGCGCGGCCGCCAGCAGACCCTCTGGGCGTCCTGGGCGGTCACCGACGGCACCCACCGGATCTTCCACAGCGGCGACACCGGCTACTTCCCCGGCTTCGCCGACATCGGCGCCGAGCACGGCCCCTTCGACGCCACGATGATCCAGATCGGCGCCTACAGCGAGTTCTGGCCCGACATCCACATGACGCCGGCCGAGGGCATGCAGGCGCATGTCGACCTGTCCGGCGGGCAGCCGCGGGGCACGATGATGCCGATCCACTGGGGCACCTTCAACCTGGCCCAGCACGCCTGGGCCGACCCCGCCGAGGGCACCGTCGCCGCCGCCCGCGAGACCGGCTCCAAAATCGCCACCCCCCGCCCCGGCGCCCCCTTCGAACCCGTGGACGAGCAGCCGGACGACTGGTGGTGGCGGCCGATCGCGGTCACGCCCCCGGGTGGCTGGACCGCGCACCCGGCGGCCTCGGCGGCCGACACCGCGGCGGCCGCCGGCACCGCCGCGGACCCGCTGGTGGACGGGTCCGGGCCGGGCACGGGCTCCGAAGGGGACATCGACAGCGGCGACTACGAGGTGGCGCGCCCCACGTAGGTCGGTTCGCCCGCGTCCGGGCTATCCGGGCGCAGTCGCGGCGCCGCGACCGCCCGGGGCCAGCAGGACGAGTGTGTCCCCTGGCTCGGGCAGTGGTTCGCTGCCTTCCGTGACCGGGACGAGGCGGCCGTCCCGCCGTACGCGGAACAGAAGGTCGTGGCCGGGCGGCGGGACGTCACCGGCGGGCCGGGCGAGGACGGTGTCCCCGTCCTCGTATCTGCTGGTGAACGCGGGCCCGTTCAGTTCCGGGCCGAACAGGACCTCGCCGCCGATGAACGGTGCCACGACCCCGCGGCTGTCGGGCGGGGCGGCGATGCGGTGGACCGCCTCCTCCAGGGTGCCCTGCAGAATCGCGGTCGCCAGCGCGTTGAAGTCGTCCTCGGCGGTGAGGAGGAACACCGCCGTGATGCCTTCCAGTTCGGCGTGCTTTCCGGTGGCGGCGGCCAGCAGCTCGCCGGGCGCGATCGCGATTCCGGCCTGCTCGATGCGTTCGCGCTGCTGCTCCTGCCCTGCCCACATCAGCACTTCCAGCCCCGCCGACTGCAGCGCGAGTCCCAGGTCGACCACCCAGGGGTCTCCGCCCACCAGGAGCGGCCGCGAGCGGGACGGGCGTACGACGCGCAGGCGCCGGGCGATGGGTGAGGCGGTCAGGCCGTAGAGCGTCACGGTCGCGACGATGACCAGGAACGTGGCGGGGAGGATCTTCGACGCGCCGCCGATGCCCTTTGCCACCAGGGTGGACGAGAACGTCGACGCGGTGGCCGCCGCGACGATGCCACGAGGCGCCATCCAGCCGATGAAGCCCCGCTCGCCGCGTCCCAGGTCGGTGCCCAGGGTGGACACGGCCGCGACCAGCGGCCTGACGACCAGTACCAGAAAGGCGGCGAGGCCGAGCGCGGGCAGCACGACGTGGCGCAGGGACATGGGGGTGACGGTGGCCGAGATCGAGATGAAGAGCAGGCCCAGGACCAGGCTGACCAGGGTCTCGAAGAACGGCCTGCGCGCCGGAGTGTCGATGCCGGGGAGGTTGGCGATGGCCAGGCCCATCACCACGGCGGCGATGAGCCCCGTGTCGTCGCGCAGGACATCGCAGAACGCCGCCACGCCGATCACGGCGGCGAGCTGCGCCGTGGTGCCGAGGATCTCGCCGAGCCGCAGCCACCGGAACAGCGTCCACAGCACGGCCGCCCCGATCACGCCCCCGGCCAGTCCGGTGCCCATGCTGGCCAGAAAGCCCAGCACCGAGCTGACACGATGGTGCTTCGTGCTCTCGCTGACCGCGTGGAAGACGAGTGCCCCCAGAATGCCCCCGACCGGGTCGATGAGGGAGCCTTCCCAGACCAGGATGTGCTGGAGCCGGTCCTTCGGTCGCACGAAACTGAGCAGCGGTCCGACGACCGTCGGCCCCGAGACCACGAGGATCGCGCCGATCATGACGGCCGCCCGATGGGACATGCCCAGGAGCGGCGCGGCGAGAAGCGTGCCGAGGATCCAGGTAATGGGGACGCCGATCCAGATCAGCCTGAGCACGACACGGCGGGTGTGTCCTTTCAGCCTCGCCAGTTCGAGCCCGAGGCCGGCGTCGTAGAGGATCACGGCGACGGCCAGGGACACCAGCGGTGAGAACGCCGGGCCCAGCAGCCGCTGCGGGTCGACGTCGTCGATGAGCGCCCCCGCGGCGAAGCCGACCGGGAGCAGGACGATGAGGGCGGGGATCCGCAGGCGGCCGGCCAGGATCTGCGATCCGACGGCGAGCACCATGATCAGGCCCACGCCGATCAGCACCTGGTTCGTCGTCATCTCAGTCCGACGAGGGTCGCGCTGCTCGGGTTCGCGGTGTGCTCACTGTTCCCACGGCCTGATCCCCCAGCGGGTCGTGTGCCGCTCGCCGGCGCCGAGGCTGACGACCGCCGTGCCGCTGTGGAAGGCGTCCGGCGGGCATGTCATCGGCTCGATGGCGATCGCGCGGCGGCGCTGTCCCTCGGGCAGGGTGTCGCCGGTGTAGAGCTGCACGTAGTCGGCTCCTTCACCGGCCCACACGTCCGTGCCGAACGCACCCGACGGGTGGGCCAGCCGTACGACGGCCCGCCCGTCCGCGTCCCGGTCGAGGTCGCCGAAAGGGGTGTCCAGCCTCCGCGCCCCGACAGCCTGCGGGGTGCGGAAGTCGTACGCCGTCCCGGCGACCGGCTCGACGGCCACGGGCAGACCGCGTTCATCGGTGCGCAGCCAGGTCCGTGCGGGGACCGTCAGCACCGCTTCGTCGACGACCGGGGTGCCCGCCATGACGTAGGGATGCTGGCCGAAGCCGTAGGGTGCGGCGCTCGCGCCGAGGTTGCGGGCGGTGACGGCGGTCTCGAGCCCGCCCTCGCCCAGGGTGTATGCGGCGCGGACGTGGAGGTGGAAGGGGTAGCCCGGCTGCGGCCACAGCGTCACGTCCAGGACGGCCCGGCTGTCGCTCGCCTCCACGACCTGCCACGAGGTCCACCGGAGCAGCCCGTGGATGGCGTTTCCGCCGGTCGGCTCGGTGAGTGGCAGCTGCAGGTCCTGCCCGTCCCAGCGGTACCTGCCGTCCCGGATCCGGTTGGGCCACGGCACGAGGATCTGGCCGCGCCCGCCGGTGATCCGGTCCTGCGGGGCGAAGCCGTCGAGTACGGCACGATCCCCGACCGTGTACGACCGGAGCGCCGCCCCCAACTCGACGACAACGGCGGTGTGCGCGCCGTGGCGTAGGGTCAGCTGCCGTCCGGTGCGGCTGTCCTGCATGCGTGGCCTCCTCGCCCGCCCGGCAGCGGTCCTCAGACGTGGGCGCGTCGGTGGCCTGCGGCGTCGGCCCCTCGTCCGGAGCGTGCGGCCCGGCAGCGGCCCGGTCAAGCGCGACACGTTCCCGTGGGCGCATCGGCCTGGCGTTTTCGCCCGTAGGAGCCAGGGGACAACGGCGTCAGGCGCTGTCCGGGCGTGCGCGGCGCCGGCTGATGCGCTGCCAGACGGCCCGTTGGAATCTGAGCATCAGCACGCCCACCACGATCAGCAGCACGATGTTGAGCAGGAGCTGGATCAGGGATCCGCGTGCCTCGCTCCAACTGGAGAACGCGCAGGAGACACCGATGTCGGCGGCGGCCGGGATGGTGGTGACGGAGATGAAGACGCCGAGCAGTGCGCTCGTCCTGGCCTGGGTCAGCGACACGATCCCCACGATGCCGGCCAGGACCGCGACGACGACGGAGAAGAAGTCGGGGGCGTCGATCAGTGTGGAGACAGGTCTGATGCCCAGCTCGAACGCCTTGGGCTGGAGGTCGAGGCCCCGGATGGCCCACGAGAACAGCAATGTCGCCAGGACGGCCAGCGAGAATCCGGCCGTCAGGGCGAACAGGCCCTGCCGGATCCTGGTGCCGTTGCCGCGGTCGATGCCCAGCGCGACGCTGGTGATGGCGCCGTACTCCGGTCCGACGACCATCGCCGCGACGATCAGGATCTGGGAGTTGGTGAGGATGCCCACCGCCCCGATGAGCCCGGCGATGACCAGGTAGACGTAGAAGCTCGGCAGGTAGGTGCCCTCGGCGCGGATGCGCGCCTCCACCTCCTCCCAGACCGGCGCGTGGGCGAGCGACCCGAGCTGCTGCCGCTCCGCCGTCGCCGCGGCGCCGGAGAAGGCCATCTCGACCGGCTCGATGACGATGGACCCGCGACGGTCGACTTCCAGCTCGCGCAGACCGCCCAGCACGGTGTTGGCCGCGCCGGCCAGGATGTCGCACTCGATCGCGTCACCGTCGGGGTTGCGCGCCCTTCCGGGAAGGACGACCAGATTGAAGACATAGCGGTCGTCGGTCAGCAGCCCGACCGCCCGGGAGGTGAGATCGGCGGGGCTCACCAGCCGGACGTGGATCATCTCCATGCGCAACCTCCCGTGTCCGGCCGACTCCAGCCAGTAATGCCCGAAGGGAGGGGTTCGGCAAGGCGGGTGCGGTGCGGGCGGCGGCACCGGCGGGAGAGCGGCCGTCGACAGCACCGGCATGGCGAGGGCCATTCGAGTGGCGGATAGTGGAAGAAAGGGATCATTTCCGATATTTCGGAGCAGTCATGGACCGTTACCCTCCTATCGCCGAACACGGCCTGGTGGGCGATCTGCAGACCGCCGCGCTCGTCTCCTCGCAGGGGGTCGTGGACTGGTTCGCCGCTCCCCGGTTCGACTCGCCCAGCATCTTCGCCGCCCTGCTCGACCACGACGGCGGCGGGTTCTTCCGGCTGGCCCCCGAGCACCCGGACCAGACCTGCAAGCAGCTCTACTACCCCGACACGGCCATTCTGGTGACCCGGTTCATGTCACCGGACGGGGTGGGCGAGGTGGTCGACTTCATGCCCCCGGACCGGACCCGCACCGCCACCGACCGGCACACCCTCATACGTGTCGTGCGTGCCGTGCGGGGGACCGTCGACTTCACGCTCGAGTGCCGGCCGCGCTTCGACTACGGCCGATCCGAGCACCAGCTGGAACTTGACGGGCACTCCGGCCTGTTCCGGTCCCCGGGGACGGACGCGCACCTGCAGAGCTCGTTCCCGCTGGAGCGGGACGGACAGGACGTGCGCGGCAGGGTGACGCTGAACGCCGGCGAGGCGGGCGGCGCCGTGTTCACCGTCTGTGCCCCCGGCGGCAAGGCGCCGCGGTTCCCCACGGTCGAGGGGCTCACCGCGCAGGTCGAGGACACCGGCCAGTTCTGGCAGGACTGGCTGAGCCAGTCCCGCTACCGGGGCCGCTGGCCGGAACTGGTGCACCGTTCGGTCATCACCCTCAAGCTGCTCACCTACGCGCCCACCGGCGCCCTCGTCGCGGCGGCCACCATGGGCCTGCCCGAGCAGGTCGGCGGAGAGCGCAACTGGGACTACCGGTTCACCTGGGTACGGGACGGCTCGCTGTCCGTGCGGGCCATGCTCGACCTCGGCTTCGCCGACGAGGCCACCGCGTTCGTGCACTGGCTGGTGGAGCGGCTGCGCGAGCGCGAGGGCAAGGGGGGCGAACCGCTGCAGACGATGTACCGGATCGACGGCAGCCCCGACCTGCCGGAGGAGACGCTCGACCACTTCGAGGGCTACCGCGGTTCCGCGCCCGTGCGGATCGGGAACGGTGCCGCCGACCAGCTCCAGCTGGACATCTACGGGGAAGCGATCTACGCGGTCGCCCAGGGCCGTGAGATCGGGCAGCAGGGCACCTACGAGGGATGGAAGACGCTGGCCCGGACGCTGGACTGGCTGGCCGACGCATGGGACCGGCCGGACGAGGGCATCTGGGAGACCCGCGGCGGCCGCCAGGACTTCACCTACAGCCGGGCGATGTGCTGGGCCGCCTTCGACCACGGGCTGAGCCTGGCCGACCAGTTCCGCATGCCCGCCGACATCGACAAGTGGCGTGCGGCCAGGGACGCCGTCTACGAGCAGATCATGGACAAGGGATGGAGCCAGAAGGAGAACGCCTTCGTCCAGCACTACGACGGCGACGTGCTGGACGCCTCGCTCCTGCTGATGCCGCGGGTCGGCTTCCTCGCCCCGAGGGACCCGGTCTGGCTGTCCACCCTGGACGCGATGGACCGCAAGCTCGTCTCCGACAGCCTCGTCTACCGCTACGACCCGGCCGCCTCACCGGACGGGCTGCGCGGCTCGGAGGGCACCTTCAGCCTGTGCACGTTCCTCTACGTCGACGCGCTGGCCCGGGCGGGACGGCTGCAGCAGGCCCGGTACACGTTCGAGAAGATGCAGACCTACGCCAACCACGTCGGGTTGTTCGCGGAGGAGGTCGGCCCGACCGGGGAGCAACTGGGGAACTTCCCACAGGCGTTCACCCATCTGTCACTCATCATGGCCGCCACCACCCTGGACGAGGCGCTCGACGCGAAGCAAGGGCGCTGACCCATGGTCACACCTGACCGCCGGGTGGGAGCACCGCGGCTGACCTCGACCGAGTTCGGGACACTGTACGAGCGCCTTCGCGCGCGCAGCGCCTGGGCCGCCGGTGAACGGGGCGCGCTCGAAGCGCTCACTCCCGCCCGGGTGGTGGCCGCCGCCCGGGAAGTGCGGATCGGCCGGACGATCACGCTCGCGGCGCCGGTGGAGTCGACGCCGGGGCCGGACAACCCCGAGCCCGCACGGCACAGGATGCGCGGGGTCCCCGATCCCGCCGCGAGCGGCCTCGACTTCGCGAGGGACAGCTTCGCGATGAACGTGCACGGCGACGCCGACAGCCACATCGACGCGCTGTGCCACGTGATCTACGACGGCACACTGCACGGTGGCGTGTCCGCGGGCAGCGTCACGGCGGACGGGGCCAGGGCGCTCTCCATCGAGGCCGCGCACGACGGGATCGTCGGACGCGGCGTGCTGCTGGACATCCCGCGGCTGCGCGGCGTGCCGTGGCTCGAGCCGGGCGACCACGTCACGGCTGAGGACCTCGCCGCGGCCGAGACGGCGCAGCGGGTCGAAGTGACCGAGGGGGACCTGCTGTTCGTCCGGGTCGGCCACCGAAGACGCCGCGGCGAACTGGGTCCCTGGCACGCGGCCGAGGCGCGCGCCGGGCTCCATCCCTCCGCCATGGAGTTCCTGGCGGACCGCCGGGTCGCCGTCCTCGGTGGCGACGGGAACAACGACACCGCCCCGAGCTCCACCGACGGCGTCGACTTCCCCGTGCACGTGCTCGCGATCCACGCCATGGGCCTTCACCTGCTGGACTACCTGCAGTTCGAGGACCTGGCACCGGTCTGCGAGGCGGAGGAACGGTGGTCGTTCCTCTGCGTGATCTCCCCGCTGAGGCTGCCGGACGCCACCGGCTCGCCGGTCAACCCGACAGCAGTCCTGTGACCGAGGTGCCCACGGTCGTGGTGGTCATGGGTGTCTCGGGGTGCGGCAAGTCCACCGTGGGACGTCTGCTCGCGCAGCGCCTCGGAGTGCCCTTCCTGGAGGCCGACGACGTCCACCCGGCCTCGAACCGCGCCAAGATGGCCGCGGGCCATCCGCTCGACGACGAGGACCGCAGGCCGTGGTTGCTGTCCATCGCCGCATGGATCCACGAGGCGACCGACGCCGGCCAGGGCGGGGTGGTGGCGTGCTCGGCCCTCAAGTACGCGTACCGGGAGGTCTTCCGCGGGGCGGGTGCGGGCGTGTGGATCCTGTACCTGGAGCTCGACCGAACGTCGGCCGACCGGCGGGTCGCCGAGCGCGTGGGCCATTTCATGCCCGCCGGGCTGGTGGACTCCCAATACGCCGCCCTCGAACCGCTGCGGCCGGACGAGCCCGGCCTGACCGTCGCCGCGGTGGCCGACCCGCGGATCATCGTCGACCAGGCGGAGCGCGCCCTCAGGGCGGCGAGGTGAGGGAACGCGGGTTCGACTCCCCGAGTCGCCGCTCCGCGGCCCACCCGATAGCGTGGAATTCAGTGCGGAATGTTCCGATTTCCTTCAGAACAGGACCCTCTCATGGCTGACGACCAGCACTACGACGTCATCATCATCGGCACCGGAGCGGGGGGCGGCACGCTCGCCCACCGGCTGGCTCCCACCGGCAAGCGGGTCCTGATCCTGGAACGCGGCGACTACCTGCCCCGGGAGCGGGACAACTGGGACTCCACCGCGGTCTTCGTCCAGGGCAAGTACCGTGCCCCGGAGTTCTGGTACGACAAGCACGGCAACCAGTTCCCCCCGGAGGTCAACTACTACGTCGGGGGCAACACGAAGTTCTACGGCGCCGCGCTCTTCCGGCTCCGGCCCGAGGACTTCGGCGAGCTGCGGCACCACGACGGGATCTCACCGGCCTGGCCGCTCTCCTACGAGGACATGGAGCCGTACTACACCCAGGCCGAGCACCTCTACCTGGTGCACGGACGGCACGGCGAGGACCCCACCGGAGGGCCGACCAGCGCGCAGTACGCCTACCCGCCGGTCGAGCACGAGGCGCGCATCCAGCAGCTCAGTGACGATCTGGGCAAGGCCGGCCTGCACCCGTTCCACCTGCCCATCGGCGTGAACCTCACCCAGGACGACAACGGCCGGGCCACCCATGACAGCGTCTGCATCCGCTGCGACCGGGTCGACGGCTTCCCCTGCCTGGTGGGCGCCAAGTCCGACGCGCAGGTGATCTGTGTCGACCCGGCGCTGAAGCACGACAACGTCACGATGGTGACCAACGCCGACGTGCGCCGCCTGGAGACCGACCCGACCGGACACACCGTCACCACAGTCGTCGCCGAGCTCAAGAACGGAAAGTCGGCGGAGTTCAGCGCCGACATCGTGGTGGTCGCGGCCGGCGCGGTCAACTCCGCCGTCCTGCTGCTGCGTTCGGCCAACGACAAGCACCCCGGCGGCCTGGCCAACAGCTCGGACGTCGTGGGACGCCACTACATGCGCCACAACAACCTCGCGCTGATGGCGGTGTCGAAGGAACCGAACCCCACCAAGTTCCAGAAGACCCTGGCGATGAACGACTGGTACCTGGGCGCGGACGACTGGGACTTCCCGCTCGGCGGCATCCAGATGCTGGGCAAGTCCGACGCCGACCAGATCCACGGAGAGGCGCCGCGCTGGGCCGGCAAGGTCTCCCCGGACATGCCGTTCGAGGTGCTGGCGCACCACGCCGTGGACTTCTGGCTGTGCGGAGAGGACCTGCCGCTGCCCGGGAGCCGGGTCACCCTCGACAAGGACGACGCCATCCACCTGGCCATCGACGAGAAGAACAACGTCGCCGGGTTGAAGCGCCTCCAGCACAAGCTGCAGGGAATGCTCGGACACCTGGGCATGCACGAGCACCACCTGCTGGACCACAGCATCTACCTGCACAAGGGCATGCCGATCGGCGCCACCGCGCACCAGGCCGGAACCGTGCGGTTCGGCGCGGACCCGGCCAGTTCGGCCCTGGACGTCAACTGCAAGGCCCACGACCTCGACAACCTCTACGTCGTGGACACGTCCTTCTTCCCCAGCATCGGCGCGGTGAACCCGTCCCTGACGGCCATCGCCAACGCCCTGCGGGTCGCGGACCACATCGCCGACCGGCTGCGCTGACGCGGGCGCGCCGCTACAGGTGGTCCCCCGGTGCTCCGGCGGCCCGGGTGTCGGCGTCGGTGAGCTCCTCCAGCTCACCCATGGTGTCGAGCCGGTAGAGCAGCACCAGCCCCGGGCCGACCAGCACGATCGCGATGCCCGTGACGATCACCAGCCAGCGCAGCGTGTGAGCGGCGCCGGCCGCCTGAGCCACCGTCAGCGACGTGGGCAGCAGATAGGGCCGCTGCGCGCAGCCCCACGCGCCGACGACCAGGGCGACGCTTGCCACCGAGGTGTAGCGGGACCAGCCGTGGGACCGGCGCAGCACGAGCAGCACCGTGGCCAGACCGCAGACCGCGGCCACAATGATCAGCGCCAGCCCCCAGCCCCCGGTGAGGCCGTCCCAGACGTAGCGGGCGTCGTGGTGGGTGACGGGCAGGGCGATGAGCGCGAGGACCACGACGGCGCCGAAGGCGATCAGTGCGCGCAGGCGGAAGTACTCGACGAGATCGGGTGCGCCGAACCGGAGGGCGTCGGAGCAGAGGAACACCGCCCCGAGGAACGCGGTGGCCGCGATGGCCAGCAGACCGGTGAGCACGGAGGTGCCATTCGCCCAGGCGTCCGAGGAGGCGGTCGTGCCGACCTTGACCCGGCCGGAGGCGATGCCGCCGAGCACCGCCCCGAGGAAGAACGGCGTGACCAGTGACGAGACCGCGAACATCGCGCCGTAGATCCGTCGTTGGGCCAGGCGGTGGGCCGGCTTGCGCAGGGCGAACCCGGCGCCGCGGAGCACCAGGCCGACGGCGGCGAGGGCGAGCGGCAGCCACATCGCGGAGAACACGGCCTGGAACATCGTCGGGAAGCCGGTCCACATGATGACCAGGACGAAGATCAACCAGACGTTGTTGGCCTCCCAGACCGGTGCCATGGCCTCGTCGATGAGCCAGCGGGGCCGCTTCCCGCGCTCCGCGCCGCCGGCCAGCAGGTCCCAGAAGCCCGCGCCGTAGTCGGTGCCCCCGGCGCAGGCGTAGGCGGCGATCGCGGTCACCAGCACCCATGCGATGAACCCGGCCATTACGACGCACCGCCGGGGGTGTGGTCGGACCCGCCGCGCGCGGCCGCCGCGGCCATCGGCTCGGGCGCGCTTCTGGGCCCGTAGGGTGTGTCGGCCTCGGGATCCGTCGGGACGTGCACCCCGGCCGCGCCCTCGTCGGCGATGCGCCAGCGGGTGCGCATCTTCAGGACGACCGCGAGGAACGACCCGAAGACGGCCACGTACACGGCCATGACGATGCCGAGCATGGCCCAGATCCCGCTGGCTTGGGTGTGGGTGACGGCCTCCGACACCCGCATCTGGTTGAAGACGATCCAGGGCTGGCGGCCGACCTCCGTGGTGACCCAGCCGCATTCGACGGTGACCAGGCAGGCGGCTCCCGCGACCGCGGCGCAGCGGAAGAACCAACGGTTGTGCGGCAGGTCCCGGTGCCGCCACCAGATCCACGCGTACCACAGGGCCAGCAGGATCAGCACGCTGCCGATCGTGGCCATGATGTCGAAGGCGAAGTGGACGATGGTCGCCTCGGTGGGCGTGGGGCGGTCGGAGGCCGGCACCGACGTCAGCCCGGTCACCTGCGTACTGGGCTTGAATCCGGCGAGCATCGAGTCCAGTTGGGGGATCTTGATCCCGCCGGCGATCGTCCCGTTGCTGTTCAACCGTCCGAACACGTATTCCGGCACGTGCCTGTCGGTCTTCCAGACGATCTCCATGGCCGCGAACTTGATCGGCTGCTTGTGGAAGACCGCGCGAGCGGCGTTGTCCCCGAGGAAGAACTGGACGGGGGTGAGGATGGCGGCAACGGTGAACGGCACGGTGAAGCCGAGCTTGTGGTAGCGGTCATGGCGCCCCCGCAGCCAGCCGACCGCGTACACGCCCGCGACCACGTATCCGGCGGTCATGAACATCGCGACCACGAAGTGCCAGTACTCCGGGCCGAACATCGGTGTGAAGACCGCCTGCTGCACGGTGACGTGGGTCGGCTTGCCCTGGGCGTCGAGGGTGAAGCCCTGGGGGGTGTTCATCCAGGAGTTGGCGGCGATGATGCCGAACGCCCCCATCAGGGCGGTCAGCGGCAGCGGCACCGCCAGCCAGAAGTGGGTCCAGGGCTTGAGCCGGCGCCACCCGTACAGGTAGATCGCGATCAGCACGGCTTCCAGGAAGAACGCCCATGCCTCGACACCGAATCCGAGGCCGAACACGTCCCCCCAGCGGCCCATCATGCCCGGCCACAGCAGGCCGAACTCGAAGGACAGCACGGTGCCGGTGATGATGCCGATGGCGAACTGGACGGCCATGACCGCCGACCAGCGCCGGGCGAGCATGAGGGCGACGGCGTCACCTCGGCGCAGCGCCCGGTAGTGCATCAGCACGGTGATGAACGGAAGTGCCACGCCGAAGGGGACCAGAAGGATGTGCGAGGCCAGGGTGAAGGCCATCATCTCGCGGGCCGGCAGGAGCTGGGCCGGAGTGCTGTTCGCCAGAAAGGCAGCGGTGCTGAACATGTGCGCCTCGATGGTCTGCCCTGCGGAGGAGGCGGGGCTGAGGAGGGACAGGATGCGAGGGGAGGTCGCTGTCAGGACGGCGGTGGGGGCGCCGTCGACGCGTCGGTGCCGGGCATGGTGAAGGCGCGCTCGCGTCGCGAGCTGGTGGCGAAGGCGACGGACCAGCTGAGCACCGCCCCCAGCCTGCCGCGGAAGCCGGTGAGGAAGGCCAGGTGGATGAAGAGCCACGCGAGCCAGCCGGTGAAGCCCGACAGATGCACCGGACCGGTCTTGACCACGGCCCGGCCGCGGGCGATGTAGGCGGCGCTGCCCAGGTCCACGTACTTGAAGGGCTTCGGCTTCTTCGTCCTGCCTTCGACCTGGTGCCGCACACTCCGGCCCGCGTACGCACCCGACTGCATGGCGACCTCGGCCAGGCCCGGCAGCCGGTTCAGGCTCATCACGTCGCCCGTGACGCGGATCTCCGGATGGCCGGAGATGGTGAGGTCGGGTTCGACGAGGATGCGTCCGGCCCGGTCCTGCTCGGCACCGGTCGCCCGGGCCACCGCGGCCGCGATCGGCGGCGCCTCGACGCCCGCCGTCCACAGCACGGTGCGTGCGTCGAAGCGGGTCGTCGCGCCGGCGTGGTCCTTCACGGTCAGGCCGTGCGCGTCGATGTCGGTGACCATCGTGCCCAGGTGGAGCTCCACGCCGAGGCTCTGCAAGGACCGGGCCGCGCGGTGGGCCAGCGGTGGCCCGAACGCGCCCAGCACCGCGTCGGACCCCTCGAAGAGCAGCACCCGGGCGGCGGCGGAATCGATCTTCCGGAACTCCCGGTCGAGTGTGTGGCCGGCGATCTCCCGGATCTGCCCCGCGAGTTCGACCCCCGTGGGGCCGCCGCCGACGAGCGCGAAGGTGAGCCACTGCTGCCGTTCCCGGTCGTCCGCGGCCGTTTCGGCCATCTCGAACGCCCGGTAGATCCGCCGGCGGATGTCCAGCGCGTCTTCCAGGGTCTTCATTCCGGGGGCGTGCGCGGCGAACTCGTCGTGCCCGAAGTACGACTGGCGCATCCCGACCGCGACGATCAGATCGTCGTACGGCAGCGCGACGGATCCGCCCTCCGGCCGCCGGGCGTGAACCAGCCGGGCGCCGGCATCCACCTCGGTCGCTTCGGCGAGCACGCAGCTCACATTGTGGTGGCGCCGCAGGACCCCGCGCAGCGGCTGGGCGATCTGCCCCTCGGACAGGATCCCGGAGGCGCACTGATACAGCAGCGGCTGGAAGAGGTGGTGGGCACGGCGGTCGACGACGGTCACCGCGACCGGTGACTTCCGCAGGGCGCGGGCGGCGAACAGCCCGGCGAACCCCCCGCCGAGGATCACCACCCGGCGGGGCGTGACATGGTCCTGCATCGGAGATCAGCCTCCGGTGGCGAAGCCGGGGAAGAGCGTCATTCCGCCGTCGACATAGAGGGTGGTGCCGACGACGTAGTCGAGCAGGTCGGACGCCATGGCGACGACGGCGTCGGCGATGTCCTCGGGATCCCCGACCCGCCGGTACGGGATCAGTCTGAGCAGGTCGGCCTCGGCGTCGGGGGTCTCCCAGGCGGCCCGGTTGATCGGCGTGCGAATGGCGCCGGGGGCCACGGCGTTGACCCGGATGTGGTGCGGTGCGAGCTCC
The DNA here is from genome assembly GCF_040680795.1 of Streptomyces sp. NPDC051976. Lineage (NCBI taxonomy): Bacteria > Bacillati > Actinomycetota > Actinomycetes > Kitasatosporales > Streptomycetaceae > Streptomyces > Streptomyces sp. NPDC051976. The sequence continues at coordinate 338,703 of NZ_JBFAXL010000004.1, forward strand.
TGGGCGAGCGTCGTCATCAGCATGCCGACACCGCCCTTGGAGGAGGCGTAGTTGACGTGACCGGACCACGGGACGATCTGGTGGACCGAGCTCATGCAGATGATCTTCCCGGCCGACCGGGACACCTCGGGCACGACGCCGCGCCGCATGAACTCCTTGGCGGCCTCCCGCGCGCACAGGAACTGCCCGGTCAGGTTGACGTCGATGACCTTCTGCCACTGGGCGAGCGTCATCTCCGTCAGGGTCGCGTCCCGCTGGAGGCCCGCGTTGGCCACCATGATGTCGATGGTGCCGAACTCCTCGACCATCCGCGCGACCATGGCGGTCACCTGGTCCTCGTCGGACACGTCGGCCTCGTGGGCGTAGGCGCGGACCCCGAAGCCCTCGATCTGCTTCACGACGTTCTCGGCCTCGTCCGCCCCGACGACGTAGTTCACCACGACGTCCGCACCGGCCTGGCCCAGGGCAACGGCGGTCGCCAGGCCGATGCCCGAGTTGGCACCGGTCACCAATGCCTTCTGGCCCTTGAGGAGCTGCGCGGACGTCGCCCTTCGGTTCTCGACTTTCGCTGCCACCACGATCTCTCTTTCGGCGTGTCGGACAGCACGCCGTCAGAAAGCGGGCGACGCGCGTGAGGAAGGCCGGGACCCGGCCGTCCCGCCGGGACCGGCCCAGGAGCCACCGCACACCCGGCACCACGACAAAAGCACCCTGCCTCGCGGGCGGAACCAACCGGCGCGCGGCCCAGCCCATTTCGGCGGGGTATGTCACACGGTCGGGCTACGCCTCCGGCACGCGCGCCGCTTCCGGAGCTAGGTGGCGCGCCCCAGGTAGGTGAGTTCGCCGGTGTCCGGTAGGGCGATCTCGTGGAAGCCGAGGCGGTCGTAGAAGGCGCGGGCGCGGGTGTTGGTGGTGAGCATGCCCAGGTGGACGGCCGGGACGCCGCGGGTGGCGAGGGCGGCGAGGAAGGCTGTCATCAAGGCCCGGCCGTGGCCGCCGCGTTGGAAGGCGGGCAGGACGTCGATGTGGAGATGGGCCGGGTATGCCGCGAGTTCGGGCAGGACCATGCGCTCCGGGGCGTGCAGGAGGCCCGCCATCACCTCGCTGGGGGTGACCCGCGCACCGGTGGGTGGGGGGAAGCGGTCGGCGACCGTCGGGAGCCATTCCCGGCGGAAGCGCGCGGCGAAGGCGGCGGTGTCGGCGGTGCCGAGGATGTAGCCGACGGCCTGCCCGTGGCCGTCGTCGACCACGAAGGTCAGGCCGGGGTCCAGCACCGCGTACGGGGCCGCGAAGATGGCGCCGAGCAGGTCGTGGTCGCGCTCCGGGTAGTCGCCGCTGGCGTCCTCGCCGCCCGCCGCGGTACGGAGGCATATGTCGTACAGCGCGGGCAGGTCGGCGGGGCGGTACGGGCGGACCGCGGCGGTCACTTGGGCTCCAGGCTGGTGAAGGTGAACGAGAAGGCGGCGGGCGCCGCCCGCAGCCGGTGCTGGGGCAGCACCTCGGGGCCGCAGGAGTGGCTGCCGACGCCGTGCACGGCGTGGTCGAGGTGGAGCCACACATGCTCGCCGCGGACCAGCTCGTGGGTGTGCTCCGCCGCGTCGAGGGCCTCGGTGGACCAGGGCCGCACCGTCAGCCAGAACGGCGGCTCGGCGTCCACCCGCACCCCCGTACCGTCGTCGCGGCGCAGTTCGGCCCAGCGCACGTCGGGGCGGGCGCCGTTCTCCTGCGGGCGGACGTACGGCGTCTGGAGGTCGGCGATCGAGCTGCGGTAACGGCCGATACGGGAGGCCGCCTTGGTGTCCGCGTACGCCTCGCCGGGCCCGCCGCCGTACCACTCCACGCGGTCGAGGCTCGGGCACAGCCCGCTGCGCACGCCGAGCCGGGGGAGTGGCACCGGCCAGTCGCCCTCGGGCTCCACGTCCACGTGCAGGGTGAGCTGGTCGCCGGTGGCCGTCCAGGAGTAGACGGTGCGCAGCGCGAGGTCGGAGGCGGCCGGGGCGACCCGGGTGGCGACGGTGAGGGTGTCACCGCCGATCGTCACCCGCACGATCCGGTGCCGCATCCGGTCGAGCCCCAACTCGCGCCACCTGCGGGCGAGTTGGCCCTCCGGGTACCAGTCCATGCCGTGGTCGTTGTCCGTCGGGGCCCGCCACACGTCGAGGACGGGACCGGCCACCACCGAGCCGCCGAAGTACTTCAGGGCGCCGCTGGCCGCGTCGAAGGTGCCGCGGCCCAGGACGATCAGCCCGCCCGTGACCAGCCGCGGGCTGTGCGGGCCGCCGCGCCGCAGCTTGAAGGCGCTGCCCCGGGCCGGCTGGCCGAACTGCGCCCACGCCACCTCGTGCCCGGCGGGCGCCCACGCGGTGTCCTCGGCGAGCACCGCCCGCACCGTCCACCACTGCTCGCCCGCCGCCATCGTCCGCGGGATCAGCGGCAGATGCAGCACGGCGCTCTCCCCGGGCAGCACCGGCGGCACCTCCAACCGCCCCGAGTCGCTCTCCTCGCCCGCGACCTCGAACGACCAGCGGAAGGACAGCCCCGACAGGTCCGCGAAGTCGTACAGATTGGTGATGGTCACCGTGCCGCGCTCCGCGTCGCCCTCGATCCGCACCGGCTCGACGACCTTCTTGTACTCCAGCAGCCCCGGCGACGGCGTGCGGTCGGGGAAGACCAGCCCGTCGCACACGAAGTTGCCGTCGTGCAGCTCCTCGCCGAAGTCGCCGCCGTACGCGAAGTACGTGGTGCCGTCGGCGGTCCTGCGGCGCAGCCCGTGGTCGATCCACTCCCAGACGAAACCGCCCTGGCAGCGCTCGTACGTGGCGAACAGCCGCTGGTACTCGGACAGTCCGCCGGGCCCGTTGCCCATCGCGTGCGCGTACTCGCACAGCACGAACGGCATGTCGCGGCGGCGCTTGTCCAACTCGGCGTCGGCCAGCGGTGCTTCCTCGCGGCGGCCGATCAACTCGGTCTCGGCGTGGTCGGCGTACATCCGTGAGTAGACGTCGGTGTCGGCGCAGGTCAGGTCGCCCTCGTAGTGGATCGGGCGGGCCGGGTCGCGCTCCCTGATCCAGGAGGCCATCGCGGACAGGCCGCGGCCGGTGCCGCACTCGTTGCCCAGCGACCACATCACCACCGAGGGGTGGTTCTTGTCGCGCTCGACCATGCGGGCGGCGCGGTCGAGCAGCGCGGGCGTCCAGCGGTCGTCGTCCACCGGGTTGCCGCGCCAGCCGACCACCTCGAAGCCGTGCGTCTCCAGATCGCACTCGTCGACCACCCACACGCCCAGTTCGTCGCACAGCTCCAGGAAGGCGGGGTGCGGCGGATAGTGGCTGGTGCGTACGGCGTTGATGTTGTGCTGCTTCATCAGCAGCAGGTCGCGGCGCATCGTCTCGGGGTCGGCCACCCGGCCGTGGTCCGGGTCGAACTCGTGCCGGTTCACGCCGCGGAACAGGATCCGCCGCCCGTTGACCTTGAGGACGCCGTCCTCGACGGCGACCGTGCGGAAGCCGATACGCAGCGGGATCCGCTCGCCCTCGGTGGCCAGCTCCGCGTCGTACAGCCGCGGGATCTCCGCCGACCACGGCTCGACGGGCACCGTCACCGTCTCGCCCGTCGCGATGTCCAGGTCCAGCTCGGGTACGGTCACGCTGCCGCCGGGCTCGCACTCCACCCGCAGCGTCCCCGTGCCGGTGGTGTGGTCGTAGTCGCAGTGCACGAAGAAATCGGTGACGGCGCCCTCGGGCCGCTCGATCAGGGTGACGTCCCGGAAGATCCCGGGCAGCCACCACATGTCCTGGTCCTCCAGGTAGCTGCCGGACGACCACTGGTGGACCCGTACCGCGAGGACGTTGCCGCGCGGCCGCAGCAGCTCGCCCACCTCGAACTCCACCGGCAGCCTGCTGCCCTTGAAGGTGCCCAGCTCCTGCCCGTTGAGCCAGACCCTGGCGCACGAGTCGACGCCGTCGAAGCGCAGCACCGCGGCGCCGCCGGGCCAGTCGTCGGGCAGGTCGAAGGCCCGCAGATGGTCACCGGTCGGGTTCTCGGTGGGCACGTACGGCGGGTCGACGGGGAAGGGGTAGCGCACGTTGGTGTACGCGGGCCGCCCGCTGCCGGGGCCCGGCCCGTTGCCCAGCGACTGGCCCTGCAGCGGCCAGTGCGCCGGGACCGCGAGCACGCCCCACCGCGAGGCGTCGAACCCGGGCCGCGCGAAGCTGTCGTCCTCCGCCGTGGCGGTCGCCGACAGCCGGAACCGCCACGCCCCGCCCAGGTTCACCCGCCGCGCGTCCGACACCGCCCACCACGCCCGCGGCGCCAGCGCTCCGCTGCCGGGTGACATGTCCTCGTAGTACGGGAGCGCCTCGGCCTGCCCGGCCCCGTCAGGCCCGGTCCCCGTGGGCCCGATCCCCGCCTGCGCTGCCCCAGCGTGCGGCGCCTCGTGCATGGTGCTGCTCCTCAAGTCCTCAAGTCCCACGGTGCCGGGATATGCCTGTGGTCTGCGGAATGATTCTCCTGAGGTGGGGGGCCGCGCCGCTAGGGGCTTTCGCGGTGAGAGCTGTTCCGGTGATCGGTTTCTTTCGGCGGGGCGGGGCCGCGTCACGGGGGTTCGGCCGGAGCAGCGCGATCCCCGACTGCCTTGGCGGGCAACGGACTTGACCGTCCCACCGCGACGCTGGGACCATTCCGGCCCTATCGCGTACGGGGGGACCGACCAGATGACGACGCACTCCGCGCCCAGCCTCGCCGCCGCCGGGGCGGCAGAACCGATCCTCGGACTGAAGGGCTCGTCGGCGTTCGTCCTGATCGCCGCGGTGATCGTGGTGATCGCCGCGATCGCCGTCGTCCCGCTGATCATGGACGTACGCCGGGCCACCGCCTGGCGGCAGCAGCTCACCGACCGGCTGATCGACCAGGCGGCCACCGACGCCGAGGTACGGGACTTCCTGCGGGATCTGCGCGAGCCGCGCGGCGTCCGCGGACTCACCCGCAGCATCATCGCCGTCCTCATCCTCGCCCTGGTCGGCTTCGCCCTCGCCGTCGCGATGCTGTCGTCCGGCGCGGACTCCGGCGACCTCCGCAAGACCATCGTCACCTCGCTGATGACGGTGCTGGCCACGGTCTCGGGCTTCTACTTCGGCACGCTGGGCGCTCAGAACAGCGCGGAGGACGCGCGGCGGCACGCGGCCGGGGTGAAGACGCCGCCGTCGCCGCCGTCGCCTCCCGCGGCGCCGGGTGTGCCGGGCGGTGCGGCGGGCGGGTCGCCCGGGGACGCCGGGGGAGCGGGCGGTCACGGCGACGGTGGGCCGGGTGCGCCCGATCCCGCGCCCGTGCCTGCACCCGCACCCGCGCTCTCGCCGGTGCCGGGGCCCGCTGCCGCGCCCGAGGCGTGAGAAGGGGCTTTCGCGCCGCGCCCCAGCCTCCTCAGACCCGCAGGAACGCGTCGATCCGGCGCCGTAGCCCCGCCGCGTCCAGGCCGTGCCCGGCGATGTGCTCCTGCCGGCTGCCGTAGTGCCGCAACTCCTCGCGGCGGGTGCCGAGCGAGAGCACGCGGTGCGGGAAGTCGATGAGCGCCTCTTCGGCGTGGGCCGCCGAGGTCCCGGCGAGGTACGGCTCCACCAGGACGAGATCCGGCGCGCCCGCCCGCGCGGTGGCCTCCCGTACGGTCGCCGCGTCGAACGGCCGTACCGTCGAGGCGTACAGCACCGTCACGTCCCGCCCGCTCGTCGCCTCCAGCACGGCGTCCAGCATCGGCCCGACCGCGAGCACCACCCCGTCGCGCCCCTCGCGCAGCACCTCGAAGCGGCCGGGCGACACCGGCCGCGCCGCCGCGTTCGACTGGTCGCTGAGCCGTACGTACACCCGGCTGTCGCCGTCCGCCGCCGCGTGCCGCAGCAGCGCCTCCGCCTCGTCGGGGTGGCCGGGCACATGGACGGTCCAGCCGTCCAGGGTGTCCAGCAGGGCCACGTCGCCCGGTGCCTGGTGGGTGCGCCCACCGGCGGCGATGTCGTACGACGCCCCCGCGCTGACCAGCACCGCGCCCACGCCCTGGTGGCCGAGGTCCAGCTTCACCTGCTCGAACGGGCGCTCCACCAGGAAGCTGGCGAAGGTGTGCACGATCGGCCGCAGCCCGGCGAGCGCCAGCCCGCCCGCCGCCCCGACCAGCAACTGCTCCCTGATCCCGACGTCGATCACCCGGTCGGGATGAGCACGCGCGGCGTCCTTGAAGCGGTCGCCGGAGATCACGGCGAGCACGACGGCGAGCCGCGGGTCGGCGTCGAGGAGTTCGGTGGTGACGGCGGAGAAGCGCTCGCGCATGGTGTCCATCAGGGTGCTCCCGAATTCGTGTGGTGGTGGGTGGGTGGGTGCCCGGGTGTGAGCGGCCGGGGTGGCTGTACGTGCGGGCGTCCGTGCGGCTGTCCGTGCGGGCGGGTGAGCGGCCCGGGACGGCCCGGGGGTGGCCCAGGGACGGCCCGGGGGTGGCCGTCCGCGTCAGGACTTGGGTTCGACCTGGGCGACGACGGCGTGCGGCCGCCCCGGGTGCGGCGCGGTGAACGCCTCGTACAGCGCCTCGTGGTCGCGGCCGTCGACGGTCACCGCCGACCAGCCCTCGGCGGCGAACCGGGAGGCCAGCCCGCCGCGCCAGCCGTAGGTGGCGGAGGCGTTGTCGACGGCGACGACATGCAGTCGGTCCAGCCCCACGGCCCCGGCGAACTGCACCGCCTCGTGGTTGCTGCCCTCGTCCATCTCGGCGTCGCCGACCAGCACCCACACCCCCGGGTCGGTGAGCCCCTGGGCCCGCAGCCCCAGCGCGGTGCCCACCCCCAGGCCGAGCCCGTGCCCCAGCGACCCGGACCCGATCTCCACCCCCGGTACGAGCATCCGGTCCGGATGGTGGCCGAGCGGGGAGTCGTACGCCCCGAAGCCGGTCAGCCACTCCTGCGGGACGAAGCCCTTGGCAGCCAGCACGGCGTAGTACGCCATCGGCCCGTGGCCCTTCGACAGCAGGAACCGGTCCCGGGCGGGGTCGCCGGGGTGCGCCGGATCCACCCGCAGTACCCGGTCGTACAGCACCCACAGCACATCGAGGGTGGAGGTGGCCGCAGGACCGTGCTTCTCGTCGCCGGTCATCTGCGACATCAGCCGTCGCAGGTCCTGGTACCCGTGCCGTGCCGCCGCATCGGTGGCTGCCGGGCGGGTCGTCGGGATGGGCGTGGGGCGGGTCGTCGTGCTTGCCGCGGGGCTGGCCGTCGGACGTGCCGCCGGGCTTGTCAGGTGACGTGTCATGGGTCGACCTTGCGACGTCAAGCCGACTTGAGGTCAAGCGTATCCTCGGAGGTTGTGACGCTCTCCACCCGCGACCTGCTGCCCATCGGCGAACTCTCGGCGCGCAGCGGCATCGCCGCCTCCGCGCTGCGCTACTACGAGGACCTCGGCCTGATCCACTCCGAGCGCACCTCCGGCGGCCGGCGCCGCTACCGGCGCTCCACCCTGCGCCGCCTGGCCTTCATCCGCGCCGCCCAGCGGATCGGCCTCTCCCTCGACGAGGTCGGCGCCTCCCTCGCCGAGCTCCCGGTGGACCACGCCCCCAGCCCCGCCGAGTGGAACCACGTCGCCGGCGCCTGGCAGCAGCGCATCGACGACCAGATCGCCGAGCTCCAGCGCCTCAAGGACCGGCTCACCGGCTGCGTCGGCTGCGGCTGCCTCTCCCTGACCCGCTGCGGCCTCTACAACCTCGGCGACCAGGCGGCCCGCCGCGGCCCGGGCGCCCGCTACCTCCTCGGCGACGAGCCACCCCCGGCCGCGTAAACCCCCCGGCGACCACGCTCGGTCGCCGGGCCGCTACAGCCCCTCCACCTTGAAGGGATCGTGCTCGGCCAGCAGCTTGTCCAGCCGCGCCTGGTCCACCCGGCTCACGACCTGCCCCTCCTGCTGCCGGTCCCGCACCACCTTCGCCAGCGTGAACGCCGACGTCACCACGTACAGCAACCCCACCCCCAAGAACGCCCGAACCCATCCGCCCACCGGCAGATAGGCCACCCCCACCACCATCGCCCCCAGCGCCAGCGCGAACGAGAGCGCCGCCTGCGCGGCATACGCGGCCGTCGTCTCCTGCTGAATCGGTTTCGTCATACCCCCACGCTCCCCCCACTGTGACCCACCCCACATGAGTACCCGTACTCAACTCCCCCCGCTCCCCGCCCCCATCCACCCCCCACTCATGCCGCGCGCGAACACCACCCCAGGTGCGGTATTGTTCTCATGCGCGGTCAGCCGGGGGTCCACTCACCCGGACGATCAAGCACCGGGACGTGGCGCAGCTTGGTAGCGCACTTGACTGGGGGTCAAGGGGTCGCAGGTTCAAATCCTGTCGTCCCGACGGTGCGATCAGCGGGTTCGTCGGCAACGACGGGCCCGCTGAATGCGTTGGTGGTACACGTGATGGCACGGTGATGACAGCTCTCATCGCTCCCGTCCGTCGGCGCGGCCCGGTTTCGCCGCATGGACCTGTCAGGCCGCTGCGGCGTCACTGCCGCCACCGGCCGCCAGATCCGCCTGTTTGTAGGCTTCCCCCAATGCGGTGACGGCGTCGCGGGCGGCGTGGGGGAGCAGGTGGCCGTAGAGGTTCACGGTCGTCGACAAGGTCGAGTGCCGCAGCGTCTTGGAGACCACGGCGAGCGGGACCTGTGAGCTGATCATGATCGTGGCTGCCGTATGCCGCAGATCGTGCACCCCGATCCGGGGCAGTCCGAGGTCGGCCGAGCGCCGGCGCAGTTCCGTGAGCACCGACTGCGGCCGCAACGGGGAGCCGTCCTCGCGGCAGAACACCAGCCCCTCCAGTGGAGCCCCTTCCGGCAGGCGTGCGCGCGCCTGGACCTGCTGGCGCTCCAGTGCGATGGCGACGCGTGGGGACAGGCTGACCCAGTTGCGGCTGGCCTTGGTCTTGGGGTGGCCGAGGAAGAGCTGGTTGTTGTCGACGGCGGTGAGGTTCCACCGCACCAGCAGCACGTTCTCGGCCAGGTGCACGTCCGCCCAGTGCAGCCCGAGCGCCTCGCCGCGCCGCATGCCGGTGCCGAGCAGCAGCTCGAAGATGTCGGCGAACTGGTCCGCGTAATCGGTGTGGTTGTGCCGCAGGAACGCGGCGGCCTGACTGGGATTCCAGCAGACCCGCTCGCCGGCCGCCGGGCGCGGGATGAGCGAGTACCGACACGGGTTGTCGGCGATGAGCCGGGTCCGCACGGCGGCGCCCAAGGCGCTGGAGAGAGCGGCCCCGGCGCGGTATACGGCCGTTCGCCCCCGGCCGAGGGCGAGTTCGCGATCCGACCACGCCACGATGTGCCGCGGCCGCAGGTCGACCAGACGCATGGGCCCGAATGCGGGAATCAGATCCCGCTGCACGTTGTCGCGGTAGCGGGCATAGGTGGTGGGACGCAGCGGCTCCTGCTTCGAGCGCAACCAGGCGGTGAGGTAGGCCGCGACCGTGAGATCGGCCTGCGTCTCGAGCCCGCTCTCCTCGTTTTCGAGCAGTTGTGCCAGCGCCGCCGCGGCAGCGCTACGGGTGGGGAATCCGCTGCGGCAGCGGGGCCGGCGCCGTCCGTCGATCGAGGGCAGATCGACCGCGAACGCCCAGGATCCATGTCGCTTCCTGCCCTGGAGTTCCGGACAGGCTGCCCCGAATTGCCGCCTGTCGGGCCGGCGGCAGCCGCACCTGCGGTAGACGCGGCCGCGTGGCGGGGGAGTGGCGGTGACGGGCATAGTGGCGTCCTCCACATTCGACGTGTCCCTACCATTCGATGGGGCCGACCTGGCGCGGCAGGGGGCGTGACCTGGCGATTGCGGGGCGGTGTGCCATCACCTCGCCATCACCCCGACTGGGCCACGGGCTTGGCCAGAGCGTTTCCCTTGAGATTCGGCATCGTCTCGACGGCGGGTGATGCTATCGGCCGTCAATACATCCATCCGAGCTGCGTGTGCACCTGAAGCAGGATGACTGATATGCCACGCGGATCAGCCTGTACGCAACTGCGCGCAGACGCTTGGTAACGGGCCATCTGACGCCGGACCGGATCGGACGCCCTCGGCCGCCGTGCGTTGGCTGTCCAGGTGATCACTGGAGAAGAGCCCGTCCGTGGAAGACTGCCGTGAGGAGCTGTGGGTCCCCCCTGCTTCAGGTGCGGCAGACGTGCGCGATCGGTGGGCCAGCCTGGTTCGACCGTTCCGTGCCAGCGCCTCGCTCGTGTCCCCTGGCGGACACTGCGGGTGCCGATAAGACCGCACAGGTCACGAACTTGATCACTGGCCCCCGGAGCTCTCCTGCCACTCGGACCGATGTCCTCATCCACTCTGGGTGCAGAGGGCATCATGATCTGTCGTGCTGCTTCGCGTTCCTTCGTCTGCTGCCGATGAGTGACCGTGACAAGGACATCGAGATCCTTGCTCTGCGGCACCAGCTGCTGATCCTGCAACGCCGGGCCGGCAAGCCCGCTTTCACCGACGCCGATCGTGCCATCCTCGCCGGTCTGCTCCCCCACCTCCCGATGGGCAAGCTCCGCCAGCTCCTACTGCTGGTACGTCCGGACACGATGCTGCGCTGGCACCGCAACCTGCTCAAACAGCGCCATGCTGCTACCTGCATGCCAAAGCGGCGTGGACGACCACCTACGATCCGCTCCATCCGCGCCCTGGCCTGCGCCTCGCCCACGAGAACTCCTCGTGGGGATACCGCCGCATCCACGGCGAACTCGCTTCGCTCGGGATCGAGGTCGCCGCCTCCACCGTCTGGGAGATCCGCGTGGAGCACGGCATCCCACCCACGTCGGAACGAGCGAGCACGCCGTGGGCCGACTTCCTGCGTGGGCAGACAGGCGCCCTGCTCGCCTGCGACTTCTTCGAAAGGCGCACCCTGACCGGAGCACGCCTGTATGTCTTCGCCATCATCGAGCACTCCACCCGGCGCATCCGGATCCTGGGCGCCACCGCACAATGGGTCCTGCAGCTCGGACGCAACCTTGCCATGGACCTCGAAGACGCGGGCAGCAAGGCCAGCTTCTTGATCCGCGACAGCGACTCCAAGTTCACGGCCGCCTTCGACGCCGTGCTCGCCGACGCCGGACTCGAGATCGTCAGGAGCGGCATCCGGGTACCGCGTATGAACTCCTTCATGGAGCGCTGGATCCAGACCTACCAGCGCGAACTCCTCGACCGAACCCTTGTCTGGAACCAGAGCCACCTTCTCCACGCGCTCCGAGAGTCGAGACCTTCTACAACCAGCACTGACCGCACGGGTCTGGGGCGCGCTCGTACCTCGCGCGTCACCCCGCTGTCTACCGACCGCATGCCGGATTACCTATCAGGCAGAGGTGGGTTTGGTGCTGTGGGTGGTGTCCGGTAGGTGGTCATGGTGCCGGTAGGGCAACTCGTCAGGGTGGAGATCGATCCGGGCTCGGCGCCATGCAGTGTCGTAGCTGATGTTGCCGTTGGCGTAGCGTGTCAGTTGCCATGCACGCCAGCTTGTGCGGGGCGCCAGTAAGCACCGCCACAGGGAAGTACTCATTCGCGACGCCTACGGTCAGCGTTCCTCGGTATGAGCCCGGTGGTGTTCATCCGCCGCTCGGAGTGTCAGGTGGCATGTGCCCCTTGAGTAGCGCCTGGGCTTTCGCGGCGTGGTGGGGGCGCTGTGCGCCCTCCATGCCAGCAGCCAGAAGTGTGTAGAGCATGCGCTTTTGGGCGTGATCGGGGAAGCTGGTCAAGAACTCACGCACAACCTCGATGGCCTGATACTCAATCGTTCGCTCGTGCTCCGGGCGGTGTTGCGCGAAGACTGCCGCGAGCGCCCTCGCGTCCTCAGCCAGTGAGGGAAGCTTTGACCACTGGGCGTCTTCGCGTTCGACCCAGCGCAGAAGCAAGGCCGCCGGGTCGGCGAGTTCCGCCGCGGCCGCCTCCACCTTCTGCTGACGCAGAATGTCTGTCATAGCCTGACTGCGCTGCGCAGCGAGAAGAGCGCCCACCGCTGCCTGATCGTCGGGTAGGAGTTCGAGCGTCAGCTCGGCCCTGAACGTGAAAGTGGCCTGGGCCGGCAGCGTGCGCTGTTGGCGTAAATGATGCTCGATGCGGTCGCGTGCCGTTGCGAGGTCCGCCGGATCGCAGGACTTGGAGACATCTTCAGCAGCCGTTCTCAGCACTGTTCGGACCGCGTGCACGATCTCCTTGTCCGTCTCCGCATATGGGGGGTCGGTCAGGACGCTGGCTGTGATCCGTGCGGTGAAGCCGATGCCGGGGCATGAGCTGCGCAGCCGGGCGTCGAAGCGGGTAAGTCCACGCCGCAGCCGTCTGCGTGTACGGCGCCGCGCCCATCGAGAGACCGCCACCGTCAGGACCCCGCAGGGGAAGGCTCGTTGTGCAGGGCGGCCGACAGAGTGGGCGGCAGCCTTAGATCTTTGCGCAGTTCGATGACCGCCGCGTCGTTGGCCACACCCGGTTCGCCGAAGATGAGCGCGGAGATGGGCGTGGAGTACAGGTGCTGCACCACGACTTCGTTGAGGATCTCGGTGACAGTGCCTTCCGGTACCTGCTTCGATTCCCGTGCGCGGGCCCAAGCGACCAGGAGTTGTCGGCATTCGGCATCGACTCGGGAGTCGGCCAGGGCCACGTTCCATCCCTCCACCAGGGCATCCTTGACGTCCGGGTCCTGTTGGGCGGCTGCGAGCATGACTTGCAGGACGTATGGGGCGACGCTCGGGTCCAGGAGTGAGAGAAAGGCCCGGTGACCGGCCAGGTGCTTCTTCTCAGTGGCCCACTTGATGACGGTGCTCCACACCCGCGGCAACTGGCCCTCGCGGGCGGCGATGTCCCGCAATGCGTCCTGGGCAGCCAGTACGGCGTCGTCGGCGGCGGATCGGTCGAGAATGTGTCGCAGTCGTACGAGTGACTGGCGCGGGTAGTGTTCGGCGAACTCGCCCTGGCAGACCAGTGCTACGACCGTGGCCACGGCTTCAGTCGAGGCCTGGGCGGAGTCCAGCAGCAGGGCACGGACCTCGGCCCCCAGGGTGTCGGACTCGGCAGCGACGGTGAGGACGCGGGCGATCAGTTTGCGGTGCTCGCTGCTGTCGTCGCCCTTGTCGATCCAGGCGTGGATCTGGTCGATGACACGGATGTCCTTTTCGGCGACGGCCAGTTCGACCAGGAGGTCGCTGATGGCGGCCAGCCGGTCGGCGGCGAGTCCCTTGGGGGCGGTGAGGGCGTCGAGCCACTGCAGTATCGGCGCGTGAATGTCGGCGCGCTGCCGCCACAGGTGCAGAAGAACGGCCCGGGCGTAACCGGGTTTGTGCCCCAGCGTGACGCTCCGGCCGGTGACCTCGGCCCCCATCCTTTCGAGGCGGGTGGTCAGGTCGGGCCCCGTCAGGATCGCGCGGACGTCTGTTTTCTCAGGTTCGTTCAGCAGAATCCGGGCTCCGCTTTGGACGGTCAGGGCGTCTTTGCGGTCGAGGAAGAGGGCGGAGACGAGCAATGCACGGTCTTCAGGATCCTCGTTCGTGGCCTTGAAGACGCCTTGGACATCGTTGCCCCACTCCTGGAAGGTGCTCAGAGCGGTCTTGAGGCCTTCTGCTGTGCCATCGGCGTGGGCAAGTGCTGTGGCCAGGCGCACACCGTCCGCGGGACGACTGCTGTCATTCAGCAAATGGGCGGCCGAACCAGGCTGCTCACCTTCCGACGAGGCAGTGCTAAGCCATCGGAGGCGGTCTGGCTTGCGGTGCACCATCTCCAGGTGTGCCTCCGCCACGCGGTGCGCGGATGGCCGCGCCGTCGCGCGGACGAGCACGCGGGCCAATGTTCCCGAGCCGTCCGGCCAACCGTGGTCGTCAGCGATCACGACCAGGTACGAGCCAACGTAATTGAGCCTCTCCGCGTAGTTGACGAGCTGTTCGGCCACATTGCCGGGGTTGTGCCACGAGCCGATCTCCGCCGCGACATCGAGCAAGTACCCTCTGCCGGGGTCATCGGGCAGCACTGAAATGTCAGGTGACCCGGGGCGCTCCCAGTCGGGTCGGATCTCCTGCAGTGTGAGCGGACTGCCCCGCATCTCCCGTTCCCTACGGGATACCTCCGCCAGGGCTTTGATCCCGGCCGTGCGCTTGCCGTAGCCGGAGGCGCCGGCCACGACGGCCAACCGTGGCCCTTCCCGGGTAAGCCGCTCAACTGCTTCGCCGGCCGTGTGGACCTTCTCGTCCCGGGCGCTCAAATCCACCCATGCCAGTTCCACGACATCCAACTCAGCCTGAGGAATGTCGGCCACGGGCAGCTGGGGCTTGCTGCTCATGGTGACGGATCCAGCAGCAACGATGATCTTCGAGTTCTGGTTGCCTCCCACGTCGACCCGGAATTCCGGCGCCCACGGGGCAGCAGGTGGCGGAGGCGGAGTAGGAGGCGGGACCGCACCGACGAAGGACTCGTCGCTCACCGACCCACCTCGGGCCTGCCGTAGTGGAAGCCCCCCGACGCGTTGATCGCCCCACCTGAGATGACGACCTGGCTGTTGGTGTTGTGGTGCACGTTCGTCCGGGCCCCGGCGACCGCGCTATCGCCCTCGACCTGCTCCGTCAGCCGCTGCAGTTCAGACGCCGCGTCCGGATGCCGCTGAAGAAAGGCCGCCAGCTGGATCAGCAGTTCGCCGCGCAGCCGCTCCTCCACCGGTCCACGCTCGCTCTCCGGGCTGTCGATGAGTTGCTGCCGGGCGCCGTCTACAAGCATCAGTACCTGCTCGGCGCCCCGCTCACCGTCCCGCCGCAGCATCCGGGCCACCACCGCCCGCACGGTCTCCCAGGTGCTCTTGGCCATCTCGGCGACCAGAGCCGCCGCCCCCACGCCCGCGACCTGCATGATGTCCAACGCGTTCCCCCATGATCGTGACAGGCTCCGAGCCGACGGCTCCGCAGGCGTCGGCGGCATATTCGACACATCAGGGTGGGTGCCGACTCGGGACCCCGCAATCGAACATATTTACCACATACTGGAATCGGATATTCCCAGGTGGGTAGAACAGGTCATCTAGTGAGGTACGGCCCGGTGCGAGCGGCAAGCACTCGCAGAAGCTGCAGTACAGTGCGTCGCCCTGCTCCAGGGCGGGCGCAATCTGGCCAGAACCACTCGGGGGATGATTGTCCGAATCTGAGCTACATGTGCAGAGAAGGAGTATTGAGGCCTCTCCTGCGCGTGTGGTGCCAATGCGCCTACGCGATAACTGGGGCGGCTGCGGCTCTACCCGGAGTGCATGTGCGCGGCTCTCGTGCTCAGCGGTCTGGTCGCGCTGGTCCTGGCAGCACTCGTGGGTCGTTAGGAGACCGTCGATGAGCAGCCCGTCGGTGATAGCCGGGCGAGGACGTCGGTGTCGACACCGGCCCGTCCGGGACGCGTCCGGAGCAGGGAGGGTGTCGGCGACAGCGCCGCCAGTATCAGGTTCGGCCGCCGGGCGATGGCTTCGCAGATTGGTGCCCAATCCACGTTCCCGACCACCTACTCCTCCCGATCTGGGAGGTTCCTGAATGAGCCCGATCTACGGACGAGTGCTGCCGCATCACGATGCAATGGGCCGGCTCCTGCGTGGTGGCCCGGAGCGTTCTCTAAATTCCCTAAATCTCGAAACCAGCAACGCAGGGCAGCATTGAATGACCCATCAGAGGATATTCTGCACTCCGTCCCGGAACCACCACGAGCTAAATCAGAGATCGCGAAATAGCGCGCGAAGGGTTGTCAGGGCTCGATTTCGCGTCAGGTTTTCGTGCTCATGTGCACGCACATGCCCACCGGAAGCTCGCAGGACCTCAATGGCCAGCCGCCCCTTTGGCTGGGAAGTTACGCAGACCGTGACAGCCTTGGCCGTCGTGGTCTCCCCTCCCTCGAAACAGGAATCGTGTCCGCCGTGAGCCGGGATCTGTCGCCACGACCGGCGATGGTGATGACTGGAGGCAAGCTCGTTTGCAAATGCCTGAGCGCTTTGAGGGCGTAGTGCTGGATCTGTCGAAAGTGCCCGATCTATAATTTGCCCGAAACTTTGAGAAATATGCGGTGCAACATCGCGGAGCTTGTCAAATTCCCCGGCAATAATTCGATCCCGCCGTGATCTCTTATCCAGGGAAAGCGAGCCATTGGGGTATCTTCCGGAAACCATATAAAAGAGCGTGGCTGCCAGGGAGTAGATATCCGATGCAACTGAGCAAGTATCCGATTGCAAGACTTCCGGAGCCACGGTTGCGAGCGTTCCATCAGCCCCCGCGCAACCCTTCTCGTCCATCTGAACCGCCATGCCCAGGTCGCCGAGCAGGACGTCGTCGTGCGCATCTAGGTAAGCGTTTCCCGGCTTCACATCTCGGTGCAGTAGGCCTTCCTCATGCATCCGCTGGAGCCCGTACGCTAGCTGCTGACCCCAACGCGCCGCTTGTGCGGCGTCGACTCCATGAGGCCGACAAGCGTTCTCAAGATCATCAGCCATCACTGGGGTCGTGATATATCGAATATCTGTTCCAGCTATGACGTCCGCGTTGTGAACAGGCAGGAGGTACTGGCTTTGCAGGCGTGCTAGCACGCGCGCCTCATCCCAAGTGGCCGACACGCCGGACTTGGGGAAGAACAACTTAATCGCAACCTCGCCGTTGAGGTGCTCGTCCAGAACCCTGTGCACTTCACCAGCGTCGCCCTCCCCCAAGAGGCCGATGACCACGTATCGGTCGCTGATGCGGCTGCCAACTCTGCCGTCCACCAATCCTGACATGGCGCACACCCTATAGTGCTACGCATGGATGTACTTGGCGTCAGTGTGGGGTTCTCCGGCGTAGGGCGTCGTCCCGTGATCACCTGCGTCGTACTTAGTGGATCTTACGAAGATCCAATTTACGACGAGGGGTGCGAGCTCAAGACGGCCGAGACGGAAATCGTCGATCAGATCGACGACCTAGGCCGGAAGCTAAGTAGTAAACTCTCCGCCAGGACGCTCGGCGCTGTGGTCATCCGGATCGCAGACATGGCCCCAACGGGGAGCCGGGCTGTCGGGCCGCGTCGCCGCCTGATGATCGAGGGCGCATTGGCGTACGTGTGTAAAACACACAAGATCCCGAAGATCTTCTACCGTAGCGGCAAAGAGGTCGGCGAAGCTCTCGGAATTAGCAAGGCCGATGCTCTACAGCTAGGGAAGGACCTCGACTCCAAGCGTCCAGAGGCGACCTCTGCCGCCTTGTCTGCGCTTCCTAAGCCAAGCCAGAACTCGTCGTAGAGCCCTGACGCTCCGGAGGGACGGGGCCAAGTACGTCCAACACGTCCACTCCGCAATCAGAGGCACGCGCCGCCACTGCGGTCAGTTGATGGAGCACGACCGCGTGAACATGCTGAGCTCCGGCTGTGCGAGCCACGCGGGCCGCTTGGGCGACTGACATCCCACTCGCCAGATTGATGTCCACGATCAGAACCTCAGCTTGTGCCCCGGCCACATGGGTGGTCAGGGCCACCAGCTGGTGGTACTCCGACAGCAAGGCCCCAACCAGTCGCTCTGCCGCTGGACTGGCAGCCAGGATGGATCGGGCCTCGTACTTCCGGGCGTAACTCATGATCTGCTCGGCGGCAGCGCGCAACTCACCTGGGTCGGCCAGACGCTCGATGTTGTCTTGAGCGGTTTCCACCGCCTCTAGCAGATTGCTCATGTCCCCCACTCTCGCCGAGCCTGGCGCACCTATCAACCGCAGTCTTCATGGACAACGAGCAGATGCCAACAGCGATGCGGAATCCGTTACCAAGTAGGCCCCGTAGTAGTAAACGTCTCGCAGAATCCTGGATCGAAGCCCAGGACGGTTGGCTCCTACGCAACCATCGATCTGAGCAGCCACAGTCCGCTCTGCGCGCCGACCGTGCTCCACGCGGCATCTCCTTGAACATCAGTACCTCGGCGCTCTTTGTGAGGCTCCGCCGCACCATGAGCGCTTGGCAAGCGCCCGCACCGCACCCCCGCACCGCCGGCTGTCCCAGCATCTGCGCTGCTGAATTGGCGGCGACATCCTGCAGCCCCCATCGTCGGTGCCCGGTCGTCGAGACGGCCACGAGCGACCAGGCGGTTGAAGGCGCACCAAGGATCAGGTGGATCAAGGAATCAGAATATGTCGCCGAAGGTGGTGGTCAGCGAGTCGACGAGGTGCTTCGACGGTCGGCAGATCGTCTTGCCTTGGGGTCGGTGGACCGGGTGTGATGATCAGCGTCGACATCTTCTCGGCGATTGAGCGAACTGACCCGTCCCCGGCCAGGCACGGGGAGAGCTACTCCCAGTTCGTCGACCGCGTCGCGGGAGTCTTCTGGGATCAGGTCCGGGACCTGATCGAGGACTGGTTCTCCCGGCTGTGCCCGGACGCCCAAGCGGACGTCAGGGGACGTCTGCGCTCCAGGGACGACCGGCAGTCCAAAGGAGCCTTCTTCGAGTTGTATCTGCATGAATGCCTTCTCCGGATGGGCTACGACGTGACCTGCCACCCGGAAGTCGACGGGACCAGCCGCCGCCCGGACTTCCTCGCGGAGAAGGACGGCGGCGCGTTCTACCTGGAAGCTCGAGCAGCGTCGCCAAGCGACAGCTCAGTGCGCGCGGTCGCGAGGGTCAACACCGTGTACGAGTCGCTTGACAAGATCGACAGCCCGAACTTCTTCCTGTGGATCGACGTGGAGAGGCAGGGGGGACGGCCCCCTGCGGGCTCGCCCGTTGCGCTCCACACTGGAAGAATGGCTGGCAGAGCTGAATCCAGACGCCTACCGGGATCGCGGGAACGGCCGCCGCGACTTTTCAGGTATGCCCTACGAGGCGGATGGGTGACGGATCCAGTTCCGCGCGCTTCCGAAGTCACCGGAGGCGCGCGGGAAGGATGGCGTGAGGCCCCTAGGGATCTACGGTGGGGGACAGCCCTTTTGGGTACAGGACGAGGAGGGCATCAAGAGCGCGCTACGCGACAAGGGTTCCGCCTACGGGCCGCTCGGTGCCCCGTACGTCGTCGCGGTGGCATTGAGCAGCATGACCATCGATGAGGGCGACGTGAAGAACGCGCTGTACGGCACCGAGGCCCTGCTGATAGACACCGGGCCCGGCGCCGAGGACCACTCGCACACTATCGTCCGCAAGCCGGACGGTTACTGGTACAAGGGCGACCGTTGGGACCACCGCCACGTGTCTGCAGTGCTCGTTGTCAATCAACTGCACCCCGCCTTGGTGGGCACCCAACAGCACACCATGTGGGAGCACCCCGACCCTGAGTGGTCCATACCCCCTCTCCCGATGTGGCGCCGCTCGACCCTCGACGCCCACGGCCTAGTGCAATTCGTTGAGCCTGCGCGCACGCCGACGGAGTGGTTTGGCCTGGCTAACCCGTGGCCCATCGGGAAGCCCTTCCCGCGGAGGGGCCGATCCTAGAAGGGCCCCGCGCTCCTGCTGGCAAAAGCGGGAAAAGGGCGACAGTCGCCACGAGTTGCCACAAGCGTGCCAACGCCTGCCAAGGCATGGTCACCATCGCAGCAACCCGACCACCGTCCGGCGTACCGAAGCTACGCGAACCACCCCTCCGCCTCGTGTCGCATCCCGCACGTGTTCGCCCTGAGGCCCACCTCTCGGAGGGTCTTGCCCTGCCGCAGGGCGACGGCCGCCAGGGCGCTGAGCGAGATCGCGGATGGCTCGCCCTCGGTCGCAACCGCCTCCTGTGGTGCCGTGATCGCTCGCTCGAGGCGCTCCTCCGCCCGTACGTCCCGCTCGAACTCCTCATCCGTGGGGTCGATCGTGCAGCCCAGGGCCGCCAGGTCCGCCGCGACGTCAGCTCGAGGGCGGTCGACGTGCCTGGCGATGGCGTAGAGCTCGACGGGGGTGACCGGATAGAAGCGCATGAGCAGAGGAAGGGAATAGCTAAGGGAGGACGTATCTCGTTCGCTCAACTGGTCGAGTTCTTCGACGTCCACCGAGACTGTGTAGCCGAGTGTGGTCAGAGCCTCGGCTAGCGCGGACAGGCTGTGCTTTTTCGTGTCCGCCATGTAGATGAGCTGGGGGAGGAAAACTGGCTCGTCCATGAGATGGAGCGTGTATACGTCAAGTTTGCACTCGGCGAGCAGGGCGATACTTCGGTCCAGCGGATCGCTCGGGGCGGGATACGTTTTGGGAACGTCGTGTCCGAGGTTCCGTAGCCGTGCGGTCACCTCGGCTACCCCCTGGCCGGTGCGGCGGGCGATGAGGTAGAGCTGTGGCCACGGTACTGGGCGGCCCGTCACCACCGGTGTCCGCTCCTCGCTGAGAAGTCGCCGGTCGTCGTCGGTCAGCTCGTCCACGTTTTCGGTGTCGGGCATTAGCCTCGCCGTTTCGGTTGGGGTGATGAGGCGTCGCTGAGGGGTCCGCTGTCGGGTGGCCGATGCGATTTCGGTGCTCGGGCATGGCGGAGTCC